>CANFLL010000020.1 GCA_947447825.1 Chitinophagaceae bacterium | reverse complement strand
GAAAAAAATAAGAAAGTTCTTGCAAACAGTGGATAATATCCTCAAAAAAACAACTGAGGCAATCAGACCTAACAGAACCTTTCCCAGAAAACATAAACAGAAAAAACCTAAATCAATGAACTATAAAATAATGTGATGAAATCTCTTAGCTTAACGACATTGACCTATAAATTGAAATGTCTGTTACAGAAACAGCAGATTCAGATTCAACCATACCCCCTATTAATTTGCTCAACACGCTTAAATCAGTAAAAGGAAATTATAGTAAGGTCATTTTTTATTGTTTTATAGTAGAAAAAATTTCTTTTCTTTCATCTAATTGCTTTTTAATCTCTCTGGCTTTTTCTTCTGTCAAATCATAATTCCTCATTACCCACATTGCTATTAACGTACCTAAAATAGGTACCCCTGAAAAGAATAGCCTTAACCCGGTTACTGCTCCTTCTGTTTGAACTGGCAGATTTGGGTTAAATCCAACTAGGGACATGATTACACCAGTTAATAAACCAGCTATTGCAAAACCAAACTTTACCATCCACCAATAGATTGCACCAAAAATGCCTTCTCGCCGTTTGTTTGAGGATAATTCATCCATATCACAAACATCAGCAGTCATAGACATCATTAAGGTAAACAAACTACCTATACCAAAAGAAAAGAAAGGCAAAGCAAACAAGAACATATATGGCTTACCTGGAATAAACAAAAACCAAAACAATATATACCCAAAAATGGAGAACCCCTGAGAGGCTAAAAAGGCATTCTTTTTTCCCATTATTTTAGATAACCGAGCAACAATTGGAATAACAACAAACGTGGTTGACAAAGCCCCTACACAACCAAAAAGGGTGGGCCAAATGCCAGCAGCACTCGTATTACCATCGAAAAGATAATATACAACAATAAAAAAAGTGAAGCCCGCAACTGTATTGAAAGCGTTAAAAATTAAAAAAGTAGCTATACAAAGCTTAGTGAAAGGTTTATTCCTAAATGCTTCTTTGAAGCTATTGAAAATTTCTTTCAAGCTACCTCCAATGGTTTTAAAAGTTAATGGAGAAAAACTAACTTCATCTTTAGTGGATTTACTAGTGATAAAGATAGCAGGCATCATAGCTAAAATCATACAACTAATACCCACCCAAACTGCCAGAGTTCTTGTTGCAGTATCTGCATTTGGAAACCATTTAGGATCATACATAATAACCCAAAACCATGGCGCAATAACCCATGCCCATTGACCAATCCATTGAGAAATAGCCATAATACTGGTGCGTTCATGAAAATCATCACTCATTTCATAACCCATTGCAACGTAGGGAACACTGAAAATGGATAGACCCAAATAAAAGATGAACGACCATAGCAGAAAGTAAATGAAATTAAACTGAACGCCGTTTTCTCTATACAATTGCCACATTACAATAAATGAAATTCCCATAACAATTGCTCCTATAAAAACATAATGTCTTCTCCTCCCCCATTTTGATCTAGTATTGTCAGAGATGAACCCCATGATAGGATCAATAAATGCATCAAAAATTCTCGGCAGGAAAAATAAAATACCCCACATCCAAGCAGGAAATTTCAGGTCTTGCACTAAAACCACCATAAAAATACCTAAGGCAGCAGGAAACATCTGGTTTGCAAACATACCTAAACCAAATGCAATTTTTTGACCTATAGGAATCTCTCCTTTTGAATTGAGTGTATTATTTGACATTTATTAAAATTTAAACAGTAGATAATTAATATTTTATGATAACGGTTTGTAATGCACTAGCTTCAATAGAAATGTTTTTTATTTTCCTTTTAAACTTAATCTTCAGAGATTTCACCTCATTTGTTGGGTTAAATACAACAAGCGCAATTGTGCCATCAGGATTTTTCACTGCCGTTGCCATTAGTTCCTGATTATGGATGTTGCAACCTATTTTAACTGCGCCAGGCCGAATGAACTTGCTGAAATGAGACATTGTGTAATACAAAGGAGTAAAATAAACTTCATCATTTTCAACATCAACAAGCACTGGAGCCGCACACCAATTCTTAGCCCAATTTGGCCCCCCATTTTTATCTAAAACCATATTCCAATCAATCCAGCCATCCACATAGTTATTCAAACAACCAATAATATCTCTGGCATATCGAAAAACAGGCACATATTCAGGATGTAGATATTTTTGGCTTTCAGTTGCCCATATCCAACCCCAGTCTCTGGCATGTTTACTCCAAAACCATTTATCGTTATTCCATTCAGGCTTTTGAGAATCAATACAGGCCTCGGTATTTATCAAATATTTGCCTTTAGAAACTTGGTGTGTGTATTGTAGAGATTGAGGAAAATAATCATAGGTGCTGTTATACCAATGAACTGCCGTACCTCCAAAATATTTTGATTTTAGGCTATCTACAAACATTGTTTTCGCCCACTTATCGAGATCTTCCCCACGGTTTTGGTCGTAACCCAAAATTTTAATACTCGACAATCCCTCTTTTTCAAGATGAGGACCTAAATAATCATGAACAAAGTCTGTCATTTCTTGAGGGGTATAAATCATGCTCTCCCAATTGTTACCGCTTCCTAATGGTTCATTTTCTACGGTAATACCCCAAACATTAATCCCTTCTTTTTTATAAGCTTTAATATATTTTGAAAAATAGAGCGCCCAAGTTTCCCTAAAAGCTGGCAAAAGTTTTCCTCCACGCCAATCATTATTATCTTTCATCCAAGGAGGTGCCGTCCAAGGGGAGGAAATAATTTTGAACCCATTTTTAGAAACCTTTAGAGCCTCTGTTATCATCGGAATCAAATAATTTTTGTCGTGGTCAATACTAAAATGTTCTAGTATATTATCCCCAGAAATATTTGCATAGGCATAATTGCTCAAAGAAAAGTCGCACGAATTGATATGGGTTCTAGTAAGAGAATAATTTGCACCTTCCTCAGAGAAATAGGCTTTTAGTATTTTTTCCCTGTTGTTTGCACTCAACTTAGTCATTAAATAAGCTGAGGACTCTGTGAACGCACCTCCAAAACCTGTTATTATCTGAAATTTTCTAGATGAATCAATTTCAATTTCAATGGGTGTTTTACTATCAAGAAATTGTGTGACCTTTTTCAATGAATTGCCATGAGCAGAAGTTTCATAAACTTCCACATTTATTTGACCTATAGCCTGATTGCTAAATGACAAAAATGCCATCATACAAACAAATAATATAAATGAGTACCTATAAAATAACCTGCTAAATATTTTCATCATTTTTAATTCTTTAAAATATTAGAAGGTACTTTAACATCAAACCACATTTTTTTTTCATCGCCATTGAAGGATTTCACAATGGATTTCCCGTTTCGCTTTAATCCATTCAATACACCTTTATCTACAGCACCCCACAAAGCGTATTTGGCCTGAGATTGCCTATCAATTAATCCAAAATGGTTTTCTGACCCCATTGGATTATTGCTATTTTTCCAGCTTTCATCAAAGGCTTCGAAGTAAAAACAAGTAATCCCGGTGGTATTTGTCCAGTTACGTATCAACTCATAATATTTTGCCGATTTATATTCGTCACTTGCTTTAGACCCATTATTTCCATATTGTTCGTTTGATTGTGTTGCCCACCCTGTTTCACCTAAATGAACTGGTTTATTTGCGCCAATTGATTTCATATAGCTCAAAACACCTTGATATTGCATTTTAGCATAATCAACTGTTCTTTTCATTGCAGAATTAATTTTTTCTTTTTCTGTAAGTTGTTGTTCGATTTCTTTTATTCCCCAAAATGCAGGATTATAATGGGTATCGTGCATAGGATAGGTATGCATTGAAATGTAATCGACAGCCTTAATCAGTTTATTTAAATCTTCAACATGATACTCTTTGTCGCCACCACCCCAAGAAGCAAAATTGTCTGAAGACGTAATCCAAAGATTTTTAGGTAAGTAATGTTGCTTTTTCAAATCCTGCAGAAGACTTACCCATTTCAAAATGATATTCGGATCAACATAGTAAGCCCAAGCCCACTTAACCATTGCCTCATTTCCTACTGAGATGATTTTTACTATATCTGGATATTCATTAGCTAATCTTGCCGCCTCAGTTATCTCTACCGAATTGCGTTCACTATCTTCATTACGTACATGGGTTTTATCCGTCCACGCATTTTTACAATCAATCCAAGCCCCAAGCATTACATACATTTCAAATTTTGAATCTTCTTTTTTCAATTCTGCAATAGCTTGTAATAAATTAGAAGCTTCCTTATGATGTACATTATATGTTCGTAGGAATTTAATGTTTATTGCTGCCAAAATCTTTAAATCTTCCTTTATCTCAGCAACTGAGGGTTCTGTATCTCTTGTTTGCGATCTATATCCACCATAACAAATAGCTTGATAATTTGGGTTACCCAAAAGTTTTGCAGCCGTCATATTGGAATGCAAGCTCACTTTTTTGAATGGATTACACGCAGCAACCAAATATATTGTTATGAAGAACAGTTTATTCATTATCGCAAATTATCTTCTGATATGGAAACTTTAATTTCAATAACCGTATTCGTTCTTTCGAAAATCTGAGTGCTTGTTTCTTTACTTAATTGCAATGTTTCAAACACTTCGGAAGTGCCATTTACGAACACTACTTCTATTTTATTTACTTTTGAAATCGTATAAATAACAGGTACTTGACAAACTGCAAAGGCTAAACTATTTTTTTCAAGATGATATGTTTTTAAGTTGCCATTAACTAAAACAAATTGACACGCTGTACTGTGTTGCAAGAACTCTTTTTTGTGAAGCAAATAAGGTTTGAACAACAGTTGACCATCTTTTGTTTGCATGCCCAATTCGGCCATTCTTGTAAGTATGTCCTCTTTCACCTGACCAGTCATTCCTGGTTGTTGAGCACCCTTACCGATTGGCGTGTGAGAATAAGGGTCAGTTGGAAAGGCTCCGTAAACTATAGGTGATTTATGTACACCAATCCCTTCATTAATTTCATGGAAATGTTTGCTTAAAGCATCGATTATTTGTTTAGAATTCTGTTCTTTAATAGCCCTGTTACAGTTCTCTAGAACCGCTAAAACTAATTTTGAAACCATGTGCCAGTAGATGGAACCTAAGCCTTCATAACCAAAAAATGTTCCTGATCTACCAGTAAACTCTTTGTGACAGAAAACTTCTTCAAATATTTGAAGTATCAATATTCTTTCCTTTTGAACCAGAGTACTATATTTTTTATCTAGTTGTTGTAATGCTTCTTCCAGATCATTGGCATTTCTAAAATTGCCATTAAAATGCACACCACCAAGAATATCTATCTCAACAATAGATTTATTACCTTCCTCTATCAATTTCTTTAGTAAAAAGGAGCTTTCCGCTGACTGTTTTGGAATTGAATTCTTATGTAAAAATTTAGGCAATTCTTTATTTGGGTAAAGTATATAACTGTTTTGATCATGCCTATATAAAGCACTGTTTTTAAGTGCATCCAAAAGTTTCAAACTCTGTTCACCTGTTAGATACCCTGAACTTAATACAGCCACTTGCCCTTCAAGCATTACACTTAATGGTGCCACTTGAATTGTGTTATCGTCATAAGAAATTAAATTGTATGTATGATATAATTCATCATTCCTTTTATTCATTCTAGTTGAATGTTCCAAAAACTCATTTGCTAGTTCTATACAATTTAACAATTGTTTTGGTGATACTATTTTCTTTCTCCCACTAAAACCATCACCATAAATCTTACTTCTGTAATTGCTACCTGCTAAACCTAATACGTCGGTTATTTTTTTCCTATCAGTATCACTTATTTTACCTGATAGTGTGTATTTGTAATTTTCAAAAGTTGTAACTACTTCCTCAAAGAATATGTAAAGCTCTTCTGAAAAGGAAATTTCTTGCGCATCTGTGTATTCAAAAACATGTTGGAAGAATTTTAAAAACCTTCTTAGATAGTAAAGGGTCACCATCGAAAGACCGTTGCCCACTAATGCATTATTTGCATCGTTCCATTCTGGTCTTTGTGTATTCATCCAAATTCCTCCTTCTGGCACAAAGTTGGAGAGCTTGGAAAGCACTGTTGCAAAAACCTTTTCGCAAAAACAAACATGAAATATTTCGCCATCATTATTAGTAAGCAAAGCCCCATCAGCACCAACTACTTTCATTCTCTCACGTATGGAATGATCACTTTTGTGATTAAACTCAATCGTGTCTTTTGGATTTCGAAATATATCCTCATACGACTTTATCTCATAAGGAACATTGGCATAAACAAAATCATTATTGCCTAGTAGTTGATGAATATGTTGAGGATTATGTTTCTCAAGAAATTCAAAAAACTTAAGTAGATATATTATTTGATGGTCGCCCCAATATCCAATGTAGGACCATGGATTATCTGGTTCAATTGTTTCCCAATCAAATCCACTTTTAGTAACTCTATAAGGATTGTACCCATCGAAGGTTGAAGCATTTAAAAATTTGGCAATCATTCCCTCTATAAAGTCAGGATAAGAATGCACCAATGCTTCCCAATTTTGAAATATGTCTCTCCAGTTGCCTTGATAATCTAAAATTTTAGATCCATCTATTTCACTTTTTGTATTGATAGAAAATTTATTCCAAGGCCGGCTTGGGTCTCCATGTCTTCGACTAAATTTAAGTGGTAAATATTCTGAAACTAATCTGTTAAAATTACTGTCGTTAAATTTAATAGCAAGTTTTTTCAACGTCTGAATAGAGAAAACTGGAGGTAATTGTTCAATTGAAGATTGAAAAGCTTCAAAAACTTGTTTATTGGCTTTTTGTAGATAATTAGCAAATTCCTTTACCTCAATTTGGTAATTATTGTCAAAAATTCCACCCCTCATAATATTGAATAAAACATTATTAAAATGTCGGGTGTCTTTTAAATGATCGGCTGTGTAATGCAATCCATCTGCTGCTGCAACTAATTTTATTAGATTCTCGGTTCCTAGTTGTACATTATCTGTTACTTTTTTTGGCAAATTAGCTTCATTCTTTATGTTCTCAAAAAGTTGTAAAATGGCACTAGCATTTTGATTAACATCTAATACAATCATCCATTGTTTGTTTCCATTAGCACTAAGTGTTATTTCGCTATTAATAAAATAAGCACAAGGATGCCCTTTGACATCTTCTTCTTGTTGAACAATGCCATTTAGCCTGAAACTATTTAGCTGTTTTGAGGAAAGCAAATAAGTAACATTCTCCATTCCGGCAGACCATGCAACATTTGCTTTCAATGCTTCGCTTGGCTCGGCCTTATCTACAATTATTGCACTCAAAGCAATTATAGCCACTCCTGTTTCGGGTATTAATTCAGTACGTTTATAAGCATCTGCCAAATTACTGAAGTTATTTTGCAAATCACTACCTACACCATAAGGAAGCAGATTCTGCAAGCCATCTAACAATTTCACATTCACGTCTGAATCGGAAAAATTACTAAGTTTACTTACTCGTACAAATCCATAAAAATCGGAAGAACACCAATGGTACTGAAACGCAATTTCTAGATCGTTATTAACTTCTTCGAAGATTATTTTGTTACCAAACTGATTTTTATAGAGGTTTCGTGTAATGTTAAATTTTCCAGTACTTCTTTCAGAAAATGGTTCCCACAAATATGATTTGTTGTTTTTATTTATCCAAAGGATAGTTTTGCTACCGGTATTTTCAACAGAATTAATTATCTTATCATCGGTATAATAGGGAAACAACGCATGTTCTGCATCTTTTCTTCCAGCAGATAACCCACCATTACTTGAAATGAATAACCAATGATTCGAATCGCTAACAATGCTCATAAAAAATGGAGACATTTCATTAACATTCGAAATTTTAAAAAAGGTTTCTCCTTCCATTTCAATTGAATCAAAACCTATTGCAACTTCTTTCATTAGTAATATTTTTTAAAACTCTTTTTGTTAATTTTGAGGAACAACAATTATTTATTAATCAACCATTTTTGTCTCATAACATTCTTTGTCTGATTATATTGAACGTTTTTAAGAATTGAATGTGTATATTTTTTGTTTAGTTTTTTTAGTTCATAATAGGATGCTCTGGGATATAAACTATAAACCCCATTTGTATTGGAATCCCCTTTGGCACAAACGCCAAACCACTCCTCATTCATATTAAATAGACCCTTTTGATAATCGTATTTATAACCACCATTAGACCAAGAAGCTGTTGAATCGTGTGTAGACAGGTTTTTAGTTTGACCACTTTTCCACCAACCATCACTAAATTGAAAAGTAAATCCACCAATACAATTTTCAGCTTTGCCCCCACCAGCAGCATTTGCATAAATTTCTTTCCAATTTGCGACTAAACAGGTTGCTTGATTGTGTTGATCTTCCACCTTAGTTATTTCATTAAAAGCATCTGCACCAAACTCAGTAAACATAACTGGCTTATTTAAAGAACTTTTGATTTTCTCAAAGGAATCTCCGAAAGAAAGCCCTCTGTAAATATTCACCCCTAACACGTCCACCTCCTTGCATTCCATTGCTATAATATCTAAAAACATCAAATCACCATTACAAATAGCAATTGGATGATTGGTATCAATTGCTTTCATTGAAATGGCAGCCTCATTAAACAACTTGTAAAGATTTATTGCAGCAGTGGTTGACTTACGATTTTCTAATGGGATATTCTCTGTTTCTGCTCCTTGCCAGAAAAGACCGTAATTATTCTCATTACCCAAAAGAAACATCAAGAGACCTGGTGTACTTTTATATAGAAAAACCATTTCTTCTACTTCTTTCACCAACGTTTCCCTTACTAAATCATTTGAATAATCAGTATTAGATTCCCATTTTCCATTGAGTGTTAATCCATATCTACCAAATGGATGGTTGAGTACAGTGTAAATTCCATAATTCTGAAATATGTACTTAATCCATTCTGGCGGTATGCCAGTATATTGCCGAATAGTATTTACCCCCATTTTTCTTAGTAAAGGCATCTCATAGTTAAGTGCTTCTTTAATTGTCTTATCGGGTTGCTGCCATAAGCTATATTTAAAGTTAGTCCCAATTGGATAATAATCCCAATTCATCCCATTAACAAAAAATGGTTTACTACCAACTTGAATCAGGAATCCATTTGTAGCTTTTTTAACTATTACCTTACCTTCTTGAGATAAAGCATTAGATGAAACTATAAGAAAGAAAACAAGAATAGTATGATACTTTCTCATGTTAAAAACTTAGAATCAACACATACTCATCTGTATGAATTGAATGTTTTAATAAAAAATCAATTACTTAACCCAAAGAATTATAAACAAAGCAGACGCTATTCCCTTTGATTCATTAGAATCTTTAATTAATTTCTTCTAACACTATTTAGTGAATATTCCTAGACACAAACGAACTAAGGAGAAATCAATTTTTTATTTATAGACCCTAATGTAGTCAACTTCCATTACATCGCTTGTAAAGGCTGATGAAACTGTTCCTCCAAATGTTCCACCCATTGCTAAGTTTAGAATGCAAAAGAAATCATGATTAAAAGGTACAGAAGTGGAGTTAGCAAATGAAAAAAATAGTTGATTATCTACATACATTTTGATTGTTGTAGGAGACCAATCTAAAGCATAAATGTGAAAGTCAGTACTAGCACCAGAAATGGTGGTTGTACTTCCTACTCCACCACCTCCAAAATGTCCTGGATAATGAATTGTTCCATAAATTTTGTTTAGCTCACTACCCTTTTGTTCCATAATATCTATTTCGCCACAACTAGGCCAAGTTGCAACGTCATTATTGCTTCCCAACATCCAGATTGCAGGCCAAGTACCAGCGGAAGATGGCAGCTTTGCTTTTACTTCAACACGACCATAAGTGAAAGCAAACTTATTTTTAGAAATAATTCGAGCAGAAGTGTAATCACTTCCGTTATAACTTTCCTTACGAGCCACAATCTTCAAAGTGCCATTAGATACTATCGCATTAGTTGATCTGCTGGTATAGAATTCTAATTCACTGTTACCCCATCCACCTGCACCAATATCAAAACTCCATTTAGTTTGGTCGGGTGTACCATCCGTATTAAATTCATCAGACCACACTAGATTCCCAGAGCCTGTCTTTACATAAACACCTACTAATACTGATTTCCTAATCGTTAAACCATTATATCCAATTGCAGTAACTGTTACTGTGTAATTGTTTGTTCCAGAAAGACTATACTGGTAGTTGGTATATCCAGACACTACGATTAAAGAATCTCCGTTACCAAAATTGTACTTATAAGAAACTGCATTATCAGCAGTAGCAGAAAAACTTACTACGCCAGTTCCATCAACACTAGCAGTTGCATAAACCTGCAAATTAGAAGGAGCAACATTTAGAGTAGTATTAGAATTTGATTTTGTACATCCTTCTAAAATAAGAAGACATGACAATAATGATATCATTAATTTATTGTATAACTTTTTCATATTTCCTTTCTATTTAGTTTTTTACTTTTAGTTTTTGATACCAAGCCAATCCATCAGCTCCTATATTACGAAGTTGCATTGTGGAATCAGTTAAGGTGAGTATTTCATAACCGTTAGCACCAGTACCTAAATTTACTAATCCATTACCACTTACATTAAATTGAATACGGGTAGAAATATCAGCAGTAGAGCCAGAAGTTGCAGCACTAAATATGAGTAGCTTCTTACCTCCTGGATCAATTGTATAACAATTATCACCTGAATTAGTCCCCATTCCATAAAATGCAGTAGCAGCATTTATCATGAAGCTTTGTCCTTTGTTATCAAGGGTCAAATAAATGTTAGACCCATCTTTTCGAAAAGTAATTTCATCATCATACAAACAATCAGACCTAGTATTTGGCGTTGCTGAATAATAGTCCGGGGTAAAAGTAGTTACTGGCCCCACCCCTACATGCCCTGTGGCATTTCTGTCTGTTATCCAAACTTTTGATATATTCCCATTTAATGAAACTGCGATTACAGAATCCAATTGAAATACGACAACAATATGTATTTTCTTACTCAATATGGAAACAGCTCCACCAGTACCAATTGCAGTTACATTGAGAGTGTAATCATATTCGCCCGGCTTGCTGTATTTATAACTTAAACTACCGCCTAAAAAAGTTTTGACAGCATTCGTGGTTGAATCACCAAAATCTACTTTGTAAGAAAGGGCATTATTGCCAGAAACATTTATTGAGATATTTCCAGAACCATCACCACCTAGATTAGCAGTATTCTGTCCTTGAATAGTATCTGTTAATACCAAATTAGTAGGCGCAGTAATACTACCAAGTGAATATTCGGCCTTTTTGCAAGCTGTGATGCCCAAACCTAATGCAAAAAGGATAGTACCTATTGTCTTTATATAATATTTCATACTGTATATTTTTTAGTTTAATGTAATGTCATCAAAATAGAAAGTGAAATTTGCTGAGCCATCTCCCATTGTGCCATTATCAAAAATCAATACTACTTTTTGATAAGCGTTTGTAGTAGGGACAGCACTGTAATCGAAAGATAATGTTTCCCAAGTATTTGCTTTTGTTGTAACAGATTCTTTCTCGTAACCCAAATTGGCATTAGTAAGGTTTTCAACTTTTAAAAGCACTTTAGCTCCAACTCGTGGAGAATAAACTTTCATGGAAAAAGTTTTCTTACTGCTAAAATCAATTGGGTTTGTTAGGGAAATATAACTACCTCCATAAACCTTGTCAGCACTTTTAACCATCTTAGCTACTCGCATACTTGTGTTTATTCCTAATGCTTGTGGGTTACTGATTATAGTTACCCCTCCACCATTAAAGTCAGTGAACTTGTAGTTGAGTGAAGTAGACTCAAAATCTAATGGAAGAGTTACAGTGGTTGCCGGTAGTGAATTAGTTAATCTTATATCATCAAGTAAGAAAGTAAAGTTTGCGGAACCATCACCCATTGTGCCATTATCAAAAATGATAACAATATGACTATAGGATGTAGTGGCACTTACTGCACTATAATCGAACACTAGGTCTTCCCAAGCATTTGCAACGGTAGTTGTTGCAGTAACTTCATAGGACAAATTGCTATTAGAAGCATTTTCTACTTTTAAAAGCACCTTAGCTCCAATTCGTGGAGAGAATACCTTCATACGGAAAATCTTATTCTGAGAAAAGTCGATTGGACTACTCAATCCAATCCAGCTACCACCCCATGTTTGGTCAGCATTTTTAATCATTTTAGCAACCCTAGCGCTTGTATTGATGCCATTAGTTTGAGGATTATTAATTACAGTTGTAGCTCCACCATTAAAATCAGTAAACATGTAATTAAGTGTAGAAGACTCAAACGTAATTGGCAAGTTGAGCGGATCAACAATAGAAACAACCTTAGTGACTAAAATGGAGTCTGAGGAACCACTAAAAGCAATAACTTTTATGGTGTACGCTCCAATTTTAGGATACACATGAGAAATAGTATCGCCTTCTAGGAAAGACTGAGGTGCTTCATTTGCAGAATCTCCAAAATAGACCTTGAAGTAAGTTTCGTAAGAAGCCGTTGCAGACAAGTTAATTTTAAAATTGTTTGATGCGTCAGTTGGCGTAGACACTAACAAATTTTCTGGAGATCTAAATGCAACGGTCAACTGCTGAGTAGAAGTATTAGTAGTTCCTCCAATGCTATGAGCAATCACTTTGATAGTAAAAACGCCTTCAGTATAAATATGCTGAACACTAGACCCTGCAAATACTTTAGAAGGAGCAGTAGTGGCATCCCCAAAATAAATCTCAAAATAAGAGACGTTTTCACCATTTGGAGTTAAGGTAACCAACCCACTATTATCTTGAGTAATAGTGGTAAGTGCAGAAACCTTTGTAGGAGTTCCTACTGATGTAAGAAACGATGTATCATTATAATCCTTCTGGCAACCTATTAGAGATGACATCAAGAATGTAAGGAGAAGAATTTTTTTTATATTATACATGACAAGTAATTTTTTTAATTGAATTAATAACCAGGATTTTGAGCTAAGCCAGATAAATCTATTTCTTGTTGAGGAATTGGGAATAATTCATTACGTCCTACAACAAACCCCTTAATCTTTGAAGCGGCTTGACCTGTTCTAACTAAATCAAAAAAACGATCCCCTTCCATGGCTAATTCCAACCTTCGCTCTTCCCAAATTGCATGAGTTAAGGCAGAACCAGTAACAGTAGGAGCATGGGAATCATCTCCATAGGCACGATGGCGAACTAACTTAAGATAACCTTGTGCCTTAACATCGTTGGGTATTGTTGCCCTGTTATTTGCTTCTGCTGCCATTAGTAATACATCAGCATACCTTATTACTCTATAATTATTTAAATAGTTTAAAACTGATACCCCAGCACTAGAGGTTTCACCTATTCTTGGTTGATATTTTTGATTATATAGACCCGTATTTTGATATGGTGCATCACCATAAGTTATACCTAAACTTGGATTTGAAGCAGCATAAGCTGCAACATCCAAAATAGCAGCATTCTTCCTAGTATCAGTTTCGCTAAATTGACTTTCCAATTCCTTAGTAGGCAAATCAAAACTATAACCACCACCAGCATAAGGAATTCCTGTTCCTGAAATTTTGCGAATTCCACAAAACTCCACCATCATATTTCCTTGGCTTCTTAATACATTGTTTGTACCCCAATCATGCTGATTATCCAAATTTGTATATTGAACTTCAAATAATGATTCTGAACCGTTTTCACCTGCTTGAAGGAAAACATCAGCAAGGTTTGGTGTCAACGTAAATAAACCACTATTAATTACCCTCTCAAACACAGCCGCAGCAGAATCAAACTTATTTTCATACAAATAAACTTTACCCAATAATGCTTCAGCAGAAAATAATGTAGCACGCCCCTTATCTGTCTGAACCTTGGGTAATGTAGTAATTGCATTATTTAAATCTGCTTCAATTTGTTTGTATACTTCAGCTTTCGTAGAACGTTTCATTTGCTTTGAGTCGCTTACTGTTAGTTTATGGTCAATAAAAAGGGGAACACCACCAAATAACCTTACCAATTCAAAATAGTAGTAACTCCTTAAAAAATAAGCTTCCCCGTAAAGTTCCTCTTTGCCTGTAAACTCGAGTAGACCTCGATTTTGATATAAATAATTAACCCGATTAATTCCTTCGTAACAGTCAGTCCATAATTCTGTCAAACTACTATTGTTGGGAACTACTTGAAAATTATGTATTTGTTGCAATCCAACTTCATTGGTGGCACTCTCACCACCACACATCGCATTATCGGAAGCAATATCACCAATAATCGGAGCATACCACATCCATTGTAATGGTGTGTAACACCCAACTAATAAAGATTGGTAATCACTTGCTGTTTTAAAATAATCATCCGTAGTCACTACATAATCTTCTTGAGCTTTATAATCTACAAATTTGTTACAAGAGACTGCTGATAAAAAGACAACTGCAATCCCAACTATTTTTATTTTTTTCATTTTCGACAGATTTATTAGTTAAAATTTACAATCTATGCCCATTGAGTAGATTCTTGCCTGAGGATATTCTCCTCTATCAACACCTGACTCAAAAATTCCCCCTGCAATTTCTGGATCTAAACCAGAATATTTAGTCAATGTAAGGGCATTCTTGACTTGAGCATATAACCGAATCTTATTAAATACTTTTTTTCTATACAAAGAAGTAGGTATAGTGTATCCCAATTGTATATCCTTTATTTTGACAAATGAACCATCTTCAATATACCTATCAGAAGCCCTAGTATTTATGTTAGGGTCAGCAAAAGTTACCCTAGGACTTTTAGCATCATTTGTAGAACCAGAGCCTGTCCATCTGGATAATATGCCCCTAAACTTATTAGTAAAAGCAAGATTCCTTTCGTAAGCCCTGTAAATATCATTGCCATAGGAAGCATAGAAATAAACATTAAAATCAAATGATTTGTATTCTAAAGAAACATTCCATCCTATTGTAAACTTGGGAAAAGGATTTCCTATCATCGTTTTATCTGAGTCATCAATTTTACCATTTCCAGTTACGTCTAAATATTTAATGTCTCCTGGTTGTGCATTGGACTGAGTAGGGCTTTTGCTTATTTCATCTTGACTTTGGAAAAGACCCTTTGTTTTATAACCATAAAAATAACCAGGGGGACGACCTTTTTCAAATCTAGTAACATAATAAACTGAGGATATTCCATACTTCCCACCAGGTATAAAACCATTACTAGTTTCTGTCACGAGGTTATTGGAAGTTGTAAATGTTGCTGTACTAGACACTTTCATGTCCTTATTAATTGGTTGTGTATAGTTTATGCTCAAATCCAATCCTTTGGTTTGAGTAGTTCCTACATTAGCATAAGGTGCTGCAGATGTACCCAGATATAAGGACAGTTGAGGAGTAAACAACAAACCACTAATATGACGTTCAAAGTAATCAGCAGTTATTGAAAGTTTGTTTTTAAAGAACCGTGCATCAAACCCAATATTAAGTTGCTTTTGTTGTTCCCATTTTAACCCATTATTAGCAAAAGTTGATAACGTACTTCCATTTACTGGAGAGCCATTAAAAACATAACCAGTATTGTTGCCTGCACCATACTCATATATACCTGTATAAATTTGTAAGTATTGAGGATGATCGATATTGTCATTCCCAGTAACGCCATAGCTACCCCTTATTTTTAAATAGTCAATAACCTTTAATTTGTAAAAGTTTTCAGATGAAACTACCCAACCCAAAGAAGTAGCATAGAAATTACCAAACTTATTATCAGTTCCAAATTCATAAGACCCATCCCTTCTTAGAGAAAAAGAGGCTAAATATTTTTCTTTATAATCATAATTTAAACGGCTGAAATAAGAAACATTACGTTTCTCAAAACGATATTCTCCACCAGGTGCAGCACCAGTTGCAGAATTACCAGTAGCAGAGGAAAAGTCTGCCCAATCCCAAGAATTATAAGGAACATCTTGACGGGAAGCAGAAACTACATTCCCTGTATTTTTGGCCATTGAAAGGCCAACTAACACATCAAACTGATGGTCATTTGCTAACTTGAAATTATAGTTACCAAAAGTTTCAAAAGTGTAGTTATAATAATTATCCTTGTCATGCGAAACAGCATTGTGCCCCGTACCATTAGATGTTCCGTCTGCTTTCAAAGTAGAACTTGTATGGTTGCTACCATAATAAATCAAAGGGCTAAAAGATTTATTGGTAATATCTACATTGGTAAATCCGTATCTAGATGTTATTTTTAGATTTTTCAGAACACTATACTGAAGCTCAATTTTTCCATATAATTTGTTAGTATTAGATTTATTAAAAGTATTGTCTAATTGTGTGAGTGGGTTTACAATTTCTGAAACAATATTATTACTCACACTATACTTACCAACAGTACCAGGAACATTATTGTAGATAGGTAAGGTTGGATCAAAATTAATTGCATTAGAAATTACACTATTAATTGCATTTTCTGGAATCGAAGCTCCTCTGATGTTCACAAAACTAGTGTTGCTAAATAACTTCAATTGGGGAGTCAAATCGAATGTAAGGTTTGACGTTGCATTATAGCGGTTAAAGTATGATTTATCTCCACCTCCAACAATACCATCCTGACCAGTGTAGGCTCCTGAAACGAAATAAGTGACTCCTTCGCTTCCACCTCTAGCTGTAATGGAATGAGATTGCAAAGGTGCGTTCTTAAAAATTTGATCTTGCCAATTTGTTCCAACACCCAATTTAGTTAAAGCAGTAAAAGCAACACTGTTGCCATCTACTAAATTTCCTTCATTTACAATAGCTGCATATTCAGTTGCATTCAAAACAGGCAATTTCCTAGAAACTTCCTGAATTCCGTAATTACTACTGTAATTAAATTCAGTTTTTGTGTTTTTTCTTCCACCTTTTGTAGTTACCAATATTACACCATTACCACCTTTAACCCCATATATAGCCGTTGTAGCTGCATCTTTCAAAACATTAATTGATTCAATATCTGCAGAATTAATGGAGTTAAGGTCATCTAAAGTTTCAATTGCTCCATCAACTACAACAAGTGGATCACTACCTTTATATGATGGAATTCCCCTAATGAAAACAGTAGGTTTAGCTCCAGGCGAACCAGCGGAAATAACTTCAACACCAGCTGCTCTTCCTTGCAAAGCATCTTCCGCTCTTACGGGTTTTAGTTTTTCAATGTCGACACTTTTGATGGTGGAGATAGCCCCAGAAACTTTAGTAACCTTTTGCGTGCCATAACCAACAACAATTACCTCTTCATTCTTTTTGAGGTCTTCTTCCATGGTGATGTTGACATCTGTTGCAACATTTACTTTGTATTTTACTGGCAGCATCCCAATATAAGTGATAGTAAGTGTTGCACCTTTTTCAACTGAGATAGAGAATTTGCCAATGTCGTTTGTAAGTGTGGATTTGTGGGTTCTATCATTTACTATCGTTGCTCCTACCAAAGCTTCTCCTGTAATTTTATTCTTTACACTACCTGTTACCACAATGTTAGTTTGTGCGCCAACATTCAGAAATAGTGCTCCTAAAAAAATACCAATAAATAACAACCTGATTTTTAATTTCATAATACAATCGTTTTAAAAATAGAGAAGACTAATCGAAATACTTAAAGCACAAAAGTATTGTTACGGCAAGTACTAAAGGTCATTTAAACCTACTTCAATACTACTACAAAAAGCATTTTTTTATGCTATAAAGCATTGTTTTTACTACATCAGCACCTTCTATGGGTTAAATCTGCTTTGTTGAGCATAGTGCAATTCAAAACCTAGTTCTAATAATTTCATTTAGGTTATACAAATTATTAAGAATGTTTGCATAATCCCAGATTGGGGAATGTATAATTTGAAAAAATCAATTCTAAAAAATTACTCAATGAGAACTTTCGTTACTGATTTTTGACTAAGTTCCGAAGAAAAAAAGGAAACAAAGGTTTATTATCGGCTTTTATTATCTATTAACAGCCGATTGTACCAATACTTATGTTCTTTGTGAAATGCTTAGTGATACCTGTGGCTAAATAATACCTGAGTAGTAACCTTACTTTACGTTAGGCAACCCCGTTCTTTACGTTAAGTTACCCATGCTTTACGTTAGGTATCCTCTTGCTTTACGTCAGACTACCCGAGTTTTACGTTAGGTAGCCCCGTGGTTTACGTTAAACAATCCGTGCTTTACGTCAGACCACCCCGTGCTTTAGGTAGGCAGACGTAAAACTTTGGGTTCTTAGGGTAAAATTTTACGTATGGGGACGTAAAATTTTAGGTAGGCAGACGTAAAACTTTAGGTTACTGGGGTAAAATTTTACGTATGCCTACCTAAAGCACGGGGTTACCTAACGTAAAGCAAGGGCTTATTAGTCTAGAGCTTATGGTACAAAAATTAAAAGTCGTGGTCTTTACCTAAACATATACACAAAAAAAGAGGCTGCCGAATTGGCAACCTCTTTTGCATTTAAGCGTAGGGGGGGGTGTAGTTCCTTATTTTACTATTGCAACCTTTGAAGTGCTAGTAATAGTTCCGTCTTTTAATACTAGCAGATAAGTTCCTTTTGCAAGGCCTGCTACATCAACAGAAAAATTATTTGATCCTTTATTTAATTGTATCGTTTTAACAACTTGCCCAGCTGCACTTACTAGGGATAGGCTAGCAGATGAATTTTTAATTGATGCAATCTTTACATTCAAAACACGCTGAACTGGATTTGGGTAGAATGAAACTGCGATTGCTTTAACATAATTAACAGAAACTGTTGTGGAATAAGTTAGCTTACCTACTGCATCTACAATGCTTAAACGATAGAAGTTTACACCACTTACTGGAGCATTGTCAATAAAACTGTAAGAAGCGTTACTGCCTTTAGCTGCAACATAATTAACCGATGTCCAATTTACGCCATCAATACTATGCTGAACGTTGTATCCTTGTAAACTAGATTCAAGTGCAGAATTCCAAGAAACAAGCGCACTATTACCATTTAAGCTTGCAGTCAATCCATCAAGTTTAACAGGCAAAACACTTGTAGACCAGAAATAAACATTTTGTAAATAAATAACTCCACCCAAAGCAGGTGTAACTCCTGTGAACATTAACTGATCTACTTTAGTTAAATCAACAACATTAAATGCACTCAAAGGAATTTCTACACTATTCCAACCAGACTTTGTTAATGAAATTGTGTCTGCTACTTGCACTGCTGCACCGCCAGTTACCAATGTAGAATTAATAAGATTTACTGCAATAGATGTAGCATTAGGAGACCATATATCAAGATGGAATGAACCAGCCTTAGACACATTTAAAGCACTAGCAAACTGAACGCCTTCATAACTTAAAGCAGTATATTCTAAGGTAGTGTCGCCTCCTACATTTAAAATAGAAAGCTGTGTTGCTTGACCCCAATCTGGTCTGAAATTAACACCAGAAACATTGGTATAATGATTACCCCACAATGAAATAACATTTGCAGCATCCTTGCTTGGTGCTGTAGCTGCAACGGTAGGAGGTGCAAAAGAAACAACTAATGTAGCAGATGCAGAGCCACTAGAGTAGCTACCCGCCGCTGCTTGGTTTGCAGTTATAACGGTTGTTCCTGCACCAACAATAGTTACTGTATTACCACTAATTGTAGCAACTGTGGTATCACTACTAGAATATGTGAAGACCCCATTGCTGTTACTAGTAGGCGGAGTAATGGTAAAAGGTGCTGCACCAACTAACAAACTTGAAGGAATAGAGAATCCAGAAATAGTTGGCAAATTGACGTGTGAAGAGAAGTAAATGTTTTGAAGATAAATGTTTCCACCAGCAGCTGGCGTTAATCCTGTAAAGGACATTTGATCTAGCAATCCTAATTTAAGACCGGTGAATTGAGACACTGCAATAGAAACACTGTTCCATGAATTCGTTTTGAGTGCCACAGTAACGTTTGGTTGAATAGGATTGCCGGTTCCAGAAACAGAAGCAGAATTGATAAGTCTGATATCTAAAGATGTACAATTAGAAGTCCATATATCAAAATGGATAGAATCCATATTGGATATGTTTATAGGACTTGCAAAAGAAACGCCTTCATAGTTAAGACTTGAATAATTAATTGTAGTGTCGCCGCCAATGTTTGAGTAAGCAACTTGCGTGCTTTGCCCCCAACCCGGAAACCAATTAGTACCTGTAACATTAGTGTAAGAATTACCCCATAATGAAATAACATTTGCCTTATTGGCTGTTGGGAGAGCTGCGGGTGTGGCGGGTTGTGCATACACCTTGCAAATAAACAAGGATAAGATGGCAAAGAGAGCGTAACTTTTTTTCATTTTTTTCTGTTTTTAAATTAATAATTAATGGTTCATGGTTACCATGATTAAAACAGCTAGAGGCAAATAATCGTCAGTCGTTTTTAAATATGGGAAACAAGAAACTGTGAATTGTAAAAGTAATAGGATACAAATTGCTCCACTACAAACCACACACTTCAATACTACATCGAGCGTAAAGTTGCCTTTTTTAATACCTACAAGCACTACATCATTCGTACTTCAATAATGACTAGACGCACTACATCAAGAATAAATTTCAGCTACAAAACAAAAAGAAACATCACTGAAATCTAGTAAGAAGTTGAAAGCAATAAGCAACAAGTAATAAGCTGAGAAGACACTCCACTGAACTTAAAATTGATCAATATATTTTAACCAGACTCTTCACAGCAAAAAGCATAAAATGATAAAAAACAAAAAAGGACTATAAAGCTTTTATTCAATTATCAATTCATACTCAGTGCCACAAAAATGATTAACCCATTTTATCAAGCATTACACAAAAATTACATTGTCACTAATTTTTGATCTACAAGCTTCTTTAAATCAGTCAACATTGATGGCTTTATTGGCTTCTCTAAATATTCAATAACATTTGGATAAGTAAATGCTTTAATCCTGTCTTCACCGTCTACGGAAGAAGACACTACTGTCACCAAAACAAATTCATTTCCTTCCATTTTGGGTAACCCATCTAAAAAGTCCCATCCGTTCATAATTGGCATGTTAATGTCTAACAAAACTAATACTGGACTTTTTGGATTAGGTCGTTGATATAAATAAAACAAACCATCTTTTCCGTTTGCAAATGCTGGCACTTTTACACCCAATCCAGCTATCGATACAATTTCCCGGTGCAAAAGACGTGTCATGTCATTATCATCAACTATTATTACTTCTAATTCCATCAATTTTATTTAATGTTTTTTATTATTATAATTAACTAATCATTTCCTCATCAAGAACAAACTTCTGCGTTTCTCACTGATATATTAAACAAGCTGCGTTCTCTTTTTAGTTGTACTGATTTGAACATCAAGCTCCAATTACCCCCTATTATTACCTACCCCTTACTGGTAATACTACAATCATTTCTGTACCTACATTTACCTCGGTGGTGTATGATATGCTTCCATGATGAAGTTCTACAAACTTTTTAACGATGCTTAATCCTAAACCAGTTCCATCAACACCACCTACATTTCCTGCCCTATAAAAGTTAGTAAACAACTTTTCCTGATACTCGACCGGAATACCTATTCCAAAATCTTTTACAGTTACTTTTACTTCTTTCTTACTAAAAACAACCTTTACAACTGGGTAAGGTTTACCTTCTGAATATTTGAAAGCGTTTGAAAGTAGATTTTTAAGTATCAGCTCCAAATATTTCTTATCCCCCTTAATTCCCATTTCTTTACCTTCTACTTCAATTGTAGCCTTTTGTCGCCAATCAAAAGGCAGCCGTTCATTAACGTTCTTCAACATGTCTATTAAAGAATAAGTGCCCATCTTTAGTTTAATAGTGCCACTCTCTAGTTCTTCTAGCACTAACACATCTTCCATTAAAGTAATCAAGCTTTTTACTTCAACTTCAATCCCATTAAGATCTTGTTCCATTTGATCCAAATTCACATCCTTGTCCTCAATGCTCATTTGCATTAGCTCTACCAAAGCCCTAATTACAGAAATTGGTGCCTTAAACTCATGCGCTACAAATCGTAGAAAGCTAGATTTTAGTTCATTAAGCTTTTTTTCTTCTTCTAGAGCGGCCTGAATTCTGTTTTCTTCTTCTTTTTTTAAGTTAGCAACTTTGCAACAGGTTACAGCCCCTGTTATGTTGCGCTTTTCATCATAAATTGTTTTTCCAGTTAGCTCTAACCAAGTGTAACTACCATCTTTTTTTAAATACCTCAAGGTAACACTCTCTCCCGGATACAATTTTCCAAGATTATTTCTATTTCTATATTCAATTACTTTAGGTAGGTCTTCTGGGTGATAGAACATAAAGGATGGCTTCCCTATCAGTTCCGCTGGTTCGTATCCCGCAATTTCTTTAATAGATGGTGAAACAAACGTGTACCTTGTTTCTGCATCATGTAGGCAAAGCAAATCACTCACCTGAGCAGTTAATAAAAGCTTTAATTGCTTTTCTCTTTTCTCTCTACTTATGTCTCTTGATACTGCCGAAAAACCAATTACCTCTTTTTTTTCAGAATAAATAGGAATCCCTGTTGTGTTTACCCACAATAAATTCCCATCTTTTGTTTTAAATCTTACATCAACGTTAAATGACGTTGAATCTCCTGTGCTTAATCTTTGCCTTTCCTGAATTATCTTGTGAACATCTTCGTAATAAAAAAATTCATTTATTTTTTTACCGATAGATTTAGTTTTGGAATAACCTAATAGTGTTGTCCAAGTATTGTTTACGCTTAACAAATTGCCCGATAAATCAATTGTATATATCACATCTGGACTGTTATCCTGAATTTCTTTATACCTAATTTCAGCCTCTTTAATCTCTTCTTGCAGTGCCTTTTCATGACTAATGTCCATTCCATAAATGATCAGTTTATCAATTTCACCATGGGAATTACAATATGGACGAATTTCTGTCTTGCTCCAAAATTTATCGCCCGACTTAGTATATAACAAATGTTCAAAATGAGTTGAAATTCCTTTCAGCGCATTTTCAAATGCCGCAGGAACCATACTAAAATCAGTATCCGGGCCATAAATTAAGTCCGCTATTCGTTTGCCCTTAACTTCTTCTAGGCTATATCCAAATCTGTTAACAGCAGTTTTGTTAATCCAAATTATCTCTCTATTCAAATTAATTAATGCAACAGTTCGTTTTGTGCTTCTCAATATTTGTTCATAAATATCTCGCTCTTCATCAATCCTAACTAGCTCAGTTTGTAGGCAATTATATTTGTCAAGCAATTCATTGTAAGCCTTTTCGTAGTTCATTAGTCATTTTTTTAGTTTAGAAACACTGTTCACTAAATTAAAAATAAAACACTTAAGCATCATCTTTCACCAGCACATCAATACCAAGTTACATTAAGTTTTCAGTAATGGATCATCTTTTAGAAAGCTAAACGTTATGAGATGTTTATTTCAAGTCGGAAAATAAGAAGCAACATCTAGGTGCAAACAACAAATCAATGGCAATAAAAAAGTAAAAAATTATCTAGCCCTCATTTCAGAAGGTGAGCATCCAAAATGTTTTTTAAAGCAATTACAAAAATAGGAACTCGTTGCAAAACCCATTTCGTGGGCAATTTCACCTACTTGTTTCCACTGGCTACTAATTACCAAAAGTTTTGCTTTTTCTAGTCTTCGTTTCACTAAAAAGTTATTGGGCGACATCCCTAAATTCTTTTGAATTGCTCTATTAATGGTACTCTGACTAATACCTAATCTTTTTGATAAATCGACAAGGTTAGACATTTTACTTTTCAATATAGCTTCATCATCTAAATCCTCAATTTGCTTAATCAAGTTATGTTTTGGCTTAATTTGTTGCGCATCACTAATAGTGGTTACATCAACTTTTTTTCGTTTAGCATATTCAGATATAGCCAACAGGTTTTTCATTTTGTATGTCAAGTGCTTAATATCAAAAGGCTTAACTAAGTAGTCATTAGCTCCATATTCTAAACTGTCCGAAATTATTTGGGAGGAAGAAATACCCGACATAATTAAAACAGGCAAATGCGCAAGTGTTTCATCCCCTTTAATGCTTTTAAGCAGATCAATCCCACTCTGATTACCTGTCAGGTTAATATCTAATAGAATAATGTTTGGCAAAAATGCTTTGCACACTTCCAAGCCTTTTTCGGCAGAATCGGTGCATGACACATTGTAATCACTAATCAGGGCTCTTGTAATCAACTCCACATATTTATGGTTATCTTCAATTACAAAAACGCGTTCTTTTTGAGGCATTGTAGTTACATTTCCCATGTTATTACTATTCTTTTATGTGATTTATTGAATATACATTTTCTCTTATAATCTTATCCATTTGTGCGGCCACAGGTGCAAGCATTGCCACAAGTCGTTTGTTTTCCTCCCCCATATCATCCATATCAATCATCCCAATAATCTGCAACAGTATGGCAAGTGGTTCCCTAATTACATGTGCCTGATTTTGGGCAATAACACCTAGTGTGGTATCTCTTTTCTCCAATTGTCCAGAAAAATTAGATATAATTAGGTTCACCTCTTCTTCAATTGCTTTTCTTTTTTGCAATCGAATTTTAATGGCTTCAATAATTTCATTTTTCGTTGCACTCTTTTTAATATAATCATCGGCACCAAGGCCCATGCCTTTTCTCATATCAACAGACTCTGTTTGATTGGTCAGAAAGATGAAAGGAACGCCACTTGCTTTGGGTATTTGCCTAAATGATTTGCAAAATTCAAATCCATCACACAAAGGCATCTGAACATCGCAAAGCACAACATCAGGCATATTTTCCATCACCATTTCAAGGGCAACACTACCATTGGGGGCGTAGATTACTTCGAAATTTTCACGTTCCAAAAATCGCCTTACAACTTCTGCATAAGTCCTTGTATCTTCTACCAAAAGCACTTTAGACTTGTTCATGCGGCTAAGTAAATAAGTAATAATAAAAAAAAATGATTCCGCTTGTAATTTATATAAGATTGATACAATTTCAATATGATTTAATGAAACAAGCGTTCCCGTAATTATAAATATCATGCAGTAAGAGAAAAACCAATTGCCAATATTTAGTCATTAAAATGATGTCTGAAAACTAAAGTTATTAATTGGTAACTTTTTTGCAAAGTAAGTAATGACATTGCAATCTGTGTTGTCAATTAATGATGAATAATTATGTAAGGAAGTGATGATTTTTTCTGTTCATTTTATTAATATGGATCTCTTACACTAAAAAAGTATTCATTTCCAATCAGATTCCTGCAAAATTACAGCAACGAAGAACAGGATTCTACTTCTAAATAATTGAAGGGAAGATTATTTTTAAACTTAATTAGCACTAAGTAATTGATTTTTAATAGATTTAGTTACCATCAAATTCACCATGGTGTTCCTCAAAACCCACAGGATCGCTACGTAATCCGATAGCGTGTTCCTACAACTGTATTTACTCGGTATCAGATTGGATACCGAGCCTGTGGGTTTGCCAGGAGCGGTATCGGATTGGATACTAGGCAAATGCAGTTGTAGATGGTGGGTATCAGATTTGATGGTGGGCAAATGGTGTTGTCTGAACCCCCTATTCAATCAGAAATGGAGTAAAAACAGTTGTAGGAACACACTATCGGATTACGTAGCGAGCCTGTGGTTTTTTTGAAACCGCCATCGAGTATAAAAGTAAGCTCAGGTAGTTATTTTTTTTGGCTAGCAAATAATACGATTGGCTGTTTGTGTTGTGAGATATGGATGTGAATAATGAAGAAATTAAGGGACTATTTATTTGTTTAAAAACCAATTAATGTATTCATTTAATGATGAATAAAAAGACAAGTTTTTTTAAATTGGGTAGCTATTTGTACTTGTTAGACAGGATAGCTATAAAAATATCTTCGTTGTAGTAAATTGTTGCATGATGCTATTAACCTCCCATTTCCTTGCATTTACCGCCATTATAAGGCAACTACCCTAATTTTACTTTTAAATAATTGGCACTTAATAATATTTTTGAATCAAAATAGCACAAAAAAATAGTATGGAATGTGAAAAAAGTAATAATAGTCTGCCAAGATGTTTTTTAGCAATTATAACCCTATTTATTACCATAATTCTATCTGCCCAAACAAAAGTTTCGGGCATAATAAAAGATAATCATGGTAGAAAAATGAAGGGCGTAACCATCTCTATAAAAGATAGTTATGATGGAGGTGTAAGTGATTCTACTGGTAAGTTTTCTTTTAAATGTTACGACAAAGGAACACAAACCATTATAGCTAAAAGCATTGGTTTTAAAACCGTTCAGCAACCCATCATTTTAACAGGAGAACCTGTTGTAATAAACTTTTCGTTGAGAGAAGAAATTAATGAGCTTACCGCTGTAACGGTTACTGCCGGCAGCTTTGAAGCTGGTGATAAAAAGCGAGCGGCCACTGTTCTTAATTCACTCGATGTGGTAACCGTTGGTGGGGCAAATGCAGATATTACAAATGCGTTGAAAACATTGCCTGGCGCACAACAAGTAGGCGAACAAGAAGGGTTGTTTGTTAGAGGCGGAACGGGCTACGAAACAAAGCAATTTATTGATGGTACCATGGTGGCTAATCCCTACAATGCAAGTGTGCCAGACATTGCCAGCCGTGGACGGTTTTCGCCTTTCATTTTTAAGGGGACCGTTTTTAGTACAGGTGGCTACTCTGCACAATACGGACAGGCATTGAGTAGTGCGGTAATTCTGGAAACAATTGATCTGCCAGAAACTTCGCAGGCATCAGCTTCCATCTCCTCGGTTTTTGTGGGCACTGGCTTGCAAGAATTGGCTAAAAACAAAAAATCATCATGGGGCATTAACTATGGATATACCAATTTGGCTGCCTATTTTGCCATCGTTCCGCAGAAACCCAACTACTTTCATTTGCCAGAGTTTCATGCTGCTGATGCAAACTTTAGAGTTAAAACAAAGGGAGGAATAATTAAGTATTACACCACCTTTGGGGCTAGTAACATAGGCATCCGTCGCCCCAATATCGATTCGTTTTTGTTGAACAATGCTTATGGAGTCATCAATTACAACTGGTACAATAACCTTAGCTGGAGAGAATATTTGGGGAAAGGTTGGCGTATGAATTTGGGAAGTAGTGTTAGCATTAATACAGACAAGATAAACCTCCAAATACAAAACCAATTAAATCAACGTGTTCACACAAACCTAAACTACCTAGACAGTACCAATGCGGCCATAACGAGTCATCAAGATTTGGCACAACTGAAAGCAGTTTTCGAGAAGAAACTATCTGGCATTAGTGCCATCCGCTTTGGTGGAGAATATTGGTATGGAACGGTGAAAAATGTGGTGAACGATACCAACCATTCCTTAAAGGACAACTTTGCGGCTCTTTTTAGTGAAGCAGACATTTACCTCACTAATGATTTGGCTGCTAAAATTGGTGTTCGGTCGGAATATTCATCGCAGATTGGACAATTTAATATTGCACCTAGAATTTCTCTTGCCTACAAAACAGGGGAACATTCGCAGATGAGTGCTGTGTATGGGCAGTTTTATCAGAAGCCAGAAAATACTTATTTCTATTATGGCAACAAAAATTTAGATTACGTGAAGGCATCGCATTATTTGCTAAACTATATGCGCACCACTGCTTTGCAAACTTTTAGATTAGAAGCCTTTTACAAAAAATATGAAAACCTAATTGAAACGCCCCCCACTTATCAGTTCAATAATAATGGAAGTGGTTGTGCGCAAGGGATAGAATTGTTTTGGAGGGATAAGAAAACCATTCAGGGATTAGATTATTGGGTTAGCTATTCATACTTGGATACAAAAAGGCAGTTCGATAAATATCCTACTCAGCTAGCACCCACTTTTGCAGCAAAGCACACGGCTTCATTGGTGGTAAAACGCTTTTTTACGAAGCTAAATACCGGATTTAACTTTACCTATAGTTATGCCACAGGCAGACCCTATTATTACTTTCAGCCCGCAGGAAAAAAATATGTTATCGGTGATGAGGGTACAACATCTGATTATAATACATTTGGATGCAGCGTAAATTATCTTACCAAGATTAAAAAATCGTTTGTGGTTTTTGTGGGTAGTGTAACCAATGTGTTTAATAGCAACCTTGTTTATGGCTATAATTACAACCACAATGGCACTTACAAACAAGAGATTAATCCTACTGCGCCAAGGTTCTTTTTTATAGGGGCATTTATTAGTTGGGGTGTGGATAGAAGGCAAGATGCTATTAATAATAATTTGTAGGTTACTTTACAACATAGGCACACCAGTCACATAGTTTTTTGAATTAGTTTAGAAAAGAAAACATAGAAATTGTAGATTAATTATCATACCCACTATGTGATCTTAAAGTGAAACGTTTAATACATTTTTTCTATGTTACTATCTACCAATGTGTAAATTTTTTTAATACACTTATTTTTTAACTCTCCTTTTCTCCCTTTAGGGGATAGGGGTAATCAATAAAACAAACAACAATGAAAAAAGTACTAGTTATCGTTAGCCTATTAGTGGCAACGTTGGTAAATGCACAATCTAAGTTTGAGGGTGCAATGATTAAAGGTTTAGGACAAATGAAGGAAGCAAAGACGGCTGCTGACCTTACGGAAGTATCTTCCTTTTTTGAAAGAGTAGGAGATGCTGAAAAAACACAATGGTTACCTTATTACTATGCAGCCTTGTCTTTATACAGAAGTGCTTGGGTTGACAAAAGCCTTGACAAAGACAAAGTGGCCGATAAGTGCAAAGACTATATTAGCAAGGCACAAGCCATAGAAAACAATGCAGACCTTTATTGTATGGTTCAACAAGTGGCTATTTTGCAAATGATGGTTGACCCTATGAGTCGTTGGCAAACGTATGGTGCACAAGCAAAAGATGCCTTGGCTAGTGCCACAAAAGCGGATGCAGCCAATCCTCGTATTTATTACTTGCAAGGCATGACAACCTTCAATACCCCCGAAGCTTATGGTGGTGGAAAAGCATTGGCAAAACCATTGTTCCAGAAGTCGGTAGATTTGTTTAAAACGTATAAACCTGCAACACCTTTCCATCCAAATTGGGGACAAGAAGAAGCGGAGAAAATGTTGGTGCAGTGCAATTAGGCGTTTAGTAAAAAATAAAGAAGAGTGTAAAATGATAGCTGCTACTCCCGAAGTAGCAGCACATTTTATTCAGAAATCATTCCATTTCTTGTCAGGTTTTATCAGCATCGTCCAGCGAGGAGGTAACCATTGCTATAAAAATATTTCGATGATTTTGAATTCCGGATAGAGCAATTAAAAACTCTCATCTATTAATAGTAGGCACATTATGTCTAGAAAACTAAAAAACACTTCTTGGAAATGCTGTTCATTTTCAGATATTCAATTGCCAAACTTCCTTCCAAAAAAATAGACATTATGCAAGGAATTTCTGTGAGCTGGATTATTTCTGAATGTAAAAAAAGGTCAAATCACAATTATCATTCACTAATATCTCCGTATCATCTTGCATCTCTATATCTCTAAATGTTTTAGAAAACTCTAATTAAAATTTTCGCTTTATATCGTTGGCAGCGTAACAACCATCTCAGTTCCTATATCCAATTGGCTTTTACAGAAGATGCTTCCATTGTGCAATTCAACAAACTTTTTAGCAATACTTAGTCCCAAACCTGTTCCTTCGATATCGCCAACATTATCAGCCCGAAAGAAAGTGGTGAACAGATTGTGCATACTATTTTCAGGAATCCCAATGCCAAAATCTTTAACAACTATAGATACTTTTTTTTCAGTAAACTGAATTGAAATTATGGGAGCTGGACTGCCAGGAGAGTATTTAAATGCATTTGAAAGAAGATTCTTATATACCACTTCCAAATATTTTGGATCGCCCTCAATGGCAATAGGGTCGCCAATAACTTCAATTTTCGCTTTCCTAGTGTGGTCTATTTTAAAAGAAAGTCTGTCATTAACATCCGCTATTATTTTTTCAATATGAATCCTTTTAGTATGAAGAGGCAATTTCCCATTTTCCATTTTCTCAATTATAAGAACATCTTCAATTAAATCTATTAGGCCTCTTGTTTCAAAATCTATCCCTGCAATATCTTTTTGCAATTGCTCTTTATCTAATATTTCGTCATCCAACCCCATATTCATCAATTCGCACAAACCCTTGATGATAGAAAGTGGTGTTTTAAATTCATGTGAAACAAAATCGACAAAACCAGATTTAATTCTATTAAGCCTTCTCTCTTCCTCAAGTTTAGCATTTAGTTTTTCTTCTTCAATTTTCCTAATATCAGCTACTTTGGCAGATAAAATCGTTCGATACTCATCCGAGAAGTCATCAAAAAAGTATTTAGCCGTAATTTCCAACCAAGTATAGTTGCCATCCTTCTTTCTAAACCTTAGTGTAATACTGTCTTGCTGAGAAGTTTTTTGTTGCAAAACATTTTCTCTGTACTGAATCGCTTTAATTATATCGTCTGGGTGGTATAAAGTAAAAGAGTATCTACCAATCAATTCTTGTGGTTCATATCCTGCTATTTCTTTTATTGAAGGAGATATGAATTGATAAATTGAATCTTTGTTCAATAAACAAATCAGGTCACTAACATTTTTAGATAATAGTTCATAATAACACTGGTTTCTCTTTTGTTCGGTAATATCTTTTGCAATACCATTAAAGCCAATAATTTCTTTGGTGTTAGAATAATAAGGGTAGCAAGTAGTATTGAGCCATACAATATCATTATTTTTTGCATAAACCCTTAAATCAATATTGAATGAATAACTATTTCCACGCAAAATATTTTCCCTTTCTTCATTTAATTTTATTGCATCATTGGGGTGCAAAAACAGGCTATTATGTTGGTTAATTGTTTCTTCTTGTTCATATTTAGTAAGCCGAGTCCAAGCAGCATTGATACTAACTATGTTTCCCGTATTATCAATAGTGTAAATTATATCAGAAGTATGTTTTAATAAGTTTTCAAATCGATTCTCACTTTCTTCAATTCTCTTTTGAAAAGCTTTTTCTTGTGTGATATCAGTGCCATATAAGCAGATTTTATCAATCTCATTCTTTCTATTATATAGCGGATGCATGTGAACACGCACCCAAAGTTTAACCCCACTTTTTTTATAAACTATGTGTTCATAAACACTAACCTGACCAAGTAAAGCATCTTTTAAGGCCTTAGGAACTTTGCTAGTATCCGTTTCTTCTCCAAACAGTACTTTCGAAATTGTTTTGTTTTTAATTTCTTCTCTTTTATAGCCAAACATCCGTTCAGCAGTTTCATTAATCCAAATAATTTTGTGATCAATCCCCATCACAGCAACAGATCTATGCGAAAAGCGCAACACATTTTCATACATATCAGACACTTCCCTTTCCTCCTCTAATAAAGTCAGCTTCTGCTCATAAAACTTAATTATATCTTCCGAATTCTTCATGTAACTAGTTAACGGCAATAAATAAAATGTCTAATTGAAATATGCTTAAAAGCCAAATTTTTCAATCTTAAAATAAGAAATCAACGATGTTCAACAAAGCTAATATACTCCGAACACAACAGATTATATTCTTTCAGCAATCTATTACAAATACACGTCAATGATTATTTATATATATTGATTTTTATATTTTCGTCAATATGTTCAAACATAAAATCTTGCTTGTTGAAGATGAACCCAATTATGCCTCTGTAGTTAAGAGGATGATTGAGTACGCCAATTTCGATGTAATTCATACCCACAATGGTCATGAGGCATTGAAAATAGTTTCTACTACAATGCCACATTTAGTGATTTGCGATGTATGTATGCCAGTTATGAATGGTTATCAGTTTTACAAAACGTTCAGGGCTTTACCTGAAGCTAATAATATTCCCTTTTTGTTTTTAACATCACTTTCAACGCAAGAAGAGTTAAGAATGGGAATGGCACTTGGAGCAGAAGGGTATTTATCAAAGTCGATAAGCAGAATTGATTTGATGAATACAATAAATGTACAATTAAACAAAAAGACAATAATAGATGCAGAGGTTGAAGTTTTAATTGAAACACATCTAAAAAAAGTTCAGTCAAAAGCTGAAAACGTACTTGAGTGCTCGCCAAAGTCTTTGTCTATGAAGGCTCAATTAAGTGTGTTGACTGAATTATTACAAATGCTAAATCATTCAATTTTAGATGATGGAAATAAAATACAGTTAATGAAAATGAAAACGGTAATTGGTAAATTATATAGAGAAAATGCCCCTCTTTAAACTAATTAATCGTAAAAAGATGTTATTCTTTCAAATAAAAAGACATTCTTGTTATGATGATAAATTAATTTCTATAATTTTACTCTTAAATGATTGCTCTTAAATGCGTATTTTTAAATAACCCCATTGCTTTTATAGCATTTGACAAAATTTATACTAAATAAAATGGACGACAAAAAGAAGGTACTATTAGTTGAAGATTCAACAGGATTTGTAGAGATCATTAATAGACTCCTAACCCCCGAATTTGAAGTAGAGAACATAATTGAATCTAGTAAAGGAATTGAAATTTGCAAGACCTTCAAACCAGATATTATCTTGCTAGACATTATGCTGTCTGGCAACGATTATGGACTAGACTTTCTACAAACATTAAAACGTAATGAAGACTTAGCCCATATACCAGTAATTCTAATCTCTTCAATGTCATCAAACGATATAATTGAAGACGGTTTACGACTAGGGGCAAATGATTACTTAGTTAAACCATTTCAATTAAAGAACCTAGTGTTTAAAATTAAGAACTTACTTTTCATCAGTGAGAAAAGTAGAGAAAGGGCAGTTATAGAAAGAGAAATTCCTTTTGAAATATCAGGATCTCGTTCTTCTCGCGTCATTGAACAGCTAAATAAAATTTCCGATAGAAGTTTAAATGAGGCTAAGGAAATAAATATTGTTGAGATATCAGAAGAACTAAACATTAGCCATAGTACACTAAATAGAATTTTGAAAAGCAAATTAGGTATTACAGCTGCGAATTATATTCTTAAACGCAAACTTGAAAAAGCTCGTGTTTTAATACTTAGCAATAGAGATTTACCTATGAAAGAAATTGCCACTTCACTTGGCTTCAATTCATTATCCTATTTTTCAAAGTGCTATAAAGATCAGTTTGGGCATACTCCTTCTAAAACGATATAACACGTTTGATATTAAGTTTAAATTGGTTTACATTTATTTGCTTTAAATGTAAATGACATAAATAAATACAACTATTTTTAAGTACACAAAACTGTCCCAAGTAACGTTAACAACGATATTTGGGACAGTTTTATTTTGGCTAATTCGAAAGTTTATTATAAACATTTTTCTAAAACTTCAAGTCTATAACCGAACAATCTTTTAATTTTAACGCATGAAAAAAATACTGTTCGCCTCATTATTATTGAGCATTAATTTCTTTAGCTTTTGTCAAAATAAAAAACCTGCCGACATTAAACCAGCAGTTGTAAAAGATACGATTCCAAAATATGTAAAAGACAAGATAATACCAGATTTTAAGTTCCTTATTAACGTAGCTAAAAATAACACTTCAGGCAAGTTGGACAGTAGCTGGTTTTCCAAAGACAACCTTCCTTCTAATAGACCCGTTGTGATTATCTATTTCAGTCCAGAATGTAGTCATTGTCATCACGAAATGAAAGAATTAATGAAAAATATAGATAGCTTGAAAAATGCTTTCTTTGTTATGGCTAGCTACCATCCATTAGATTCTATCAAAGGTTTCGAAACAAAATACAACACAAATTCACTACAGAACTTTGTAATAGGAAGAGATACTAAATATTTTCTTCCAGTTTATTATGACATAAAGTTTACTCCTTTTATGGCAGTTTATGATAACCAGAGGAATTTTGTGAAAGCTTACGACATGGGAGCAAACATGCAGGAGTTAATTAAGCTGATAAACACAAAACCTATTGAGAATTTATTAGACAAAAAAAAGAAAAAAAAGGTGGTTGCCAAGTAAATGACTGTTAACTTTGCGGCGAAAAAATTAAGTTTTAATTAAAAAACATTGCGTTATGAAAGTTACAGTAGTAGGCGCGGGTGCAGTAGGTGCAACATGCGCCGATAATATTGCCCGCAAAGAGTTAGCGACAGAATTAGTATTGCTTGATATCCGTGAGGGTTTTGCTGAAGGCAAAGCGTTGGATATGACCCAAACAGCTGCCCTTTTAGGTTTCGACACCAAAATAACAGGTTCCACAAACGATTATTCAAAAACTGCTGGCAGCGATGTAGTAGTTATTACTTCTGGATTACCTCGTAAACCAGGTATGACTCGTGAAGAGTTGATTGGAGTTAATGCAGGTATTGTAAAAAGTGTTGCAGAAAACATTTTGAAATATTCTCCTGAAGCTATCATCGTGGTTATCTCAAACCCTATGGACACCATGACCTACCTTGCTTTACAAAGCACTGGCTTGCCAAAAAACAAAATAATTGGCATGGGAGGCATCTTGGATAGTGCTCGTTTTAAATGCTATTTGAGTGCTACTTTAGGTGCTAATCCTTCAGATTTAAATGCAATTGTTGTTGGTGGTCACGGAGACACTACTATGATTCCTTTAATTCGTTACGCAACTTGGAACAGTGCTCCAGTTACCGATTTCTTAACTGAAGAACAACAACAAAAGATTGTTGCAGACACTATGGTTGGTGGTGCAACATTAACTAAATTAATTGGCACTTCTGCTTGGTATGCACCAGGTGCTGCAGGAGCCGCTTTGGTTGAGGCAATTGTTCGTGACGAAAAGAAACTATTCTCTTGTTGCGTTGCACTTGATGGTGAATATGGACAAAGCGATATTTGCTTGGGTGTTCCAGTCATTATTGGTAAAAACGGCGTTGAAAAAATTATCGATTACAAGCTAAATGAAACAGAACAAGCTGCTTTCGATAAGAGTGCTGCTGCTGTGAGAAGCATGAACGATGTATTGAAAACATTGTAATACTCAAATTACTCGCTTATTAGAAAGGAGACGATTTAAGGAATCGCCTCCTTTTTTTATGCCTATTAATTACAAACCAAACTATAAACGGCATAACACTACAGCTTTATTTGTTATAAAGCATCCATTAGATAATTTCGCAAATCTGTTAATTTTACCTCCCTGAAAATAAGTTGTGCCATTATGGTTATGAAAAAAAAACTTTTAATAACAGTTCTCCTTTATGCTTTAGCATTCTTTAGCAATGCTCAAACAGGAAAAGTTTCCATAAAATTTGCCCCTCTTGCGTTAATGGACGATATAAGTATGCCCACAATTCAGGGAGGAATGGAGGTTAAGTTATCTAATCATTTTTTTTGGTACAATGAAGTAGGAATTAAATATAGAAAATGTGTTAATGAATTAACCGACACTTCTTTTATTGATTCGAAAGGATTTAAACTAAAGAGTGAAGTGCGTTATTATTTCAACAAAACTAAGATCGGCATTTTTAAAGAACCAGTAGCTGGCTTATATCTTGCAGGAAACTTATTCTACATCAACGACAATCATAACACCAAAATAAATTATTACTACAAAAAAGATAGCTCTATTACCCTGCAAGATGCATTTGCAGTTCACAAAAAAGTATTTGGCATTAACCTTCTAGGCGGTTTTCAACATTCAATTTATAAAAACTTTGTGATAGATATGTTTGCAGGCATAGGCATAAGAATAAGAGTGGTAAATACAGAAAACAAAGAATTCAACAAAGACAGAGATTCATTGGTGCAAACCATTGATTTTTCTGTTCTGAGCATTCGAAATTATGTGGATGCTGCCGGCGGCACCAGTATTGTTCCTAGCATTACTGGTGGCATCAGACTCTGCTATAATTTCTAACCGCCTTACTATAACTTAGCCTTATTGATTACTATTGCTACTTTGTTATGCGGGGTGAACATGAATGGCAATTACTTTCACGATGCTTGCACATATTCATTGCCTTTAAATAAAACATAATAGTAAAGATTAGTGAAGGAACATTTCAAGGCATTAACAGGTTTACGGGCAGTGGCAGCTATAATGGTTTTCTTATACCATAACAGAAAATATTGGCGAGGTTGGCTACCTAATTTTATCATTCAAAATCTAAATGAATTCCATATTGGCGTCTCACTATTCTTTGTGCTAAGCGGTTTTCTAATTGCGTACACTTATCAAGATAAGCCTTGTAGTTCAGTAAAGCAGTACCTTAAATATTTGTCAGTACGATTCCTGCGCATATTTCCTATTTACCTAATCATCCTAACCATTAGCTATGTCAACAATGGTTTCCCTCCCACCAATGTTTCAATTTACAACTTCACATTGCTCAAAGGGTTTTCCGACAAATACAATCTAGAAAGCCTACCTCAATCATGGTCGCTCACGGTTGAACTAACTTTTTATCTATTAGCACCCTTCATCTATCATTATTTAAAGAGAAATTACTATCTGTCACTTGGCTTTCTTTTATCCCTTTTGTGTATTTCATTGCTTGTAGGCTATGGATGGAATTATGCTAATGGCAATCCCGAAAGATGGTTCTACAATTGGCTTTTCATATTTGATTGCAGCTTCTTTGGTCGCTTTTTCGAATTCTTTAGTGGTATGTTCTTGGCACATCTATTTCTAAAAGGGAAAGACATTTCAAAACTTTTCCCTTCTAAAAACACCACACTATTAAGCATACTATTCATTCTGACCACTAATTATTGCATTAGTCTTTTTGAGGTAGATACTTTCGACCAAGGCACACAACATGTTTTGGGACTCATTTTGCGCAATCTTGCACTTCCTGTATTTGTATGCTCACTAATTTATGGACTTATAACAGAGAATACTACTTTCAGGAAGTTCCTTTCTTCCAAAACGATGATATTATTAGGCAATGCTTCCTACATTTTTTATCTAGTTCACATAGGTTATGTAAACCGAAAAGTGTACAACTATCAATATCTTGGCGACAGAAATTTTATCCTATTATGGGTTATATCTATTTTGGGTTATCTGATTATAGAAAAGCCCATCTATATCTATTTTAAAAATAAAATAAATAATTAGTAACCTTCAATAACAATCTGAGGAAGTTGAAAGTAATAAATAAAAAGACCATGTATTGAATTAAAAACTACTCAATGTATTTTGACTAGATTCCTTAAAACAATATTCTTTTCCTTTCCTCTATTAAAATTTTTTACAACTTTACCCCCCCTACATTATAACAATACATTAAAAACTTAAAATAAATTTTAATTGTTAGTTTAAGTTCAAACAATACTTTTGCCACCTACCTATTTTATATCATGAATTTAAGACTTTGGATTTCAGCTTTCATATTTGTATTGTTTGCAGGCAATTGCGTTGCTCAAAGCCCCATAAAGGATACTTTGCACCTTAAACAACTGCTTGTTTTTCCGGTAATTACTCGTTCAATAGAAACTAATTGGTCGTTTGGCGTTGCCACTTCTGCCACCTTTCATCTTTATAAATCTGACACAACTACCCGCACGTCAAACATGCAAGGAATAGCCCTTTATTCATTAAAAAAACAATTCATTGCGGGCATTAATGGCACACAATATTTCAAAAAAGAGCATTATATCCTCAATGAACAACTTTCATATAGCAATTATCCAGATAAATTTTGGGGGATCGGTGCTGGCACGCCCGATTCGGCACAGGAGTCCTACACGTTTAGCCAATATTATACGTATCTCCATTTAATGAAACATTTGGCTAATCATTGTTTCATTGGATTAACGTATGAAATGCAAAAGGTTTTTAAAGTAAATTATGAGCCTAAAGGACTCTTCGATCAGGAAAATGTGGCAGGGAGAACCCCCTATTTTGTGTCTGGAGTAGGACTAAGCTTTTCGTTCGATGATCGTAAAGAAGCTTTCTCACCAAATAAGGGAACTTTTGCTCAACTACATTATTCTTATTTCGGCAAAACCACAGGCTCGGATTACAATTACAGTAATTTGGTTCTGGATTATAGAAAATATTTCACTATCTACAAACAACAAGTACTGGCTTTGCAAGGATATTTTACGGGCAATATAGGCAGCGACATACCTATTCGTAGCCTTTCTGGCCTTGGTGGGAGTAATAGTATGAGAGGCTATTACAGTGGACGGTACCGTGACAAAAACCTTTTGGTGTTTCAAGGAGAGTATAGGCTACCAGTTTATAATCGATGGGGGTTAGCTGTTTTTGGCAGCACAGGCAATGTTGGCAACACATTTACCGACTTTACAATTGGTGATCTACGATATGCTTATGGGGCAGGCCTACGATTTGCCATTAGCAAAAGCGAAAAGCTGAATTTACGCCTTGATTATGGCTTTGGACAAGACAATAATAGTGGCCTGTATTTTATTTTAGGTGAAGCTTTTTAGAAATTCTACGTTGTGAACATTAAATTTTTAGTTTTTAATTTAAAGTTGAGACTCTAATTCGTTTTATAAAGCATCTATAATCTTCAAATCCTCTATGCTAAAAAACATTCTGCCTTATCCTTTTTTCCTGAAGGTATCATCAAAAAGATTATTTGCCATACCATTTTTTCTGAAGCACTTTCTTTTGCCCTCTTTCTTCCGTTTATTCAACTGAATCACACTTAAATTCACCTGAGTCAGTCCATGACTCACCTGAGTCAGAAAAAGATTCACCTGAGTCTGTCGACGACTCACTTGAGTCAGACAAAGATTCACTTGAGTGAGTCGACGACTCACCTGAGTCAGCCCTCGACTCAGGTGAGTCGTGGGCTGACTCAGGTGAGTAAATGACGTTTTTTGATGCTAAAATTGCTAAATTAAATGATGTATGCATTGACAGTAAAGGGTTTTATAGATTATACTCAGCAGAATTTGATTTTCGAAATGAGTGAAACTTCCTTCATTTGAAATCAAGGAAATTACTCATTCCTTTCAGTCAAAGCAATTTTAGCAAGTGTAACCAACCTCAATATTTCATTCTAACAAAACAAAGGTTTGCCTGTTGTCCTATAGATTTTAATAAAAAAACGAATGCTTAACCTCAAAATATTACACACGAACATTATGAAATCTAATGTGTCAAAGTAGAATTAAGTTAAGAGAAAAAATAACCGCAGATTCCAGAAAGATATTTGCAAGGGGTTACGCAGATTTTTACATTGAACAACATAAAAAAAAGCTTGAACTTAAGAACGCCGTGGTGGAGGGTATAATAAAATAATAGTTAACAAAACAGCATCGAAGTATATAAGGGAGAAATAAAGGTGACTAACCTTAAAGCTCATAATGGTAGTTATGGAAACAATAGCCTACAATCCTTGAGATATTGGTGAAGTAAAACTTGTTCCTTATGAAAAAATATCCCCTGCGAAATAAGTATATTAAACTAGGTAAAACAAAAAGAGACCAGCATTTCTGCTAGCCTCCTGTATTGTGTGTTGTTTTAGTTTTAAAAATTCTACTTCACAAATTGAGTGGTTTCTGTTTGTCCATTATTAAAAATAGATACTATATAAGTACCTTTTGAGAAACTGCTAACGTTGAAAGAGGTTTGAGTAGCCCCAAATAAAATAGATTTATTTGCAACAGTTTTGCCTAAAATATTAAGTACACTAACACTTGCACCAACAGAAGCAGGTGTGTGGGTAAGTGTAATTGAATTAACCGCAGGATTAGGATACACACTTAACACCTTGCCAGCTTTAGCACTCAACACTACAATTGAACTATAAGAAACACTACCTACTTTATCAGTAGCTTTTATTCTGTAGTAAGTTGTGGCAGTAGCTTCATCAGAATATGCATAAAATGCTGATGAAGTATTTTTTGCAGATACTGTGCTAACAGGAACAAACGTGCTAGCGTTTAGAGATTTCTCAATGGTAAAAGAAGAAAGTTGAGACTCCCCAATAGTACTCCAACTGATGTTTACACGACCATTATTTCTTGTAACTGATAAATCAATTTTTTTAACTGGCACTGTTGTATCGCCGTCACCACCTGCGCCATTTAAAGGGCCACCTTGAGCATTTAAAAGTGTGGTTGATGATAATAAAACCACAATAACAACAACAATTCTTGAAAGAGATAACATTCTATTTTTCATATATTAATTTTTAAGTTGAAGAATGATTAACAGCAACATGCCATTGCTGTTAATCATAAAAAAGGATATTATTTAACTTGTAAGGTTGTAGTAGAAATAATTTTTGCTTCTGAACTGATAACTAAACTGTATTGACCAGCCGTTTGCTTACCAATATTTAAGTTGTAAGCGTTAGATTTTCCATCAATTGTAGTAGCAAAAACCTTTTTACCAAGCAAACTGTACAAAGCAACCGCATATTTACCTTCTGTAAGATTATTGGTTGAAATGTGCAAAGTGTTGCCCACTACTGGGTTAGGATAAACACTAATTGCAGCACTAATACCAGTAACAACAAAAACTTTACTGTAAGTGGCAGAACCATCAACATCAGTTGCTTTAATTCTGTAGTACTTGGTTGCATTTGTTGCTTTACTATCTGTGATAGAATAGTTAGCCGAAACTGCATTTTTAGCATCAACAGTAGAAACAGCCGTATAATTTACAGCGTTAGTAGAGCTTTCGAGTGTGTAAGATGCCAATTCAACTTCACCAAGTGTATTCCAATTAACTTTTACTTGTCCATTGTTCAGTCTTTCGGCAGAACCAGAAATTAACCTAATAGGTAAAGTCGACACTTTGAAAGCAAGGGCAAAACGTTTACCATAAGTATTCACATCTGCTGTTGGCGTAAAAGCAAGAGTTGTAGTATCGCCTGTTAATTCAGTAATTGTGTTAGCATATCTATCAACAATCATAGTAGTTACACCTGGCACTTTAAAGGCAGTTGCAATAAGTTGTAACTGATAATTAGTACCTACAGATAAGTCAGTTACTGCAATTGTAATGGTGTCGGCAGCGGTAATGGTATTATATCCATCAACAGATAAAGACTTAGTTTTTTCAACAAAATAAATATTATCTGAGGTGTTTAGCAACTGATTAGTACCAGCACCATTTGCTTTCAATGATGAATTAAGTAGAAACTTAACATTATTAGCCTGACCGAAACCAGAAACGGTGTTCTTCATCAAATTAACATATAAGCTGTAGGCAGTTCCTTGTGGGCTTAATAATTTTTGGGTTAAAACCTTTACCTCTTTGTGCAATTCAAGCTCTGGTTTCCCAATAATACTGTTTTTTGCATTAACGGCTGTTTGACCAATAACCAACATAGATACACCCATTAATAGGGGCATTTTAAATTTTGTAATTAATAATTTCATATTGTATTTATTTAAGAGATAATTCAATTCGTATTTACCAAAAAAGCGTACAAAAAATTCAATTGAATTTTTTGTACGCATAACTAAACTTTTGTTATTGTGATTAAAAGCTAACGTGTGCTTTATTTAGCAAACATGTTAAGTTCACCTTTCTTAAACTTGTAAGTAATAAACAAGATAGCAGTTGCAACAAACATGATAGTCATGTTTGGATCTAATGGAACTTCAGCAGGAGTTGAATCACCTAAATCAGTACCTCCATTAACTACACCACCTTGAGCATTAGCAATTGTTGCAGTTGCAACCATCAACATAGTAGCTGCTGCTACTTTAGTTAATTTTAAAATTGTTTTTTTCATCTTTTATTTAATTTAAAATTTAAGTAAAAAAGAACCAACAGCAACTTGATTGCTGCTGTTGGCTAATTATTAATTATTTAACTTGTAAAACAGTACTGTAAACTACTTTACTGTTATTGCTAACAGCAACAGTGTAATTACCAGCAGTCAAAGAACCTACTTTCAAATTTTGGATGCTAGAAGCAGCATTGATTTGAGAAGTAAATACTTTTTGTCCCAATACATTGTAAACTGCTACACTATATTTTCCAGCAGCAAGGTTGCTAGTAGAAAGGTGCAAAGTGTTACCCACTAATGGATTAGGGAAAGCACTGATAGAAGTAGCAATAGTTGTAGTTGCAGCTTTAGCAGCAGAGAAAACAATGGCATAACGAGTTGCATTAGAAGCAGTAAATGTTACGTTTGTTCCTTCTGATTTTAATTCTGTAGTAGTGTTTGAGTTTTTATCTAACAAATAAGCAGTTAAACCTTCAACATTGAAACCAGCAGCGTTTAGGTTCAATTTGTATGAAGTTCCTACTGTAAGTTGACTTAGAGAAAGATTGATTGTATCAGTAGCAGTTAGGTTTTTGTAACCAGCAATTGCAAACGAATTGTTACCATCAACAATAGAAAGGTTATCAGAAGCATTAGCAAATTTGTTAACACCACGATTAGCAGCCAATGATTTATTAACTACCAATTTGATACCATCAGCTTTTACAAATCCTACTTCGGTGTTCTTATATAAAGAAACATATAAGTTGTTTGAAGCAGTTGCGCTGAATAAACCATATTGTTTTCTTGAGTTATTAGCAGCTTTGTGTGCTTCCTTAATTGTGAATGAACCAGTAGCAGCACTACCATCATTCTGAACGAAGAATGCACTTCCTGGCATAATGTATCTAGCTTGAATACCTTCAACACTTGATCCAAAATTAGGATCATAAGAAGCGTAGAAACTCAAAGCACCTTTAGGTCCATCTGTATTAGTAGAATCATTACGAGTAATGAAATAGTAAGAAGATGTTAACTTAGAAGAAGCATAAGAAGCGTCATTAGCAACAGCATCCCAATCTAGTGGAGCCAAATAAGGGTTACCAATCATGCTGAAACCATTCAAAGCAGTATTCAAATAAGTAGAATTGTACACTACATCACCAGTTACTAACGTACCACTAGCTCTCAAAGTAGTTTTGTTTACCATGAAGTAAAGAGACAAACCAGTAGCAGCAATATTGAAACCTCTGTCGCCTCTAACTAATACACGGTATCCGTAGTGATAATCAAGATTAGCTAAAGCACCAGACTTAGTGTATTGGCTGTTTGCACTGCTGTAAGCCGACCAAATACCATTTCTATATGAATAAGCAGAAGCTCCACCACCACCAGTGAAGTCTAAACCAGAAGTAGCATCAAAACTACCTGCTGTACCCTTAACACCTGTAATGAATACACCATAACCAGAAGTCTTGTTACCACCTTCTTGCCAGTTGCTGAAAATTGTACCGCCATTAGTGTTTACACCTGGAGTTAAATCGCGATAAGCACGGAAACCAGCAGGAATAAAACGCTCAGCAACTACATTACCAGAAACACTACCATTAGTAACCACATCAACAACAGCTGTGCTATCTAATGAAGAAGATTTGATAGTTAATTTACCGTTAGATGCCAAAGTACCTTTAGTCAAGATTAATTTGTTAACTACTTTCAATGAATCAGAACCAGTGTTAGAAATAGTACCAGTAGTATTGATTTCTAAAACACCAATTGAACCATTACCAGCTAAGTTTGCACCAGTACCAGTTAAAGTCAATTTCTTAGCAGCTAAATAAGAACCAGCACCAGTAATGATACCATTGTTTGTGATGCTACCGCTAAAGGTTGAATTGTCGGTTAAGTTGATTGTTCCGTTGTTGATGATATCGTTTCCGAATACACCATTAAAGCTAACACTGTTACCAGCGTTTACAGTTAAAGCAGATCCATAAACAATTGTACCACCGTTGTTGATGATTGTACCACTATTAAGCGCAAGGTTACCTGTAATAGTTAAAGTAACACCAGAATTGATAGTTAAAGTACCACCACTCAAGGTTACGTTATTGTAAGTAAGATCACTAGAAACTGTAGAAGCATCTCCAGATGGAACAGTTAAATCGTAAGTATTAGCACTCAAAACACCATTAAAGATGGTATCTGTAAAGTTGTAGTTAACTAATGCAGGAGAGCTAGTAGCTGGGCGGTAATCTGGGCTTGTGAAGTTGTAAGGATTAACCAAGATACCAGTAGTAGAAACTAATGAATCATTATGGTTATCAGCAAACCAAGAATAGATAGTAGGGAATACAGAAGTGTTATTAGGCTCAATTACTTGACCCTTAACATTACCAGCTAAAAGGTTATTGCTAAAACGCATAGAACCAGAAAGTGCAGCAGCAGAAGTAGGAACTGTACCATTGTTATCAACGAATAAACCACGTGGGTAATCCATCATAACGCAGTTAAGTACTCTTAATCTTGAATTACGACGGATACGAGCATTTCTTCTGAAAGCAGGATAGATAGCAGCTTGGTTAGTTGCAGAAGCATCACCACGTAATGGACCAACAAAAGTTACGTTTGTAAATATTGCACTAGTTAATGGGCTATTTGCAGAACCAGTAGCATCATTATCAGACTCGAAACCTTCTGAGGTAGAACCACCAGAAACGTTCCAAGTAGCATCACCAAGTTGTGGATCACGAACACCCAACAAAAATTGACAAGTACCAGAGAAACCATTATCAGTATCAAATTCATCATCAACACCTCTATAAGAGATAAGGTGAGAACAGTTTACATTACCACCAAACCATTCGAAAGCATCATCATTAGCAAAAGAAGATTGAACATAATCTACAGTAGTACCACGACCAACACCACCAAAAGTTACGCCGTTGATTTCTTTGTTTGGTTGGAAGATATAACCACCAAATTCAACACGTACATATTTAATGATACCAGAGTTATCCTCAGGGTCAGTACCACCATAAGAAGTAGTATCAGTAGCTACGATACCTTCAATGTTGTTTGAACCAGCAGCAACGTTAATTGGAGCTTGACCCAATAAAATCAAACCACCCCAATCGCCTGGAGCACGGTTACCTACAGGTTTGTTAGAAGTAAATACAATTGGTGCATTAACAGTACCAACTGCATTTAATTTTGAACCTTTTGTAATAACTAAAGATGTGTTTGCAACAGTATAATCACCACGGATAACAGTACCCGCTTCGATGGTTAAAGTAGCACCATTCATTACATAAACTAAACCTTGAATTAGGTAAGTGTTGTTTTTAGTCCAAGTAGTGTTTGATGTAATAGCACCTTTAACGGTAACTGTTGTAGCAGGATAAACTGTATTGTTTGGATCCCAATTAGCCCAACCGGCAGTCCACATTGCTGTAGGAGCTGGAGCAAAAGCACCACGGTAATCTACTTTTTTAATAACATTTTTGTTAGTAGCTTCAACAATTACATAAGGAGCAATCAATGAATTGGTAAAATCTGCACCAGAAAGTGCAATAGAACCAGTAGCTGGACGGAAATCAGGATTTGTCCAGTCATAAGGTCTTGTTAATAAACCTGATGTAGAAACCAATGAATCATTATGATTTGAAGCAAACCAAGAATAAATTGTTGGGAAAACTGAAGTATTGTTTGGCTCGATAACTTGACCAGCAACGTTACCAGCTAAGATGTTGTTAGCAAAAATCATAGTACCAGCCAATGCATTGGCAGAAGTTGGAGCAGTACCGTTGTTATCAACAAATAACCCACGAGGGTAATCCATCATAACACAGTTAACAACCTTTAATTCAGAATTACGACGGATACGTGCGTTTCTTCTGAAAGCTGGATAGATAGCAGCTTGGTTAGTAGAAGAAGCATCACCACGCAATGGCCCGATGAAAGTAATGTTACTGAAAATTGCACTAGTTTTTGGTGTGTTAGTTGAACCAGTAGCATCGTTATCAGATTCGAAACCTTCTGAGGTAGAACCACCAGAAACGTTCCAAGTAGCATCACCAAGATTTGGGTCACGAACACCTAAACAAAACTGAACTGTTCCGCTAAAGCCGTTATCAGTATCAAATTCATCATCAATACCTCTGTAAGAGATTAGGTGAGAACAGTTTACTGTACCACCAAACCACTCGAAAGCATCATCATTTGCATAAGAAGATTGTACATAATCGATAGTTGTACCACGACCAACACCACCAAAAGTGAAACCATTGATTTCTTTGTTAGGTTGGAAAATGTAACCACCAAACTCGCAACGTACATACTTTAAAGTACCTGAGTTATCGTTAGGATCTGTACCACCATAAGCGGTAGTATCAGTAGCAGTAATACCTTCAATGTTATTAGAACCACCACTAACATTAATAGGTGCTTTACCTAACAAAATAACACCACCCCAATCACCTGGATTACGGCTACCAGCAGGCTTGTTTGAAGTGAATACAATTGGCGCACTAGCTGTACCAACTGCATATACTTTAGAACCTTTGGTAATAACCAAAGAAGTGTTAGCAACATTAAAATCACCACGGATAACAGTACCTGCATCAATGGTCAATGTTGCATTGTTCATTACATACACCAAACCTTGCAAAAGGTAAACGGTGTCTTTACTCCAACGAGTGTCTTTTGTGATGGCACCTTTAACTGTTCTAGTTGCAGTACCATACACTGTGTTTTGAGGGTCCCAATTGGCCCAACCTTTTGTCCACATTTCTGTGGGAGATGGTGCAAATGCTCCACGGTAATTAACCGATTTAAGGAACTGCACCTGTGCATTGCCGCTAATTGCTGCTAGCAAAAGCACGAAGCCGAGAAAATTTTTCTTCATCATTTAACAATTTAGTTAAGTCGCAAAACTATAAATGGACCCAACGGGGTAGGTTATCAAACGATTAATTTGATGTTACCAAATTGTGATGAAAAGCTAATGATTAGTGGTTAGTGATTAGTGATTAGTGATTAGTGATTAGTGATTAGTGATTAGTAGTTAGTGGTTAGTGGTTAATGGTTAATGGTTAATGGTTAATAAGACTTTCGACTAATCGTATGATTTATAGGAACTTCTAGAGGTTCGGGATGTAATCTTCAGATTCTGGGTTAAACCTCTAAAGGTTCTGTGTAAAATCTTCAAATTTTGGGTTGAACCCTAGAAGGTTTAGGGTGAAATCTGAGGATTTCGGGTTAAACCTCTAGTGGTTCTGGGTAAAATCTATAGATACTGAGTAGAACATCCAATTCTGCATTATTGAACTTGTTTTAACTACCCCAATGTGAATTAAGTGTGGGATAAGTATTGAATTGAACTTTGATTAGATTGATATAACACGGCGGAATGACGGTGGAGAGCGTACTCTATTTTACCGTAAAAGCTTGTTTTGCCAGAATAGTATTAACTGATGATACCACTAAAAAGTAAGTACCCACCTGGATGTTTTGACCTGTAGTAATAGATAAGGTATTGTTGCCCAAAACGACTTCTTGTTTGGTTGAAAAAAATAATCTGCCAGCCGTGCTGATGACTGAAACATTGCAAAGCTGCTTTTGATTTGAGCTGAAAGAGAGCTTTAAAGGGTTATTTCTAGCAACCGGATTAGGATATAGTCTAGCATTTGCAACCTGCATAGTCGATGGCAGAACCTGAATGGAACTATAACTAACTGAACCATCTTTTGCTATGCATTTAATTCTGTAGGCAATACGCTCATTTCCCAAAACCTTTCTGTCTGTGTAAGAATAATTGTTGTTAACTAACGAACCCTTATTTACTAGAATTGAGTCTATATTTAATAAATCAGCACCGTCTACACTCCTTTGTATTACATAATAATTCAATAAAGATTCATTACCAAAAGACCAATTTAACTGCACTTCATTGTCCGATTTCCAAGTGACTACAAAATGATTAATTGCCACAGGCAAAGCACCCAAAGTAGTGGCAACAGAATCATTGTAAATATAATCTCCCTTCACGGTTCCATCGCCATTGCAGGCATTTCCACAAAAATAAAAAGTGATAGGTAATTGATTAGCCGAGGGGGCAGTGGCAGGCGCATTCCATGTAAACCCACTAATACTTGATTGATTAGTTGAGGTTAAGTAAGGAGGCAGATGAGAGGTTAGCTCGCCTGAATTAATGGTAGAATAAGCATTAGTAGTACTGAACGTTCCGAATGGATTGCCTAAAGCATCCAATGCAGTAACATCGTAACCAAACTTTTTTCTATCGGCAGCAAAGTGTTTGATGTTAATACTAAAAGGATAGGATTGACCAATACTGAAAGTGGAGGGAATGCCTGTTAGGCTAATCCCTCCACCAGAAATGTTTGCAGAATAAGTACTATGACAGAACTGACAAGTATAAGCATTTGGTGCACCAGTGCAGTTTGTTGGTGGAAAATTTGAACTCGTTATCCTTTTCACATTCGATTGAAAAAATAATAATGAGGTAACCAAAACACAAATAACAATGCACTTCTTCATAGCCAATTTTTAAAACTTGTAGGTTACACTTGCAGATATAACACTACCAAGCTTAGCTTGCGAAAACACCCTATCCTTATTCTCATCATATTTTCCATTATTATCAATGTCATAAAAACGTAGAAAGTCCTTAGCCAAAATATCTTTTACGTTAAGCTTCACCTCTATGTTTTGTTTCTCAAAAGTTTTAGCCAATTGCAAATCCAACACTTGTCTACCGTTTTCTAAGATGGGTGCAACTTCGTTATTTCCCCCTATGTAAATGCGTGGTGCAGAATAATTAATTTGTAATGTTCCACTATAGCCTTTTTGGTCTTGATAAGTTAATCCAGCATTATAGATGTAAGGAGACTGTCCCTGCATAGAACGTTTTCCACCATAGCTTAATGAATCTTTACCAAACGATACTTCTGAACCGATGATTGCAGCATTACCAAATAAGGTAGTGTGCGATAAAAAGCTAGTAGGACTTGCCTTAATTGTTGAGCCGATATTTGCTCTGCACTCAAATTCAATTCCACCTATTTTGCCACCCACTGCATTGATATATTTAGCATCACTATTGCCTTGAATTACAAACTCAATTGGATTGGGAATATTTTTCTGAAATACAGAGACTGACAATAACTGACCTCCTGAAGGATAAAACTCATACCTACAATCGTAGTTATCAATTTTAACACGTTCTAATTCAGGTGTACCATTGATAGATAAACGAGTAACATAATCATAGAAAATGAAAGGAGCCAACTCTCTATACTCTGGTCTATTTAAGGTTTGAGAATAGGAGAAACGAAGGTTTTGTTTAGAATTTAAAGAAATTATTAAGTTAGCAGAAGGTAGATTATCTGTGATTGTAGTGTTTACACTTTTAGTTGAAGAAGTTAGCATTTGATCGAATTTTTCAACTCTTAATCCACCATTCAATCTAATGAACTTTAGGAAACGGGTATCAAGCATTAAATAATAGGCATTCAAATTAGAAGAAGCCGAATAAGTGTTATCTAAATTAATGTCCTCACTTAAACCAAAACCATATTTACCGTTAGTTTGAACGCCAAAGTTCTGCTTTGCAAATACCTTATCATCAGGCAAGGCAAGCAACGAATTATCGAACGTTGACCATGACCCTAACTGAACCACTGATAAATATCTAGCATTAAAATCTCTATTTCTCCCTTGAAGATAAGCACCAGCTTTTACTTGAATAGAATTGAAATTATCTATCTTGAACATACGCAAGAAATCTGTACCAAAACTTCTAATAGTTTCCTTAGTTGTAGAAGTAAAAATTGAACCACTGGATTCATGGTTTGAAATACTTGATTCTGTAGAAACAGATTGTGTAACAATACTAGGATCTGAATTAGAATAATAGCTACCCGTTTTTCTTAAATTAGGTATCTGCCTATCAGAAGAAGTATAGCCACCTGTCCAATTGATTTTAATTTTAGGCTGTTTCCAAAAATGTTCTCCACCTAATTGAGAAGACAAAATGGTATTGGAGGTAAACCATTGTGCCTTTGAGTTTGTAGTAAATTCACCAGTGTTTTCTGCATCCCCTACCCTATCAATAATTCTATCATCAGTATTAACGCTTACTAGGTTCTTAAAACTCAGCTTGTTGTTTTCGTTAAGTTTCAAAGAGATATTGCCCATAAACCCGGCAAGCACTTGTGAACTGAATATTTTTTCAGAGAAAACAGATTGATAGTTGTTATTAAGAAGAGTAAGTCCATTAAAAGATTTTTTAAATCCATCAGTCGTATTGAATGTCTTATTATAAGAAGCAGAAAGAAGTACGCCTAAAAAGTCTTTTTGTTTTCTTTGAATGTTCCAACCTTTCACATACTGAAAATTGTAGTTCATTGGTGTCTTACCACTATTAGTAGCCCAGTTATTATTCAATGATTGGCCAATGGTTCCTTTATCTTCAGTAGTCAAATTTTTCAAGTTAGTAGTAGGAATATTTGAAGATAATTTTCTTTTACCATCATCCAATCCAATCCAATCCAATCCACCTGGCTGTTCATATTTTCTATCTTTAAAGGTAGCCATTGTGTTGTAGCCTACTCCTAAAGAAATACTTTGAAAATTTTTGGCAGGAATATCTTTTGTATTTATAAAAATTAAACCGCCTGCAAACTCACCATTCATATCTGGTGTTGCCGTTTTAACTATTACTAAATTGTCCAACATATTGGCAGGGAAAACATCAAAAGAGAAAGCCTTTCTATCGCTTTCTGAACTTGGCAATGGCGCATTATTAATGAAAGCCGCATTATACCTATCGTTCAACCCTCTGATTATTACAAACTTATCTTCCTGAATACTTGCTCCACTCACCCGTTTCATAATGTCGGATGTGGTTTTATCGGGCGTGCGTTTAATTGCTTCTGCCGAAATACCATCACTTACACTTGCCGCATTTTTTTGCTGAATTAACAACGAGGCAACACTTTCTCTAATTCGTCCTGCACCTTTAGTGGTAACTACCACCTCTTCTAGGTTTTTTCCTTTAGATTCTTGTAAAACAATATCTTGAGTGGTTACATCTTTTTTAATTATTTTGACATCTTCAATTGTTTTAGCACCAAAAGAAAGGTGAGAAACACTGATGGTGTATGTTCCCTCTGGCAATTCATTGAATGTATAAATACCATTATAATCAGACTTAGTAACCCTTGTTACATTACCACTTTTAATGGTGATGGTGGCATCATAAACAGGCTCGCCAGACTTTGAATTTATCACTTTACCACTAATTTTCCCAGGTGTTCCTCCAATACGTGCAGCGTTATTGATTGATCCTTTTTTAGTAAGTTTTGGTGTGGTATCAATCGGCAAACGAACATCAACATTTGAATTTATAGTTATAGACTTTTTAAAAGTAGCAATCAATCTTGGGCTTCTAGCCATTGATTGTTGAAGGCTACTTGTTAAGATAACAAAGGAGGATGCAGTGGTGAAGATAAATTTAAACATAACTATACAGTTGTTTTTTAATGTTGTAATAATTTGTAATTATTGTTAGTAGTTCAGCTATAATTTCAATTTTCATAATATTGGGCGAAAGTAGAAGAATGCTAAAAGGAGGTCTTTTACAAATAATTAAGAAATTGTTACCAAATTGTTATGTAGAAAAGGAAACTTAAGCTTACTCGTGCTATTAAAATCAAGCATAACTATTGAAAACAGGTTAATATAAGCTGTTTAAACATTCTATTGAATAAAGAGCCAATAGAAGCTGATAATTTGAACATTAATTTTTTCAGTTTCATCATAAACTGCATTTTCAAGCAATTAGGAAATTTAGATATTGACTTTAAATTTGCTGTATGAAAAATGAAAATTCATACTCTAGAGGCATCTTTATATTGGTTTTTTATTTATTATTTCTTGGGCTTGACTGCTATTTCTTGTATCATGCCAATTACAGTTCTAGGTTATACTCAAAACCTATTTTG
>CANFLL010000019.1 GCA_947447825.1 Chitinophagaceae bacterium | reverse complement strand
CACCGTAAGCATCACGAATGTATTAGGACAAAAAGTACAAGTATCAGCTATCAGCCACGCAGGTGGAAATGCTAGCTATGCAATAACTTTAAACAATACATTAGCTGCTGGAACTTACAACGTAGCTATCAGAGAAACAGCTAGTGGTAAAATTGTTAGTCAAACAAATTTATCAGTAAACTAAATAATGATAAATGGTTAGTGTTTAGTGATTAATCATTAAACACTAACCATTAAGCTTTAATCATTAAATTTTAAAATATGCAAACAATAATAAAAAGTGTCAGATTAATTGGTTTGGCCATGGTTGTAAGTTGCTGCTTCTCTGCAATAAATGTTAGCGCACAAAGTCCTGCAGACGATCCAGGAATTAATGGTCCTGGTTCTCCAAATAATGGTCCAATGGGTGATGGTAGCCCAGTTGTTCCTTTTGATGGAGGAATGAGCTTAATTCTAGCTGCAAGTGGAATTAGTTATGCTTCTAAAAAAATAGGAACATTAAGAAAGAAATAAGGTTTAAATAGCATAGTCTTAACCATACTATTTCTACGTCTAAACCTTTATTTAATACAGCAGCCATCGAATTTTCGATGGCTGTTTGCTTTTTTAAGTTTGTGTATTTCTTTGAATCAATTATTGCTTATTTCAAAGAATGAATGCACTTCCTTAAACTAGATTTCCAATCGATCAATTTTATACCAAAATCAGCAACAATACTTTCTTTATCAAGGACAGAATAAGCTGGTCTTTTTGCAGGTGTAGGGAAATTGGTAGTCGGAATAGGTAACACATTACAGGTTAAGCCAGCTATGTTTTTAATGGCAGTAGCGAAGTCAAACCAAGAAATTACACCACTATTACTGTAATGATAAATGCCATAATGTATATTTCCACTTGCTAGTTGTTCAATAATCTTAATTAAAGCTTCTGCTAGGTCAGCAGCATAAGTAGGTGAACCAATTTGATCAGCCACAATCTTCAATTCCTCACGCTCTTTCATCAGTCTAAGCATAGTTTTCACAAAGTTATTAGCATGAACACTATATACCCATGATGTGCGAACGATGATTGTTTTAGGATTGTTTTCTTGGGCAAGTTTTTCTCCTTCGTATTTTGTCAAACCATAAAAATTCAGTGGATCTGTTGCTTGATTAGGCAAATATGGAGAGGTGCCATTGCCATCAAAAACATAATCAGTTGAAATAGAAATTAGTGTGCAATCAATTTTAGCACATTCAGCAGCAATAACTCCCACACTAGTAGCATTTATGGCACGTGTGAGTTCTTGTTCTGTTTCAGCTTTATCAACTAGTGTATAAGCCCCACAATTGATAAAATACTGAGGTTTATGTTGTTTAAAGAATGCGGGTATAGAAGCTGGATTAGATAAATCCATTTCTTCTTTATCGATAAAGAGAAAGTCAAATTGAAAGTTATTTAAGACTTTCAGTTGAGATAATTCCCAACCCAATTGGCCGTTCTTTCCTGTGATAACAACTAAAGGTTTGTACATAATTATTATTTTAAAGTATTATTATATTGCTTATAGTATTACCTTCTGCCGATGGACCATTATTTTTAAAGGTATTTCAGTAAATGATTACAGACTCCAATATTGCCGGTCTTTAATTTTGCCTCTATAAATACCTTTAATGTCGGCTATTAATGCATTTTTGTTTGTAAGCGAGGCAAAATAAGCATTATCAAGACTTAAATATGGTTTATGAGGAACAATTATTATTATAGCATCGTAGTCTGTAGCAATTGTGTTTATTAAAGGGAATCCATATTCCTCTTTCAAGGCTTCAGAATTGGCCAGAGCATCTGTAACTTCTACATTCAAATGGTATTCTTTCAAAGCATTCACCACATCTGCTACTTTGCTATTTCTAATGTCTGATACATTCTCCTTAAAAGTAGCCCCCATCACCAAAACCTTAGCAGCTTTCACATTTGAACTATATTTGATTATGTGTTGAATAATTTTTTGCGCAACATAGCTTCCCATGCTGTCGTTGATGTATCTACCAGCAGCTATTATTTGTGAAGCATAGCCAAGTTTGGCTGCTTTGTAGGTTAGATAATAAGGATCTATTCCGATGCAATGTCCTCCAACCAAGCCAGGTGTGAATTTCAAGAAGTTCCATTTTGTACCTGCGGCTTCAAGCACTTCATACGTATTAATACCCATTTTATCAAAGATGATAGAAAGCTCATTCATCAATGCAATATTCAAATCACGTTGTGAATTTTCAATAATTTTTGCAGCTTCTGCTACTTTAATGCTAGAGGCTTTGTGAATGCCTGCTTTTACTACGATTTCATATACGCTTGCAATTGTTTCTAGTGACTCTTCATCACAACCTGAAACTACTTTTGTGATTTTATCAATGGTATGAACTTTATCTCCTGGGTTAATTCTTTCAGGTGAGTAACCCAATTTAAAGTCAATTCCCATTTTTAAACCACTAAGTTTTTCTATTATTGGGAGGCAATCTTCTTCTGTGCAGCCAGGATAAACTGTTGATTCAAAAACAATATAATCCCCTTTTTTAACCACTTTCCCAAGTGTTTCAGATGCCTTTTTCAAAGCAGACAGGTCTGGTATGTTATGGTCATCTATTGCTGTAGGCACGGCAACTATATAAAATGAAGCCTGTTTTAAATCATCTAATGAATGACTAAACTGGATATCACAATCGATAAAGGTACTTGCATCCAATTCATTACTTGGGTCTATAGATTGTTGCATGAGTGCCACTCTACTTTGATTAATATCAAAGCCTATCACTGATAGTTGGCGTGCAAAAGAAAGGGCTATGGGGAGTCCCACATAGCCCAAACCAATTATTGCAATTTTTGTCTCTTTGTTTTTTAGCGACTGATAAATCATCTACTATTTATTGCTTACAAACTCTTTTGGCATTTTATTCCATTCTGTTGCAGGAAGTGATTTGAAATATTCGTAAGTTTTCTTTAATCCTTCTGCACGGTCAACTGTTGGCTCCCAACTCAATATCTCTTGGGCTTTGGTGATGTCTGGCTTACGTTGTTTAGGGTCATCTTTTGGCAGTTCCTTGTAAACAATTTTAACATCAGAACCAGTTAGCTTCAAAACTTCTTCTGCAAAGTCTTTCAATGAAATTTCGTTTGGATTACCAATGTTTACCGGATAAGCATAATCACTTAAAAGCAAACGATAAATACCTTCCACTAAATCATCCACGTAACAGAAACTTCTTGTCTGGCTACCATCTCCAAAAACAGTTAGGTCTTCTCCACGTAATGCCTGACCAATGAAAGCCGGTAATGCTCTTCCATCATTTAAGCGCATTTTAGGTCCATAAGTATTGAATATTCTAACAATTCTTGTTTCTAATCCATGAAAAGTATGGTATGCCATAGTTATCGCTTCCTGAAAGCGTTTGGCTTCGTCATACACTCCACGAGGACCAATTGGGTTAACATTTCCCCAATATTCTTCTGTTTGAGGGTGTACCAATGGGTCTCCGTATACTTCACTTGTAGACGCAATTAACATTCTTGCTCCTTTTGCCTTTGCTAAGCCTAGGCAATTGTGGGTGCCTAATGAACCAACCTTCAATGTCTGAATGGGTATTTTTAGATAATCAATTGGGCTTGCAGGGGAAGCAAAGTGAAGAATATAGTCTATTTCTCCAGGAACATGAATAAACTTTGAAACATCATGATGGTAAAATTCAAACTGTGGCAACGGAAACAGGTGTTCAATATTCATTAAATCACCCGTAATCAAGTTGTCCATTCCTATAACATGATAGCCTTCTTTAATAAATCTATCGCAAAGGTGAGAACCTAAAAACCCTGCCGCACCTGTAATTAATACTCTTTTCATTTGTTGTGTTTTTCGTTTAGTTTGTTTTGTTGTTTATTTAAGGTCTTCCGATGCTTACATAGAAGTAGCCTGCTTCTCTGATTTGTAAAGCATCAAACAAGTTACGACCATCAAACATTACTTTTTCTTTTAGTAATTGTTCCATGAAGTCAAAATCTGGGTTTCTGAACTCAGACCATTCAGTTGCAATAATTAAAGCATCCGCTTTATTTAAAACACTATACTGACTTTTGCCATAAGTAATTTTATCTCCTATAACACCACGAACATTTTCAATTGCCTCTGGGTCAAATGCTGCAACTGTGGCTCCTGCTTCGACTAATGCGTTTATTAAATACAAGGCTGGTGCTTCACGAATGTCATCAGTGTTTGGCTTGAATGCAAGCCCCCATAATGCAAAATGTTTGCCCTTTAAATCGTTGTTGTAATAAGCTTTTATTTTCGGAATTAAATGAAGTTTTTGTTTTTCATTTACATCCTCTACAGACTTTAATATTTGGAAGTCGTAGCCAACTTCTTCAGCAGATTTTATTAATGCTTGAACATCTTTAGGGAAGCAACTTCCTCCATAACCAATACCAGGGAAAAGGAATCTCTTGCCGATTCTGTCATCACTACCAATTCCACGACGTACCATGTCAACATCAGCACCAAGTTTTTCGCACAACTGCGCAATTTCATTCATGAACGAAATCTTAGTTGCAAGGAAGGAATTAGCTGCGTATTTTGTAAGCTCTGCACTTTTTTCATCCATAAAAATAACAGGATTTCCTTGGCGTACATAAGGAGCATATAATTCGCCCATTACCTTTTTTGCCCTATCAGAACCAGCACCAATAACGACTCTATCTGGTTTCATAAAGTCATCAACAGCAACCCCTTCACGCAAAAATTCAGGGTTACTTACCACATCAAATTCCCCTTTATAATTAGCAGCAATTGCAGCATGAACTTTAGCAGCAGTACCAACTGGAACAGTGCTTTTATCAACAATAACTTTATAGTCGGTCATTATTTTACCCAAGTGGTCGGCAACTCCCAACACATATTTTAAGTCTGCACTTCCATCTGCACCTGGTGGGGTGGGCAATGCGAGGAAGATAATTGCAGCATCTTTAATGCCTTCTTCTAAACTTGTGGTAAACTTTAAGCGACCTTCATTAAGGTTACGCAAGAATATTTTTTCTAAGCCAGGCTCATAGATGGTTATTTCTCCTTTAGATAGTTTCTCAACTTTTCTTGGATCAATATCCACACAAAATACTTTATTCCCCGTTTCAGCAAAACAGGTTCCTGATACTAAACCTACATAGCCAGTGCCTACTACTGCAATTTTCATGAATTCTACTTTTTAAAGTTTATTAATTCTGTTGTTATGAATGTTAGTTGTTCATTATCTAGTTCGGTGTGAATGGGTAGAGAAATTACTCTTTCAGTAAGCCAATCAGTTGTCGGCAAATCGACGGTAGCTATACCGAGGTGTTCAAACATTTTTTGTTTATGTCCTGGAACAGGATAATAAATCATATTAGGTATTCCCTTCGAAGTAAGATAATTACTTAATTCGTCTCTATTAATTCCATTAACCAATAGAGTATATTGGTGATATACATGGGTTGTATAGGGTGCAACATAAGGGGTTGTCAACCAACTTATCCCTTCAAAAGCTTTATTATAAAATGCAGCGGCCGATTGACGAGCAGCATTATAATTGTCTAATTGTTTTAGCTTCACATTCAATATTGCAGCTTGAACAGCATCTAATCTTGAATTACATCCCACTAAATCATGCAAGTAACGCACTTTTTGGCCATGGTTTGCGGTCATCCTCAACTTTTCAGCCAATGCATCATCATTTGTAAATATTGCACCGCCATCGCCATAAGCACCTAAGTTTTTACTTGGGTAAAATGAAGTACATCCTACATGGCCAATGCTACCTGTTTTCTTTACTGTTCCGTCACTAAAAGTGTAATCACTGCCAATAGCTTGTGCATTATCTTCTATTACCAATAAGTTAAACTCCTTTGCAATAGCCATAATTTCCTCCATTGGAGCTGCATGACCATACAAATGAACAGGAACGATTGCTTTTGTTTTTGGAGTAATTGCTTTTCTAATTGCTTCTGGACTGATGCAAAATGTTTTTGCATCTACTTCCACAAAAACTGGTTTCAGATTCAGTAATGCAACTACTTCTGTGGTGGCAATGTAGGTAAAGGAAGGTGTAATTACTTCATCACCCGGCTTCAAGCCTAATGCCATCATGGCTATTTGTAAAGCATCCGTTCCGTTTCCACAGGTGATGGTGTGTTTACTTCCAATATATTCATTCAAAGCCGAAGAAAAATTCTGCACCGCTTTACCACCTATATAAGCTGCACTATCCAATACTTCTTGAATTGCCTCATCAACCTCTTTTTTAATCTTTAGATACTGCGTTTTAGTATCCACCATTTGCAATGCTCTCATAATCTATCCGTAGATGACAAATCTAGGGTAAAATGATAAACATTATGTTTAATTGTTGAAATAAGATGGCATTATTCTTCGTTTTTACTGTATTTTATCACAAAAAAGTCTACTTTTTTATTAAAATACAAATAGAATGAATGAAATTAGTTTCATTATTGCAAAAGCAGCAGCATCATGGTAATTTCCTGCTGCTGCTTTCTTTAAATGTTTAATGTACCCCCAAATACTATCTTGTGTATGCTAATGGGTTTTGTAATTTGCTCATATCAGATACTATTTTAACAGTTTCATTGATGTATAAATCCGACTTCAAACTTTTCATCCAAGCCTTATATCTTTCTCCTTTTTGTTTATCTGGATTGTTGTAAAACTTGTCATAATCAGGTTTCAGTACTTCCATCTCCATTTCTTTGGTCAATTTTGAAAGGGTATTATTCTGATTAACTGTATTTTTCAACTTGGTTTGTTGCTCTTTATATTTATCCAATTGCAAGTTCACTGGTGCATCAGTATTTCTACCTAACCAATCAGTATTAGACTTTATAATGCCAAATGCAGGATTTGATTGTATTCTTTCATTTTCTTTTGAAATAATATTTTGATAACCTGTGTATATATCTGCATTTGCTTTTTTAATTTCATCCCATTGCAAAGCACTTGTATTGTCTTTCTCTCTTATTTTAATGTAATCATAAGGATCTGGCAAAACAACATCCGAACTAACTCCTTTTAGTTGTGTAGAACCTCCATTAACCCTATAGAATTTTTGGAAAGTAAGTTTAACAGCACCAAACTCTGTTCGTCCTGAAAAGAAATCTAATGGCTTACCAAGCGGGATGTTGCGTTGAACAGTTCCTTTGCCATAAGTAGAAGTGCTGCCTACAATAATACCTCTTTTATAATCCTGAATGGCAGCAGCAAATATTTCACTGGCACTAGCACTAGTTTCATTCACCATTACTGCAAGTGGACCGTTATACAGAACAGAAGGGTCTTTGTCATCCATTACTACTATTTTGCCATCCCTGTCTTTCACTTGAACAACAGGGCCGTCTTTAATAAATAATCCCACCATCTGAATTACTTCATACAATGAACCACCACCATTAAAACGCAAATCCATGATGATGCCATCAACCTTTGCATCTTTCAGTTTAATGATTTCTTTGGCCACATCCTCACTACATTTTGCACCATTCGGATGCTCAAAGTCAGCATAGAATTCTGGCAAGGAGATAACACCAATCTTTTTGTCACCATCATTTACCACCACACTTCTTGCAAAAGTTTCATCTTGCACAATTTCATCTCTTTGCAACGTGATTGTTTTATAAGTGCCATCGCTCTTTTTAAGCGTCAATTTCACGTTAGTTCCTTTGTTGCCACGAATCAGCTTTACTGCGTCAGTTACATCAAAACCAGAAATATCAACTAAATCATCTTTATCGCCTTGACCCACTTTTACAATAATGTCGTTCACCATTATTTCGCCACTTTTCCAAGCCGGACCACCCGGAATAAGGCTCATAATTTTAATGTTACCATCTTGTTCTTGTAGTTGTGCGCCTATGCCATAAAATCTTCCACTCATTTGTTCGTCAAACGCTCGCTTTTCAACAGGGGGGAAGTAGTCAGTATGAGGATCCATTAAGTTAGTGATAACATTAATAAACATATTAAAGCGTTCATCTCTTGTTAATCGTGCTTTAATGCGGTCATACATTCTGTCAGTATTCTTCAAAACCTTTCCACGTGCTTCGGCTTCCAATTGTGCATCTGTTCTTTTGCTAATGCTGTCCACTTTGCTTTTGTTGCGTTGGTCTAGCAGGTCAACATATCTTTCCAGAACAAGATATTTTAAACGCTTGCGCAATCTATCTGCACGTTCTCCTTTATTGGCAGGATAAGAAATTTTATCTGCATCAGTCACCAATGTTTCATCTGTTGAAAAAGTAAAGGGTTGCGACAAGATGCTCTTGTAAGTACTAATCACTTCTGGAAGTTCTTTTTCGTAGAAGCTATCCACCATTGGCGTGAAAGCTATTTCGGCAGTACCTTTAATTTCATCATCGATGGTAGTTTCGTATTTTTTCAGGTTATCGATGTCCGATTGAAGAAACAAAGTTTTGTCACCATCCAATTCGCTTAGGTATTTCTTGAAAACTAGTTTAGAAAAGTTATCATCAAAAGGTTTTGGACTGTAATGTTCTTCTTTTAATAATTGACCGATAGCGGTAAGTAATCTTTGCTTTGGGGTATCGGAAACTATTTTACCATTAATTGTTTTAAAAGCAAAGAATGCACTTGCAAATACCATTATAGTAAACAGTACCCAACCTTTTTTACGAATCATAAAACTCAATATTTTTTGCATAGAGAAAGAATTCCCAAAAGTAGGGCAATTACACATTCAATGTTTTAAAATTGGATTGGCATTAACAAAGGTTATATGTAAATGGTATCAAGGTTTAAATTGGGGATATAAATTTTTGAAAGGAGATAAACAGCACTTCTTTTATAATACACGGAACATGAATTTATACTAAAATCAGCAAATTTATTAGGTGAAGAAGGATTCACAAGAAGAGGTGAATTAATAGAGTGTTTTAGTTTAAGGATGCACAGGAGAAGATTATGAAAGGAACGTGCATTTGAATGCGACTGATTAAGGTAAAAGAAATAATACTACTGAGTTAATGAGTAAACAAAGGATTAATTTTTGTTCAATTCTGTGCTTTTATCTAACTTTTATCAGGTAAAACCCCAATAAATTCACCTGAGTCACAAATAAATTCACCTGAGTCAGACCGCGACTCAGGTGAGTCATCGTCAGACTCAGGTGAGTTATCGCCCAACTCAGGTGAGTCGCAGTGTCACTCAGGTGAACTTAAGTTCCACTCACCTGAGTCATACACTGACTCAGGTGAATTAATGACGGTTGAGGGTGAACTTTTGGTGTATTTACGTTTGAATAATTAGGAAAAGTGAATGGGATGGATAATATTTGTACGGTAACAAAAAAATATATGATGACTACAAAACAATTTTTCTTATTAATTATTGCAAGTATCATTGTTTTTGCTTGTAATAAAAGTTCTTCTTCATCAAATAAAATTGATGTTTCCAACATATATAAATATAATAACCAAGGCGATTTAATGCGTCTGACAGATTCCCGCACAATACCTTTTCACTTTATCCCTGTAGGTAGATTCCGACTTTATTATACATTGAGTGCATTAGGGCATGAAAATTTTTATCAGGGATGGGGTAATATTCAGGTAATACAATAAGCTTTATAGGTATCAACCATTCCCCTACTTTTATTGTTTCAAACAAAAATTTATATATGAAAATTGTTTCTCTCTTTATTTCGATGTGTTTATTGGTTACAGTCCTTCATGCCAAAGCGCAACATGCAGGCATCAAATGGGCAAAGGATGGCAACGCTTACTTTGAACAAGAAGAAGGGGCAATTTTAAAAATAGGCCTACCATCATTCAATAAAAAAACTATTGTTACCAAAGAGAATCTACTCGATAAACCTTCGGGCGTTTATTTATCCATCAAAAACTTTTTCTTCAGTGCAGATGAATCTAAAGTACTCATCTACACCAACAGTAAAAAAGTGTGGCGTTACCAAACCCGTGGCGATTATTGGGTGTATAATAAAACTACAGATAAGTTGTCTCAATTGGGAGAGTCGTTGCCCGAAGCTTCATTGATGTTTGCTAAGTTTTCGCCCGATGGAAGTAAGGTTGCCTACGTAAGCAAGCATAATTTATATGTAGAAGAAGTGGGTAACCATAAAATAACCCAACTCACTTTTGATGGTACGGATAAACTAATAAACGGCACATTTGATTGGGCTTATGAAGAAGAATTTGGTTGCAGGGATGGTTTTAGGTGGAGTGCCGATGGAAATCAGATTGCTTATTGGCAGATTGATGCTACCAACATCAGAAGCTTTTTGCTGATAGATAATACCGATAGTATTTACTCATTTACCAAACCCGTAGAATATCCAAAGGTGGGTGAGGATCCTTCTTCTTGCAAAATTGGTGTGGTAAACATAGCTGCTGCAAAAACTGTCTGGATGAAAGTGCCAGGTGATGCTGTGCAACATTATATACCTAGAATGGAGTGGACACCTAACAATCAATTGATTTTGCAACAGCTTAATAGGAAACAAAATGAGAGTATTATCTATTTGGCAAACCCTGCAACGGGTGAGGCAAAGAGCATTTATACTGAAACTAATAAGGCTTGGATTGATATAAAAAGCCGTTGGGATGACGATAATCCCATTGGTTGGGACTTTGTAAACAATGATAAAGCATTTGTTTGGGTGAGCGAAAAGGACGGATGGAGGCACATCTACCTAATTTCGGATGATGGTAAAAAAGAGACCTTGATTACCAAAGGCAACTACGATATGATTACTCTTGAAGCGGTAGATAAAGAACATGGCTTTATTTATTACACTGCTTCGCCCAATAATGCCACGCAACAATATTTGTTTAGGGTATCGATGAGTGGTAAAGGCAAAGCAGAAATGCTATCGCCGGTGGGAGAGAAGGGAACGCACAATTATGAAGTTTCGACTAATGGATTATTTGCTACACATCATTTTTCTAGTCATACTATTTCCCCTAAAGATGAATGGGTGAGTTTGCCAGATCATAAGGTGATTAAACAGAGTGAAGAGAAAAGTAAAAAGAATAAGAAGGGAAATGTGGAGATGATTCAGGTTACTACCGACGATAATGTTACGATGGATGGGTGGATGATAAAACCAACCAATTTTGATAGTACTAAAAAGTATCCGGTGGTGTTTTATGTTTATACCGAGCCGGGTGCTACTACTGTTTCTGATAGTTATGGCAATGCGGGCAACTTTTTGTATTATGGCGATATGCCCGCAGATGGATATATTCAGATAAGTTTGGATGGACGCGGAACTCCGTCGCCAAAGGGTGCTGAATGGCGCAAGAGTATTTATAAAAAAGTTGGTATATTAAATATTCACGACCAAGCAATGGCTGCCAAAAAAATACGCCAATGGAAGTATGTAGATACTAGCCGCATAGCAGTTTGGGGATGGAGTGGGGGAGGCTCTACCACACTAAATCTGTTGTTTCAATACCCTGATATTTACCAAACAGGCATTGCTATTGCGCCTGTAGCTTATCGCCTTAGTTACGATAACATTTACGAAGAACGTTATATGGGCTTGCCACAAGAAAATAAAGACGATTATATAAAGGCATCTGCTATTACCTATGCAAGCGGATTGAAGGGTAATTTATTGTTGATTCATGGTACTGGCGACGATAATGTGCATTATCAAAACTCGGAAATGTTGGTGAATCAGTTGGTGAAGTTTGGAAAATATTTTCAGTTTATGAGTTATCCAAACCGCACACACAGCATTAGCGAAGGTGCAGGTACAAGGCTGCATTTATCGGTTACTTATACTAAATACTTAAAGGAACACTGCCCTGGTGGAGGAAGATAGGGTTGAGGAAACATTTAGTTAAGAGGTGATTCTTAGTGAAGCATTCGTTTTGGGGTAGAACTACAAAACGGATGCTTTTGCTTTTTATACATTACTTGCTACCTCCTACGATAATGATACTCATTTTACATGCGTTTTTTCGCTAATACATTTGTTCGTTACGAAACTTTTAACGAAACCGCAGGATAGGGCAGGATGCTTGTTTTGCCTAGCTATTTAATTTAGCCGCTAATTATTTTAAGTTATTAGTAGTAAAATGTAATTTAATTAAAAAAGATTGATGAAGGGCTATAAGTTGTACTAAATATTCTATGGGTATTGAAACAATTACTAAGCTTCTATTCAATTATATTCGCAAAAATTTTAATGCTTCGCTATATGAAAAAGAGTTCCTTTTTGTTTTTTGTTAGTTTGCCATTTGTTGTTTGTTTTGTTCTTTTATTAATGTTGTTTTCAGGCACAGCACAGGCGCAAACGGTTCTGGCAAAATGGCCATTACTGCAAGTAAAAACAGGAAATGCTTTCGCATCAACTACACCCTTAGCTGGCATAACCACAAGACCTGTAAACCCTTCCGATACTTTTAATAGATTATTTAGTAAGGTACAACCTTCTTCAACTGGTTTGAAATTAAAGCAAGGTAAAGCATGGCCTACTTATCCAAATACTTTAGATTCTGCTCACTCCCTCGATTTTGAACTATTTTCTTTGGCTGGTAAAGACATTATTATTAACGGATTAACATTAGATGATGTAGCTCCTACTGTAACAGGAACTGCAACTTTGTCCGTTAAACCCTACTATCAAATTGATGGAGTTGGAGAATGGAAGCCACTGGCAGATCAGCAAATTATTCCTTTAACAGCTGCGGCTACAATCAATTTTGGTAAACTGAATATTCCTTTCTATTTAAATAGTTACTTAACAACTAAACAACACACTTATAAGGTTCGATTGTGTATATATAGTACAAATGGAGCTTTAAAGACCGAATATTTTACTTTAGCTAATGTAACTTTCTATGGCACAGTACAAGCCGCTGCCAAAGTTCCTACAATTACGACCGGTACTCCTTCCAATGTTGGCAAATATGCTGGAATTGGAACAGGTAAATATGATTATGATGCTTTAAACACATATCAAAGCCCAACAATTTCTGGTGTAACTTGGAATCAGAATGTTAACCCAAGTATTGCAACTTCTGACTTTACAACTGATGGTGCAAATGGGGTAATCAATTCAATTAACGCAACAAATATTAAGGGATTAACGGCAGGTAAAACTTATCATATAAGAGCTTATCTGGTGACTCCAATTGATACAATCTATGGGAATGACCTAATATTCAATACAGATCCGACAGAACCTCCTAAGGATTCCACTATCAAAGCAACAAATGTTGGTTCAAATAGGGCAACAGTTGGAGGGGTAATCGTTGATAGTGGTGGGCTTTCAATTAAGTATGAGTATATTAAATATGGAACAGATAAAACATTGGCAACATTTAGCACAGCTACACCTAATCCTAATCCTGCAATAGGGACTTCATACTCTGTTAGATTAAGTCTTTTAAAACCCAATACCCAATACTATTATCAAGCTTGTGCAAAAAATGGTACTGGCACAAGTTGCGGAAATATAGAATCATTTACTACAAGTGCACCTGTTCCATCCTTAACTGCAATTCCTAATATGCAGGATTTTGGAAATATTATTTATGGTTCAAAAGCTCCAATTGTTAGCTACACATTGACTTCGGATAATTTTCCTGCATCTGGCGGAACTGTCACTGTTGGACTTTCCTCTACTACTGGTTATGTCATTTCCTTTTCTTCAAATTTTTCTTCTAATCCAGGAAATAGCATAAATTATAGCTTTAAAGGAACTCACTTTACAAAGACAGTATATGTTAAATTTTTAACTGGTAATTATGGCTCATTCCCAGCAACAATTACACACAGTTGTTCTCTAGTTGATCCTAGTGATGCTGATGTTTTTAATATTTCCGGAAATATCATACCGTCCCCCGATAAACTCTCTAACATGGGAACAGACTTTTGGACTGGGTTTGGGTATGAGGAAAAAATGAGTAGAAATGCAGGTGATGCAGCTGAAGCTAAAATGTCTATTTATGTTTCTACTGGCAATCAGGAAGCAACAGTTCATGTGGAGTTACCAAATGCAGGATACTCAAAAAGTTTCCCTATTCCAGCAAATTCAGTACATGAATTTACTGATTTCCCTACTGGTGACCCAAAAAGTAATACCAATGATGCAGGATTGCCAGATTCTCGCTTATATAAAACAGGTGTTAGTAATAAGGCAATTCATATTTATTCGGATAACTCTGTTCCGGTAGCTGCTTTTTTACATACATATACTACTTCTAATTCTGCCGCAGGAGCAATGCTGTTTCCAAGTAATACTTGGAATTCAGCTTACACAGTGCAAGCTTATGGGGGAACAACCAATAATAGTAATCCTAACTCATTCTTTTTTGTAATTGCTAAGGATGATAATACAGAAGTTAGTTTTTGGCCAACTCAACCAATTTTAGATTCTAGCACTACTTCTTTATTTAACTCTAAACCAACAACAGCATCAAACACAGCTTACTCTCCAAGATCAGAAAAAACTGATGCTCCTTACAAGATAGTATTGAATAAAGGGCAGGTTTTTAATGCGATGGGAGGTTTTGCTGCTGGAGATGTAGGACTAGATTTAAGTGGAACAATAGTAAAAACTAGTTGTGATAAAAAAATTGCGGTATTTGGTGGTTTTGGTAGAGGTTTTGTAAATCCAACAGGTTGTAGCGCAAATTCTGGTTCTGACCATTTGATTCAACAAATGTTTCCATCAGTTGCTTGGGGTACAAAATATTTAACCTATTCAACAAAAACTGAAATAACAAATTATTACAGGATTTATATTAGCGATGCAAGCACGAGTGTTAAGGTTAACAAGGTAAAACTTGGGGCTTCGAATTTTACTAGTGGTATTTTTTATGAATATGAATCAACTCAGCCTTTATTGATAGAAGGTGATAAACCTATTAGTGTTTGTCAATTCATTACAACACCAAGTTGTAATGCGCCTGCTGTTAATGGAGGCCCTGAAATGATGATTTTAAGTCCAATTCAACAGTCAATAACTAGTGCGACAGTCTATTCCGCACCATTTAAAACTACTGGTAATATTCCCGCATTAGCAAATGGGACTATCGGTAACTGTGCTAGTTATATAAATGTGATAATTCCAAATTCTGGTGTTGCTGGTTTTACACTTGATGGCAAAAATACTGCTGATATAGGAGTTGCAACAGTAGCTTGTTCTACCAAGGATAATAGCAGTTGTGCTTCTTTTTCTGCAAGTAATAAACCAGTTCCAATGGCAACAGCTTTTAAACACCATCCTCAAGACACAAACTACTCAGTGGCAACGTTCTGGGTTACTACCGCTGCAACACATACACTATCATCAACTGTCGGGTTTAATGCAGTTGCCTACGGTCTTGGGGTTGGCGAAAGCTATGGTTACAATGCAGGGACTGCTATTAATAACCTATCATCAGTAAAGGTTATTCGTAATCCTCATGGCACAGATACATCAAGTTCTGTAGTTCATACCTGTAAAAACAATGCTGTTAGCCTTCAAATAGCTTTGCCTTATTTGCCTTCACAAGTTGATAGCATTGTTTGGAGTACGCCTACAAATGCAAACATTTCCCCTAGTGATACTGTGTTCACAGGACCGATAAGCAGTAGTAAATATGCAGATACAAGTGGAGTAATAGTAGTTAATGGACAAACTTTTTATGTTTATACTTGCCCTGTGGGAATGTCATTTAGTGATAATGGGTTTTATCCAATTACTGCAACGGCGCATGGAACATTTGCAAGTGATTGTGCTGGCATTGATGCTCAAACTATCTATGTTCAGGTAAGTTCAGACAATATTAATTTCACAGCAGTGCCAGCAGGTTGTGGCAAACCAGAAGTTCTTTTCACTGATAGCTCTTCTTCTACGGATGGTTCTATCGTTAAGTGGATTTGGGATTTTAGAGACGGAACGAAAGATTCATCAATAAATCCAGTTAGTCCTAACCCTACGTTAAATCCCCACAAGTATCCAAGTTTGAATCAATATACACCAACATTAACGACCATCAATAGTGTAGGGTGTTCTTCAATAGATAGTGTTTCTTTCGATTTATCACTAAGTCTTAAAGCAAAATTTGTTAAGGATTTAGATACAATATGTACAAATGCTGCTGTTTCTTTTACAGATAGTTCAGTTAATGCAGCAAGTTGGAAATGGGATTTTGGCGAAACTACTAGTTCTGATAATACATCCACCTTGCAAAATCCTACCCACACTTACACAACTTCTGGAAAGCATATAATAACCTTACAGGTGTTCACGGCAGGTACACCTACTTGTGCTAGTAATGTGTTTACTGATTCAGTTTATGTTTCTACTTTACCTAAACCTAATTTCACCTTTGGTGGTGTTTGTTTGCCAGGTAGCACTGTCTTTACCAATACTAGTGATGCAGCAACAGGTTTTGCTCCTTATAAATACTCATGGGATTTTGGCGAGCCTACTAGTGGTTTAAATAATTCAGCAACCACCACAGATGGTACACATACTTATACACCACCTAAGCCTAGTGCAGGATATACAGTTAAGCTTACAGCTACCAACAGATTCGGGTGTTCGGCAGATGTTAGTCAAAATGTTAACACTGTTTACGAAAAACCTACCGCTATCATTACACCTGTTACTAATAACATCTGTTTCGGTGATTCTACTGTCTTCACAGATGCAAGTACTGCTGCTAATGGGCAAAAAATTGTTAAATGGAACTGGGATTTTGCTGATGCGCCAACTGATACTGTTCAAAATCCTAAGCATAAGTTTAGTGCAGTGAATGCTTACACCGTAAAACTGTCTGTAATTACCGACCAAGGTTGTAAGGCTGATACTTTTACGGTTGTAAAAATTAGCCCAATACCTGTTGCAGGCTTCAGACTGCCTAGTAGTTGTTTGGGTGGTGGAAATGTAACATTTACTGATACATCTACCATTACAGATGCTTCTTTAATGCCATTTAAGTTTGCATGGAACTTTGGCGATGCTGCTTCTAATGCAAATAATGTTTCGGCAGATCAGAATGCGCAACACGATTACACTGCTGCTGGCGTTGGATCTTATACGGTGGCGGAAACTGTTTCGGCATCTAATGGGTGCAAGGCAACCTCAACTAGAATATTCGAAATTGCAGGTTCAAAACCAATCCCTAGTTTCGAAATTGTTGGCACTAGCATCTGTAGCAATCTTCCTATTCAGATAAAAGATACTTCTCGTATTGCATTAGGAACAATTAAAAAAGTGGAAATTGTTTGGGATGTTGTAGGCAAACCTACCGTTGTGGAGGTTGATTCAGTTTCGCCTTCTAATGGTGCTACTGGCAAGTTTAAAATCTACACACATAAATACCCTGAGCTTTCTGCTGATAAATCTTATACCATCAAGTTAACGGCTTATTCTGGTACAACTTGTTTCGATGTATATTCTCAAACAATCACTGTTCATGGAACGCCAGTGGTAACTTTTGCTAATCAAGTCTTTATTTGTGCAAATGCTTCGCCAAGGGATTTCATACCTGCAAAAGAAACTTCTGGTCTTGCTGGTGCATTTACTTATTCTGGTGCTGGTGTAAGTGGCGTATCTTTTAATCCTAAAAAAGCGGCTGTTGGCAAGGATAGCATAACAGCTATTTACACCACTACTGATGGTTGTAAGGATACTGCCTATAGCGTTATTCAGGTGATGGATACCATTGGTGTTACATTAAACCCTCGTACCATCAATATGTGTAAGAAAGATAGTATTCAATTAACACCAATAAGCAAAGCAGGAGAATATGCTTGGAGTGAAACGGATGTGCCGAACAATACTTTCGTAAATGGCATTACTAACACTAAGTCTGTTTGGGTTAAACCCACTGGTAATATTACCCAATATGTAGTAGTAGCAAATGCCTCTAATTGCCCTACAACAGATACTGTTACCATTTATGCTGCTCGCTATCCGAGTGTTATCATTACATCTCCACGTAATAAAGAAACTACGATTTGTTATGGAGCTGATACTAAGTTGACTGTTAATACCATCTCACCAAACATTACATGGACTCCTGTGGATTCAATTTCAGGTTCTAATACACTTAAAAGTATAGTAGTTAATCCTAGAGATACTACTAAGTTTGTAGTTACGGTGTCTGATAATTCATATTGTACTAAGTCTGTTTCAGACACAGTTACAGTTAATGTATTGCCAAACTTTGCTATTGGCATCCATGTAGGTAGTGATACATCTACTAGGTTAACACCTGGCGATTCGTTGATAATGCTAGCTTACGTAACTGATACTGCTTACAAGGCACATTTAGATTATTCTTGGTTTCCTATTACTTATCTAAATGATCCAGATACGTCTAGGCCTATTTTGTTGCCGGTGTTGCCATTGCCTAATCCAACTAAAACTACTTACACTGTTACCGCTACTAATGCCGCAAAGTGTAAGGCTAAGGCAAGTATTGATATTGATTTCTACAGAACCCAACCAGACATATTAGTGCCTACTGCATTTTCACCAAATGGTGATGGAAAGAACGATAAATTGATACCATTCCCAATTGGTATCACTCATTTTGGGTTCTTCAGGGTATTTAATCGTTCTGGTCAGTTAGTTTTCAGCACAAATCAAATTGGTGTTGGTTGGGATGGCACTATTCAGGGGCAACCTGCCGATCCTGGAACCTATATCTGGATGACTGATGGGGTAGATTATAAAGGAAAGGCACATCCACATGGTGGCTCTGTGGTTTTATTAAGATAGGATGGATGATTGATTATTAAAGTGTGAGTAAACGGAAAAGTGTGGCCTAGGCTGCACTTTTCTATTTTATACCATACCTTAAATGATTTGAATTAAAAGAATGATTGATTTACTAGGTTAGAGATGAACTCTTCATTCAGTTTTTTCAAACTATATTCTGTTTAGAACTGGACTAGCGGAGTAACAGTCCGGTCCAGACTACCCCAATTCTTGTCTGGTTTTAGTAAATCTGGATCAGCGTAGTACCAGTCCGGTCCAGACTACCCCAATTCTTGTCCGGTTTTATTAAAATTGGACCAGCGTAGTACCAGTCCGGTCCAGACTACCCCAATTCTTGTCCGGTTTTATAGAAACTGGACAAGCGGAGTACTAGTTCGGTCCAGACTACCCCCATTCTTGTCCGGTTTTAATAAAACTGGACAAGCTGAGTACCAGTCCGGTCCAGACTACCCCAGTTCTTGTCAGGTTTTATTGAAACTGGACCAGCTGAGTACCAGTCCGGTCCAGATTGCCCTGTTTCTTGTTGGCATTTTCTAAATGAGTGTTGTCTTTGGTTGTTTCAAAGCTTTAGTTAGTTCATTGATGATGCAACAATTCATTTCAATTCCCTTTTGTAATAACCAATTCTTTGATTGAAGGCATTTATACTTGGCTTTATACCTCATTTTGGGAGCATAAAATTTTTTGATATACTAGGATAAAACTTACCCAAAGTTTAAAACTTTCGGGAGGTTATACAGTTATTAAGCGAAAAACTTTTATGCCATCTCTGTTTTATCTGAGTTAAAGTATTTACTTTTATAAACTAAAAAAGATTGTTGTATGAAGAATTCAATAAATATAATATTGATAGTATTGTTGGTTTTTATTACCAGCCAAAGCTTTCGTTGTAATAATAAGAGTTTAGATTGTAGCAATTATTTTACTGACACCTCCTACCTTAAAGTAAACTTAGGAAACAGTTATGCTACCCTGAAATCGACAGATACTATTTGGTTGCAAAGCACCATCTCCGATACATTGTATAACAGGCAATCTTCCGATAAAATTGTATCTCCGATTAGTCAATTATTACTTGAAGTTTTTCCTTACAGAATAGTGCAAGTAGATAGTGTGCCTAACATTTCTTATGCAGGCTCAGATTTTAACTTGGTGTTGAAAGATGGTACAAGCTTAAATGGTTCTATTTCTAGCGAAAACTTTTTATACAATAGGGTTGAGCCACATAATACATTGAAGGTTGGTTTTGTGCCAAAGAAAATAGGACTTTATCTTTTTTCATTCAGGCATAGCATCTATCAGGGATATTACAGACTTGATATTGTTTCTTCATCAGATGTATGTAAACAATTTAATGCACAGAGTTATATAAGTCCAGAACAACAGAACGCACAATATTGGGACGGTTTAGATGTTTCATCCTTGAATCTTCAAAACTCGGAATATCCCTTGGTGTATAAACAAGACCATAATTATTTTTTTGTAAAAGTTATTAAATAAGAAAGTTATTATTAACTAGTGTTTAGTAGTTAAATTTTAGGTTGATTAAGTAGTAGGATATGTCGATAAAAGAATAAGGGTCTTGACAAATACTTGTCAAGACCCTTATTCTTTTATCGATTATTAGTTTATGGAAATATGCCTAGCTCGGTGTAGCTTATTCCCACCTTGTCTATTGCACATATATAGGCCGCAGTACGCATATCGGGAATGGAAGGGTTTTGTTGCCAAATATCCATTATTTCTTGTGTGGCACTAATCATAGTTTCTTCAAGTCCACTGTGTACTAAATCTATTTCATCAGCCCCATGTTCTATTAAATTTCTTGCTTTAATACTAGCTTGTTTGCCTGTTAGTGCCTCAATTTCTGTTAGGATATGATGGTTCATACTTTCAGTAAATCTTTTTTCCAAACGACCATATCGAACATGGCTAAGGTTCTTCAACCATTCAAAGTAAGAAACCGTTACACCTCCAGCATTCAAATACATATCGGGGATTACCAACGTTCCTTTCGCAATAAATATTTCATCTGCTTCGGGTGTTAATGGTCCATTAGCAGCTTCACCAATTATTTTAGCCTTTATGCGTGGTGCGTTATTGCCATCAATAACATTTTCTAGAGCAGCAGGAATCAGAATGTCGCAATCTAGTTCCAAAGCTTCTGAGCTACTAGCAATATATGTGGAATTAGCAAAATCCTTAACTGATCCTGTAGCTTTCCTATGTTTAAATAATTCTTCTTCGTTAATGCCAGCCTCATGATAAACAGCACCCTCAAACTCTGCAATTGCAATTACAATTGCCCCATGTTCTCTAAAAAACTTTGCACAATGGTATCCAACATTGCCAAGCCCTTGAACAACAACTCTTTTGCCAACAATGCCCTTGGATAATCCAAGTTTAGCCATTGCTTTTTCGTTGTTACAAACTTCTCTTACACCAAAGAATACGCCTAATCCTGTGGCTTCTTTTCTGCCGTAAACACCGCCCTGAGTGATGGGTTTGCCCGTTACGCAACCAGCTGCATCAATTTCGCCAGGTTTCAAGGAAGCATAAGTATCAACAATCCAAGACATTTCTCTTTCTCCAGTTCCATAATCAGGTGCTGGAACATCGATGCCAGGGCCAATAAAATTCTTTTTAACTAATTCGGCAGTATATCTACGCGTTATTTTTTCTAATTCATAAGTACTGTGATTGCGAGGATTTATTTTAATGCCACCTTTAGCACCACCAAAAGGTACATTCACAATCGCACATTTGTAAGTCATTAAGCTGGCAAGAGCCATTACTTCATCCTGATTTACTTCTTTGCTAAAACGGATTCCACCTTTGCAGGGTGTTTTGTGTTGCGAGTGTTGCACACGATAGGCTTCAATTACTTCAATTCTGCCATCGTCCATTTTAACGGGAAACTTCATGCTATACACACTATTGCAAGCTTTAATCTGTTCCAACAGTCCTTTATCCCATTTTGTAAATTCAGCAGCTTTATCAAAACTTTTTTCTACACTCTCAAAAAAACTATACATATTGATTTAATTTTTTATTTCCAAAATGAAGATTACTATTCAGGGGGATATTAACCACAAAGACCACTATGGCTTTCACTAAGAACACAAGAATTTTGTTGTATAATTTCTTTAGAACTACCATTTGGGAACTCTAAATCTTAGTGTCCTTAGTTTTTTCCTTGTTTCCTTCGTGGTGAATTACTCCTGAACAGTTACCCTAGAATTAACTAATTTGACAAATAATCTGTGTACTTTTTGAAGTAAAAGCAATCAGTAGTAACAAATAAAGTAACATCCAAACTCAAATCCAAACAATCAACTAACCACTAACCACTTATCTCTAACCATTAACCATTAGTGGTTAAGCCCTTCCTTTTCTAGTTTGGTTATTTTTCTATCTACACTAATAAGGTAGCTAAAAAAGCCAGCCATGATAATCAGAATCACCGCCACTACCACCATAATCTTTCCATTGCTGGTCATAAAATCTGTGTTAGGAGATTGAGTGCCTATCGTATTTTGAGCTAGTGCAAATGTGGTAACCAATGCTGAAATAATTGTCGATGTAATTTTTTTCATACTATACTATTAAGAGTGCTTTTCAATTAAAATTTGTAACCTAATTTTTAATGTAGTAATCCATACACCCAAAAGTGTCCAACCAATTACTGCGGGCCAGAAAACTAGTTTCATAGATGGTGCTAAATCTTTTCCATTAACGCCAGGGTTACCACTACTTCCTTGTCCTCCTGGATGAAGAGATTGTGTAAGTCTTGGTAAAATCCAAAGGGTAGGGAAAAGCATAAAGAAAGCAAATATGTTATATACGGCACTTATTCTAGCTCGCTTTTCATCATCGTTCATGCTTCCTCTGAGTACAAAATAGGCCAAATAGATGAGTAAGGCAATGGCAGCTCCGTTTTGTTTTGGGTCGCCACTCCAAGGTTGTCCCCATTGATAGTTAGCCCAAAGTGCACCAGTGGTGATACCCATAAATCCGAAGATGGTTCCAGTTGCAGCATAAGCAGAGGCGTATATATCGTTTTTTGCAGTGGGGTTATTTAGATATTTAATGGCATAAACCAATGATACGGTAAGCAATACCATCATGCCAAACCACATAGGTACATGAAAGAAAAAGTTGCGAATGGTTTGTTGCAATCTGTCATCTAATCGAGGAACCTTAACATAAAAACCGTACGAACAGACGTACATCAATAGAACAAAACAGAGTATTTTCCACCAATAAGCACGAAGCATGAGATATTATTTATTTTTTATCCTAACAAAAAGTTTACTTCTCAGGAACTTTACCACCAAGTTCGTAAGGGAAAAAACTAAGTACACAAAGGTCTAGAGTTTCCTTAGGGCATCTTCAAACTTGAAATGTTACCTATTCATTGTGTGCTTTGTCACATCCTTCGTGTTCTTTGTGGTTAAATTAACCCAGAGCAGTTATACAAAAGAAATTTTAACGGCGGCAAAAGTAGCGTAAACCTTTACATTGAAATACAGCATTAACAGGCTGTTTGTAAAACTGTTTATTCGGCAATATTAATTTAGAATTGGTTTCTTTAACTATACCAAGGGGTATCTTGAACATTGATCCATCTTTAAAAACACAATTAAATTCCTTTAACACATCTTTAATTGTTTTTTAACTGCTTGTTTATCGACGAGCATAACATCATTTCGGGTGAAGTTTTAGTTCATCGTAGCAAAATATCTGTATACCGAATTGAAGAAATGGCTTTAAACCAGTGTATATGTTTGTAGCTCAAAAGCACAATAAAAATATTTTTTTTAATTTAAATGTAAACAAATGAAAAAGTTAATTGCAACAGCTTCGGCTTTAGTGTTACTTACTTTAGTAACGAATGCACAAATTGACAGTGCAGCGCCTCCTCCACATCGTCCGCCTCATTTTAAGGACAATAACCAACCATGGAAAGATAGGCGTGATGGTGATGAGCGCGATGATCATCAAAAGGGGCATGATATGGTGAATAGATGGGGACGACCTGAAGAGGGAAGAGATGGACACCAAGGGCCAGAAAGGGACATGGCAAAAAGGTGGGGACATGAAAGAAAGGAGAGAGGCTTTGGAAAGCCTCCGATTGTATTAACAGAAGAACAACGCAAACAATCGAAAATAATTCATGAGGATTTTGAAAAACAAACAGCCGAATTATATAACAATGACAAGCTAAAGGTGGGTGATTTAAAGAAGAAGCTTGGTGAACTCAGAAAGCAAAGAGAAGATAAGCTAGCAACTATTCTTACACCTGAACAAAGAACAAAGAAAGATTCTTTTAAAAAGAAAAGAGACGAGGACAGGCAAGTAATGCAAGCGGCTCATTTGGAAAGAATGAAAATTGATTTAGGATTAAAAGATGAACAAGTGGCATCAATGAAGGCAGCTCAAACAAAACTGCACGACCAAATGAAAGCATTGCATGAAGACTATACCCTTTTCCCCGAACAAAAGAGAGAAAAGATGAAAACTTTAATGGAACAGCAGAAGGAAACAGTTAAGACAATTCTTACGCCAGAACAGCTAAACAAACTTGAAGCACATAAGAAGCCAAGAGGAGAGTGGAAGGGATAGTACGCATTTCATTAGCTGCAATAAAAAAGTTCAAACTGGATTTCAGTTTGGACTTTTTTATTGTTACTTCTTTTCAATAAATATTCATTCTATTGAAAAATATTTCATTTGTTCAGCTTATAATATTACTTTTAGCACCGAAAAACTTATTAATATTAAACAACCTAAAATGAAACAATTTTCAAAAATTCTGATTACCTCATGCCTGTTTATTGCCATTACCGCAAAAGTTAAAGCCCAAGTAAATCCGCAAGACAGTCTTGCACTAGTAGATTTTTACGACAGTACAGGAGGTGCAAGTTGGACAAGCCATACCAATTGGCTTACAAAAGCTCCTGTAAGTAAATGGTTTGGTATAACCTTAGATGCCAATTATAGGGTATCTAAAATAAGGGTTACCAAAAACAACCTGAAAGGTGCAATTCCTGCCTCCTTCTTCAATATGACTAATCTTACCTATTTGGCTTTTGGAAACAATGCTTTGAGTGGAAATATTTCATCTAGTTTTGGCAACCTAACACAATTGCAAACTTTGTTACTTTGGTCGAATAAATTTACAGGCACTATCCCAATAACGCTTGGAAACCTTACTAAGTTAGTTACTTTAGAGTTAGATCAAAACACACTGACAGGCACAATACCGGCTTCTTTAACTAATCTGACCAATTTGCAAACATTGTATTTATCTGGCAATAAACTGACTGGAACAATTCCTGCAACAATTGGGTCATTAACTAATTTAACTATTTTATCCTTATCTAATAATCAATTAACTGGAACAATTCCATCATCTATTGGGTCATTAACTAATTTAACCAGCTTATCCTTATCTACAAATCAATTAACTGGAACGATTCCATCCTCAATTGGTTCTTTATACAATTTAACTAGCTTAAACTTGGGCTATAACAAACTCTCTGGCACAATTCCAGATTTAGGTAACCTTACAAGCCTCACAGGTTTATATTTGTACAGCAACGTTCTAACAGGTACCATACCACTATCAATTGGTAATTTAACCAATTTGAACTACTTGTATTTATGGGGAAATAAACTGAGTGGAAGCATCCCTGATACTTTGGGTAACCTAACAAATCTTCAATATCTAATTTTAAGTAGTAACTCTTTATCAGGCAGAATACCAAAGTCCATAGGTAATCTATCAAGTTTATCGTTTTTGTCGTTGTGGGGGAATCAATTGGGTGGCTCCATCCCCGACACTATAGGTAACCTTTCTAACTTGACTTATTTATACTTACAAACCAATCAATTTAGTGGTAAAATACCTGAATCTATTGGCAATTTAGGTTTACTCAATACTTTATACTTATTCGGTAATCAATTGAGCGGAAGCATCCCATCCACTTTTGGGAACTTAACAACCCTAACTGCGCTTGCACTTAATAATAACCTTTTAAGTGGAAGCATTCCCTCATCATTATTAAATTTAAAGAAATTAAAAAGCCTTTATTTAAACAATAATCAGTTCACTTTTGCAGGTATGGAGGCAATTGCTCCAGCAGGATTTGCCGATTCAATTAAAACTTATAGTCCTCAATCAACGGTAAATATTCAGCAAAATGGAAATCAGCTTTCCTTTTCTGTGGGAGGAACGCTAGCTAACAATACTTACCAATGGTATCAGGATGGTAATCTTGTGGCAACAAAAGTGGGTGATAGCACTTTTACCGTTACCAGTATTGGGCAATATTCTGTGATGGCATCCAATTCTATTGCAACAGATTTAACTTTATATAGCAATAATCTCGATGTAACCGTACTTCCTATTAATAGTATTGCTCTTCAAGCAAAAGAAACCGATGGAGTAGTAAACTTGCAATGGCAAACTATAGGAGAAAGTAACTCAACCAATTTTGCTATTCAACATAGTATTGATGGCAAAACTTTCACTGAAATCAGCATTGCATCTGCAATAGGAAAAGGTAATAATAATTATAATCTATTGGATAAACATCCGGCAAGTGGAACTAACTACTACCGCATTAAATCATTGGATAAATTAGGCAATATCAATTACAGTAATGTTGCTTCACTTGCTACTTTCAACTCTCGACTTACTACTTTATCAGTTTATCCAAATCCTACCACCGATAAGATTACCATTAATGGAATACACATTGCATCTTTTAGTTTGGCAAATAATTTGGGTAAAACAATAACCACTGTGCAATTAAACGATGCTTCAAACCCATCATTGCAAGTAAGTAATTTGGCAGCAGGAACTTATTATTTGCATATTAATACCTCTTTAGGAGAAGCAAAAACATTGCAATTCATTAAGAAATAGTATTTGTTCAGGAAATAAAAAAGAAGGAGTCGACAGCTTTTAAAGTTGTTGACTCCTTCTTTTTTAATAATCCCTTACCCCTAAAAGTTACAATATCAAGATAAGTAGCAAAATAATAATGATAATTGCCCCAGCAGAAAGATAAATGCCCCTGCCGCCAAGGTCTTTTAATTGTGTTTTTAGTGAACGTAATTCTTTTCTTAAGCCTTTCTTTTCCTCATGAGTAAGCCTCGATTTATCCATAGTCCTTATCTCATTAACACGGACTGTAATTGAGTTTTCCTTTGCCAAATCTATGACTGGTAAACTTACAACAGTTAATCTATTCACGAATGCTGCTTTTGTATTCGGGCAAATCATTGTAGTCATCATGATGGCTAAGGCTACAAGCAATGTTTTTCTCATTTTACTAAGTTTTATTTGTTGATTAATTTCAACCAACAAATATTCACATTAAGCTACCCCAGAATCATTACAGTGTTCTCAATAAAAGTTGTATAGTTTCTTGTAGGGTTATTCAGCATTCCGAAAATGTGTGGCTTTCGGAATGTTGAATTCTTCCTACTTATTTCCCAAACTTCTTTTTCAACATCGACAAAGCATCATTGATGTTGTTGGATTCCACGGGTTGTTGTGGTTTTGTTCTGTCATTATTATATTGTCGGCTACCTCCTTTCTTAGCTGGAGCTTCTTGTGTTTGTTTGATGGAAAGTGCAATACGTTTCCTTGATATATCCACTTCCGTAATCTTTACCATCACCTTATCGTTCAGCTTCAAAATCTCATTTGGGTCGGTGATGTACGTATGCGAAATCTCGCTCACATGTACCAATCCATCTTGTTTAACCCCAATATCTATAAAAGCACCAAAGCGAGTGATGTTGGTTACCATACCTGGCACAATCATTCCAACTTGGGCATCCTCTATTTTGTATATAGCCGCAAATTCAAACTGTTCCAAAGAACTTCTAGGGTCAAGGCCAGGTTTTTTCAACTCTTTCAATACATCCTGAATGGTTAATACCCCAATCTGCTCGGTAACATATTTTCTAGGTTCTACTGTTTTCAAGAGCGTTTCATTACCCACCAATTCCTTCACATCCACATTAAGGTCGGCTGCAATCTTCTTCACAATAGGGTAAGCTTCGGGGTGAACAGAACTCGCATCCAATGGATTCGTTCCTTCTTTAATGCGCAAGAAACCCGCGCATTGTTCAAATGCTTTGCCACCCAAACGAGGCACTTTCATCAACTGATCCCTGCTTGTAAACTTACCAATTTCGTTTCGGTGTGTAATGATGTTTTCGGCAATCGTGTTGCCAATGCCACTCACATAACTCAATAGGTTTTTGCTGGCAGTGTTAAGGTTAACCCCCACTTGGTTCACGCAGCTCACCACTGTCTGGTCGAGCTTTTCTTTAAGTCTGCTCTGGTTAACGTCGTGTTGATATTGCCCTACGCCAATACTTTTCGGGTCAAGTTTAACCAATTCAGCCAATGGATCCATCAATCTGCGCCCAATGCTCACAGAACCCCTCACAGTAATATCCTCGTTCGGAAACTCTTCTCTTGCTACTTCCGAAGCGGAATAAATGCTAGCGCCATCCTCATTCACCAAGAAAATAGGGATGTTTAATTGTAGCGATTTAATAAATTGTTCCGTTTCCCTGCCCGCCGTTCCATCGCCAATGGCAAATGTTTCAATGTTATATTTAGCTACTAAATCTTTGATGATATATCCAGCTTCAAGCTGCTTGTTTCCTTCGTGAATGTAGATGAGGCTTGTTTTTAATAACGCACCCTGTTCATCTAGGCAAACCACTTTGCAACCTGTACGATAACCGGGGTCAATAGCCAATACACGCTTACTTCCCAATGGTGCACTCAACAACAACTGCTTTAGGTTTTCGGCAAACACATTTATCGCTTCCTCATCGGCTTTTGCCTTTAAAGTAGTTCTAAATTCTGTCTCCAAACTAGGATGCAACAATCTTTTGTACGAATCCTTAATGGCTTTCTTTACCTGTTCTACCGAGCTGTTCAGGCTTTCTTTTATATAGATGTTTTCTATCAAATCAATGGCTTCTTCCTCAAGTGGAGCAATATTCATTCGTAAGTGTCCTTCAAGAAAGCCACGCAATATGGCCAATATTCTGTGTGAAGGAATCTTGTGAATAGGTTCACTAAAATCGAAATAATCTTTGTATTTAATGGCTTCTGCCTCCTTTTCTGGTAGCACTTTACTCTGAAAAGTAGCAGTATCTTCAAAGCACTTTCTCAATTTGGCACGCACCGTTGCATCTTCGTTTACCTGTTCGGCAATGATGTCTCTTGCACCTTGCAATGCATCATCCACCGTTAAAACCTTATCATTTAGGTATTCTTTTGCAACTGATTCTAAATCTGTTGGCACTTGCGATAATATCAATACAGATAAAGGTTCTAAGCCATTTTCTCTTGCTGTTTGAGCCTTGGTTTTCCGTTTTGGTTTATAAGGGAGATAAATATCTTCCAAGTCGGTGATCGTTATTGCTTTATCAATTTTGCCTTGCAGATCTTCCGTCATTTTACCTTGTTCGGTAATTGTTTTAATGATAAATTCTTTTCTTTCAGCAAATTCTGTCAAGGTTTTCATCTCATCTTGAATCTGTTGAATCTGCACTTCATCCAATGCACCTGTTTTATCTTTTCGGTAACGAGCAATAAATGGGATGGTGGCACCTTCAGCAAATAGAGCCAAAACTGCTTCTATTTGTGCTATTTTCAGGTTCATTTTACCTGCAATGATTTGTTCAAACTGATTCATATCTCTTACTTGTTCTATTTTATTATTAGAAAATCTTTACCACAAAGAACACAATGATTATCACTAGGACCACAAGGTATTAAGCAAATCTTTGTGTTCCTAGTGCATCTTTTCTTTGTGTTCCTTGTGGTGAACTTTTATTAATTAATCGGGTGGCGAATGTAAAGGGATGCGAACTAAAGAACAAAGGGTGGGGATAAGGTTTTTTTGAGATATTAATTCTACATTGACACATTAGATTTCATATAGTTTGTGTGTAATATTTTAGGCTAAGCATTTTTTATTATTCAAAATCCTTATTAAAACAGACAAACCCTTGTTTTGTAAAAATAAATTATTGAGTTTGGTTACACGTGTGAATATTGATTTTTGACCGAAAGGAATGATTAACTCCCTTTACTCCAAATGATTGAAGTTTCTCTCATTGCGCAAACCAAATTCTGCTGAGTATAATCTATAAACTCCTTAAAACCCTTTACTGTCAATGAATACATCATTTACTTTAGCAATTTTAGCATCAAAAAGCGTCATTTATTCACTTGAGTCAGTCCACGACTCAGGTGAGTCCTTGTCTGACTCAGGTGAGTCGTCGACTCGCTCAACTGAATCTTTGTCTGACTCAAGTGAGTCGTCGACTCACTCAGGTGAATCTTTGTCTGACTCAGGTGAGTCGTGGACTGACTCACCTGAGTCATTGAGTGACTCAAGTGAATTTAAGCTTGATTCAGTTGAATAAATAGAAGAAAGAGGACAAAAGAATGTACTCAATTTTATATTCTGCGTGTTTGGGATAAGCTTCTAGAATGTTTAGAACATTCTTAGAGTTGGAACGGGTGTATAAAAGTTTATCGCTTTTCCTCCTGAAATTAGCAGTATAGCCCCTGATGGATAACAATCAATATAATCAGTGAAAGTAGAATTATTGATCATTGATTAATGGCTAATGGTGAGTGGTGAAATTTTATGGAATGAAAAAATATTCATCAACAGAAAACGGGTTTTTAGAGGTACACAATCCACATTATTCAATAAAATAACCCATCTTTTAAAATGTTACCAGCCTGTTATTTATGAGAATGATTTTATACACGAACTTAAAAAGAAATCTAGTTTTCTTCATTTCCCTTTATTTTGCCGATGAAAAATTAATAAATGGAATATAGCAAATTAATAGCAGTAACAGGATTATCTGGTTTGTATGAAATCTTTGGAAAAAAAGGAGAAGGCATTTTAGTTAGAAGCCTAGACGATAAGTCAGTAAAATTTGTTTCATCAAGAAGCAACACATTCTCGCAATTAGAATCAATTGAAGTTTTTACTATAAGAGAAAACGTTAAACTGGCGAAAGTGTTTTTAGCAATGGATGCTTCAAAAGAGGTTGTTCCAGATGAAAAAGATGCAAAAGCAACAAAAGAATACTTCACAATTGTATTTCCTGATCTGGATTTTGACAGAGTGTATGCCAGTGATATGAAGAAGATGGTGCGATGGTTTAAATCTATTAAACAACATGCAATAACCATAGAACTTATAGAGGACGAAGCTGATGAGGTAGATGCAGCAGAAGAAACAAAAGATGAAACTTCGGAAGCTTAGGAAATTGAAAGGTGTAATTTGAAAGTAATCATTTGAAATGACACTGCATTGAAGTTAAAGTTGCTAACCTTTTTTAGACTAGATTCCTTAAAAAAACTTGTTACTTGATAAATTTTAGCACTTGAACTATACTTTCTATCAAGAAAACCTACATAACATTTTAATAAACGCCCTTAAATTATTAAGGGCGTTTATTAAATTTCCACATCTTAAACCTACTTTTCTGTAAGGCCTTTCACTTCAAATATTTTTGGCCAATACTTCCCTGTAATAAACAATTTTTTGGTGGCATTATCGTAAGCAATACCATTTAGCACTTCCGCTTTTTCTGCATACTCAGGAAAATATTTCTCTTTCGTTCCGCTAAAATCTGCTTTGCCTAAAACCTTTCCACTTTCAGGGTCAATCTTAATGATGATGTCCGATTGCCAAATATTGGCTAATATAAATCCATTAATATATTCCAGTTCATTAATGTTCGCAACGGGTCCATTATTATCTGTTACTCCCACAATGCTCAACACTTTAAACGTTTCAGGGTCACGGAAATAAAGGTTGTTGCTGCCATCGCTGTTGATTAGCTGCTTGCCATTGTTTGTCATGCCCCACCCTTCCCCATCGTAAGTAAATTCTTTTTGCTTGGCAAAGGTTTTAGCATCATATTGAAAACAGGTCTTTTCTTTCCATGTCATTTGATAAATCTTGTTGTTCAAGATGGTTATTCCTTCACCAAAATATTTTTTATCTAATGGTGTCTTTTTGGTAGATTGTCCTGTTTTCAAATCGACTGTTGCCAATTTACTTACCCCATACTGTCCACCACTTTCATATAAAACATTATCATTAAATTCCAATCCTTCCGTGTAAGTAGACGTGTCATGTGGAAATTGATTTGCAATGGTGTAGGTAAGTTGTGGAGGTTCATTAGTTGCGTTATTGGTTGTAGGAGGGTTTTTAATGTCACCATTACCACATGCTACAAGGAAGAAAAGGGGCAAAAGGTATTTTGTATTATTTATCATTCTTTTCATTAAACTCATTTTATCTACGGTGGCAAAGGAAAAGTAAAAATGCTTTACAAGTTGTTTGCAGGATAATATTGTTAAATAATTTGCATTTTTTGTATTTAAGTAATAATCACACCGTTTTGTTTAGCATCCAAAATTCCATATTTCAATTCAATAAACTATGTTTGCCCACACTTTTAATAAAACAAAGGACATGAATTTTAGTAAGGTCAACAACATTGTAGGATGGGCAGTATGCCTCATAGCTTGTACCGTTTATATCCTAACCGCAGAGGCTGGAGGTAGCTTTTGGGATTGTGGAGAGTTTGTAAGTAGCTGTTTTAAAGTACAGATACCTCACCCACCAGGAGCCCCGTTATTTATTTTGTTAGGAAGAATATTCATTATACTTTTTGGAAACAATCCCCTCACTGCTGCCAAAGCAGTCAATACCCTAAGTGCTTTAGGTAGTGGTTTCTCTATCTTATTTCTGTTCTGGAGCATCACCCATTTCGCTCGTAGAATACTAAAAGTAAATGTTACTGATACCCTTACAGCTTACCAAACATGGAGCATTATGGGTGCTGGTGTGGTAGGAGCATTGGCTTACACGTTCAGTGATAGCTTTTGGTATAGTGCAGTGGAAGGTGAAGTTTATGCCATGAGTTCCTTTTTTACCGCAGTGGTGTTTTGGTGCATCCTTAAATGGGAACAAAACGCTGATGAACCAGGCTCTGACAGATGGATTATCGCTGTATTCTTTATGATTGGTTTATCTATTGGTGTACACTTACTAAGCTTATTAACCATACCTGCAACTGTGATGGTGTACTATTACAGAAGACAACATACATTTAACTACAAAGAAATTCGTACGTGGTTTTTAAGAATCGTAATTGGAGGCGGTATTCTTGCTTTCATCTTAGCTTTGTTAAGCGCAAATGGTGAAGCCAACGAATCACGCGGTTTAGCTGTTGACACAACCGTTGGAGGTTTGATGATATTGGGAACTATTATTGCGGTTGCCATATTATTTTTAATTGAAAAGATTAGTAAGGGAAATAAAGAATTTGCAGGTGGTGTTTACATATTCTTTGTAATTGGAGGAGTTTTACTTGGCATCGTTCAAGTAGGGGTAATTCAGTACAGTATCGGCTTTGCTGGCTATTTCGACAGACTTTTTGTTAATAATTTCAATCTGCCTTTCTTCTCTGGATTTACGTTTGCTTTCATCTTAATAGCAGTAGGAATTTGGTATGGATTGCGCATTGCAAACAAGAATGGTTGGGCTATGTTGCGTGTTGGACTTTGGAGTTTTGCTTTCATGCTGATAGGGTATAGCTCGTACCTTACTACCATGATTCGTAGTAGTGCAGACCCTGCAATTGACATGTATAACGTTGATAATCCTATTAGCCTTGTTGGTTATCTTGGCCGTGATCAATATGGTGATTTCCCATTATTATACGGTCAGAAGTTTACGGCACAACCAGTTGACTACAAAACCACTAATACCAAATACCAAAAAGGAAAGGAAAAGTATATAGAAATTGGAAAGGATGGACACTATGTGTATTCTCCTGACGACAAAATGGTTTTACCACGTGTTTGGGATGCTAGTAACGATCAGAATCATGCTGATTATTATGCTTACATGTTGGATATAAACAAAAACAAGGACGGAAGTTACGATCGTACACCTAATCAAGCTGACAACGTTTATTTCTTTGTTTCTTATCAGTTCTACTGGATGTACTTCCGTTATTTCATGTGGAATTTTAGTGGCAAACAAGATGATATAGAAGGTATGTTTGGTGGTAATGTTCGCGATGGTAACTGGCTTTCTGGTATACCATTTATAGATAACATCTTTTTAGGCGATCAATCTGCCATGCCTGATAGTATGAAAAACAATAAAGCGCATAACACATTGTTTATGCTTCCATTTATTCTTGGTTTATTGGGTGCTTACTATCAATATAAAAAGAATAGAGGTGATGGATTTGTCACTTTCTTATTTTTCTTTTTCACAGGATTGGCAATCATACTTTACCTAAATCAGGCTGGCTACCAGCCTCGTGAGCGTGACTATGCATTTGCTGGAAGTTTTTATGCCTATGCTATCTGGATTGGATTAGGCGTTTTAATGGTTAGTGAATGGTTAACGAAACTTAAACTATCACAAACTGTTGCTGCTACATTGGCTACTCTTAGCTGTCTGTTGGCAGTACCTGTAATCATGGGACAACAAGAATGGGATGACCATGACCGTAGTAAGAAAACATTATCAAGAGATTTGGCAAAGGATTATCTGGAAAGTTGTGCACCAAACGCTATCCTATTCACCTTTGGCGATAACGACACTTATCCATTATGGTATGCACAAGAAGTAGAAGGTATCAGACCAGACATTAGGGTTATAAACAATAGTTTATTAGGCATAGACTGGTACATTAACCAGCTACGTTATAAAATTAATCAGAGTGATTCTATAGATGTAATCTTTAGTATCGATCAGATAGAGGGGCGCAAGAGAGATTATGTTCCTTTCCAAGCAAATGCTAGTTATCCAGATACCAGATACTATGACATTGACTCCATTATGCGTAGATATGTAGGCAGTGATGACGCTGATAAGGTTCAAAGCCGTGGTGGAGATGAATTCATAAACACTTTCCCTGTACATAAAATTACTGTTCCTGTAGATAAAAACCTTGTTCGTAGCAATGGTACAGTTACTGCAAAAGACAGTGTGGTGAATGAATTGAAATTTGATATTCCTAAATCATCTTTATACAAAAATGATATTGCCGTCTTAAATATTATCGCTGCAAACAAATGGAAACGTCCTATCTATTTCACTTCTTCTTTTGGTGAATTAGGCTTTGGTAAGTACTTGCGTAAGGATGGTTTAAGCTACCGGTTAGTTCCAGTGGAAGGTGATGAGTGGAATGCAGATTGGGCAATGGACAAAATGATGAACAAGTTTGGTTTTGGCAATGCAGATTTGCCAAGTGTTTATTATGATGAAGAAAACCGCAGACATTTACTTTCTATTCGTGCTGCTTATGGAGAATTGGCTAGTTATCTTGCTTCAAGAAATAGAAAAGAAGATGCTCGTAAACTATTAGAAAAAGCTGATAAGGGTATGAGTCAAGAAAACTTTGGATATGGAATGGTTAGTCGTGGAAACATGCACAACCGTACTAGTTTATTGTTTTTAGAGGCTTGTTACAGAGCAGATGATAAAACATTGGCAGCAAAGGTTTACGCTTCTGTTAAGAAAGATTTGGAGCAACAAATTAAATATTACAATACGTTGGAAGGTAAGAAAGCTGATAATATGGGAGAAGAAAGAAGAATTGCTGAAAGCTATATTAAAGGTCTTGAAGACATGAAGAAGAACTTCGAATCAGTAAAAGCTGTTTCCCCTGAATTGGGAACACATTAGTATAGTTATTAGTGGATAGTTGGTGGATAGTTATTAGTTATTAGTGGTTCATGATATAAAAGTAAGAGGAGAATATATTTTCAAAACCACTAATAACTAATAACTATCCACCAACTACTATTCTCCTCACATCTACTGAAACGGAAAGGCGATGTGGTCCACTACTGAGGATGACTCCTTTGAGTGGTGTAATATCAAAATAGTCTCTACCCCATCCAATAGTAATGTGTTGATTGGAGGGAACAACATTGTTTGTTGGGTCAAAGTCGAGCCAACCAATATTTGGAATAAATGCAGAGAACCAAGCATGAGAAGCATCTACTCCTACTAACTTTTCTACACCAGGTGGTGGCAACGTTTCAATGTATCCACTAACATATCTAGCTGGCAAACCAACAGAACGAAGGCATGCGATACCCACATGTGCAAAATCCTGACAAACACCTTTACGCAACTGCATCACTTCGGCTATTGGTGTAGCCACCGTGGTAAACCCTGGTTTAAATTGAAAATCCTTAAAGATGCGCTCCATCAAATCATAAACTGCTTCATATATCGGTCTACCCGGTGTAAAAGACTTTAAGGCATAATTGGTAATTCCCGACTCGAATTTTGTAGCCTCAGTTTCTGGAACATATTGGCGTGCATCAATATAATCAAGTCGTTGTTGGTATAACTGCATTCTTGCATCTTCCCAAGAAACCTTTCCATACGTTTCAATACTTTGTTTTAAATCTACAGGCACACGCTCAATTTCAGAAGAAACAGTAACTGATAATGACTTATGCTCCCGTTGAATTGCAAAATAGGTAACATTATTACCAAAAAAGTCTTCGAATTCATTCAGCACATCAGGCATTGGATCTATCACTACCGTAGATTTATTGCATTTTTGAGAAGTAGTACTCCTTGGCACCAAACGAGCCATATTGTGGCAAAGACTAATAGGTTCGTAATAGATATATTCTGTTTTGTGGATAATCTTATATTTCATGATATATGTCTATGTACTAGCCTGCAGTAAATAATTGCCGCTGTGGCTGTGTATGTTTAAAATATGTTTTCGATATGGCATTGGGAATAGTAGCCAGATAAGTGTACATGTCAGCCAAGAAGCTATCTAAGTTTTCATAAGAACCCATAGTGTTATCTATTGCTGTCAGAAAATCTTTATCTGCATTTTTTAGTTGTTCATAAAGTTCTGTGGTAAGCCTTAAATGTTCTGGCATCGCTACCTTTTGAGGGTTTGGCATACTTTCCAGATAGTTTTTTATACGCACTACCTGATAAATAAGAGATCTTGGATTGTTTGAATCAAGCAACATTAGATCTAAAACTAAAGGCAGTTGAAGGTGAACCTTATATTTATATCGATAATTAACTAAAGAATCATTGCTACGCAAAACTGCCTCTTGAAGATTATAAGCCACTTGCTCATCGTGCTTGTTTACCAAGGTTGCTCGCATCATATTCACCAACAGAAGCCCAGATTCAATCTTTCTTCCAGTATTTAATAACGACCAACCCTGTTCTCTTGATATGCTTTCTCTATTTAACCCAATAAAAGCTACCATAGAAGTAATCAATTCATCCAACATTGCAATCATCTTAAAATGAGTAAGATGCGAGGTTGATGCCTCCACCCAAAGCTCTTCCATACTCCTCAGCACACGCCAAGTATCTGTACTCCAATGATCTCTCACCGCATTAACCGATCTGCTAAACAAAGAAAAGTTGTAAGAAAGACCTCCATTTTTAGTAGCATCGAACATCATTTCAGATAATTCTTTCCAAGGATTACCCAATTTCGCTTTGCCTGTATCTCCAATAAAACCTGGGTAAGTGAAGGTATAATGTGTTAATGCCATTAATAGGTTTTCCTCAGTTTGGCGATTACTATCAAATTGTAGATGATTTCCCTCTGAAATAGCTTGCATGACCGTACGCTGAAAACGTGCATTCCCTAAAAAGCGTTCTGCGTATCTACCAACCCAAAATAAGTTCTCTGCTGTGTGACTAGGCAAAGAACTTTTGTAGGTAGGCATGATGGCAGCAGGCATTTGCTGGCTTTGCAATTGAAGCTGCGATTGAGACTGCGTCATTCCCCCAAAGGAATTCCTAAATGATTGTTGCTGAGAGAATTGGTTATCTGAATCAGGACTAATAATCCAAGTATCCTTACTCAATCCACCTAGTTGATTGGAAATTATCATGTTGCCCGAATCGCTAGAGGTGCGTGTTAAGCCACCTTTCATTACGGTGTAACTATTCCCATTGCTTACCAAGAAACTCCTAAATAGAGCATCTCTTGGCTCAACTTTTTTGTCGGAAAGGGAAGGCGTAGAAGAAAACGCCACTCTTTCCTGACCCACATATAAATAAGGATGGGTTTTTATTTGCTCCTTTAATTCCTGAATCTTTTTAGCGGTCAATAAAGAGCCATCTATAGAGGTACTTATATTGGAATCCCTATAAATTTTTTTGATGATAAGTGTAGAAATGTTGTCTAATACATATTTTAATTCAGCTGGTTGACCGCACCACCATGAAGCAATATTTGGGAGAATAAGAGGTTTGTTGAAATAATATTTTGCAATTGCTGGCAAAAAAGGCAATATGCCAGGATTCTCCAAAATGCCACTACCCAATGGATTGGCTATTTGTACATTACCACTCCTAACGGCTTGCAACAAACCAGCAACCCCTAGTTGAGAGTCTTCTTTTAGTTCAAGTGGATCGCAATAATTATCATCCACACGTCTCAAAATAACGTCAACTCTTTCTAGTCCGCCAACTGTTTTTAACCAAACAAAATTATCTTTAACCATCAAATCATCGCCTTGCACAAGGGTGTAGCCAAGATAGGATGAAAGATAAGAATGCTCAAAATAGGTCTCATTTCTAGGACCTGGCGTAAGAATCACAATGCGGGGCTGATTGTGCTGCGGCATCATGTCAGTAAGAGCATTTCTTAAATCGGTAAAGTAGGGAGACAGTTGTTTTACCTTTAGCCCTTCAAAAAATTCAGGCAGAATGCGAGCCATAGCCATTCTGTTTTCTAGTGCGTAGCCAGAACCAGATGGGGCTTGTGTTCTATCGTTTAGTACCCATATTTTACCATCAGGACTACGTGCAATATCAGAAGAATACAACACTAGCTGATGATTCCCTTTTTGTTTTATTCCAGCACATTGACGTAAAAAACCCGGATGATTATAGACCAGTTCTATGGGCAGTAATCCTTTTTTAATTAACTGTTGAGGACCATAAATATCCTTTAGGATAAGATCAAAAAGTTCAGCTCTTTGAACAAGACCCGATTCTATAGTTGCCCACTCTTGTTTACCGATTAAAAAGGGAATAACATCCAGATTCCAGGGTCTGTTTAAACCAAGCGGGTCACCATAAATATTATAAGTAACCCCATTTTCCTTAAGGAATCTAAGGATTGCCTGCCTACGCTCATGTAGTTCATCAGAACCAAGAAGGGCAAAAGATTGAAAAAAGGTTTGCCAATAAGGGCGTAGAACACCATCTTCGCCCAATAACTCATTATAAGAATAATTTGAACTAAAATAGTTTTGAAAAAGAGATGCTTGCCGGGTTGCTATCATTAATATTAAGCTTAAACAAAAACAACAGTCGGTACAACGATACTGCCTATAAAATTTAAAAATAAGGAATTATAAATTATAAAACCTTTTTGAGGATATATATTTAATAAAAAAAGTGTTAGCACACAATTACTTAATCATAAAGGAATAACAACTTCGTTTAGTTTAGAAGTCCCCCATTAAATATTCAACACATTTATCAATCTTTACTTAAATCAATTAAAGTGAAACACGTTGTCCTTATTTATACTAACAAGAAATTGCTATGCGAAAAACAATGCTTCACTTTCCCCCTCATAACCTGTAAACCCTGTTTTCAGGTACTCATCCAATCCCTTTTCCTTACAGTACTTGGAGTAACGGTAAATGGTACTCGCATCAATCCCCCAAAAAAACTCAATCTCTTCCACAGATTTAGCCATATCAAGCATTAGTATGACCGTGACTCGTATATAAACAAGTTTGTCATCAGCATTACGTTGATATTCCCGAAGGACTGATACTGATCTGTCGGTATTGTTGAGTTTTTGAAATCCCATATTTAAATAACGAAATAACACTAACATTTATTTTGCAACTCCATATTTTTTTTGAAATTATCGCAAATCAATTTATTCTCAGTATAACTGCAAAGTCTGCAATGATATAATGCAAAGAAGAATCATAGGAAGAAGTAAATTGGTATATGCCATTCAATTTAAGGATGAAAACGAGTATAAAACTTTTGAGGGAAAATGTGTTTTGGCTACATTTCTAATTGACAATCCGATTACCCCTTTTGTCAATCGGATTGTCCTAATCGACATTATTATTGTCTCCATTGACAATCAGATTGAGAAAATTGTAAATTTTATTGTTTCAATTGACAATCGGATTGACCTAGTCGACAATCATATTGTCCCGATTGTCAATCTGATTGTCTCGATTAACAATCAGATTGACAAACAGGTCTATCGGATTGTTAATTGGATTAAAGTGATTGCCTTCAAACTTCGTAATGGTACAATTATATGTTGTTTTATAAGAAATTTCTCAAAATGAATCGCTCTATTTTCCAAAAAATAAATAACATAAAAGGATCGATGTGATGATGCCCACCAAATCAGCTAATAGCATTGCCCCAACTGCATAACGGGTATTTTTAACCGCAACCGCACCAAAATAAACAGATATTACATAGAAGGTAGTATCGGAAGAGCCTTGCAGAATGCAGGCAAGTCTGCCGGCAAACGAATCTGCCCCGTAAGTTTTCATGGTGTCTACCATCATTCCTCTTGCGCCTCCCCCACTCAATGGTTTAATGAGTGCTGTAGGGATGCCATCCACAAAGCGAGTATCTGCACCTAAGTACCCAAACAGGGATTTCATTCCAGAAATGATGACTTCAAATGTGCCACTACTCCGCAACAAACTAATAGCTACCAGCATTCCCACTAAGTATGGAATAATGCGTATGGCCGTTTCAAAACCACCTTTTGCTCCTTCAACAAAAGCATCAAAAATGTTTATCTTTTTATATAGTGACCCAAGAATTATTAATACAAAAATGAACAGAATTAATCCATTGCTTAATACTTTCGAGAATGATTGAACACCTACTGCATTAAGTGTGGTGAGGTAAAAAACTAAAGAAGCAATAACAGCTGACAGTCCCAGTACCCAAACCAAAATGATGGGCTGAAACATGTTTATCTTCTGTTTAAAAGCAATAATGAGCATGGCGGCAAGTGTGGCAATGAAAGTGGCAATCATGCAAGGCACAAATATGTCGGTGGCATTAGCTGCTTTCATAGAAGCCCTTGTGGCTATGATGCTTACAGGGATTAAGGTTAAGCCAGCCGCATGGAGACACAAAAACATAATCTGTCCATTGGAAGCTGTTTCTTTTTCTGTATTAATTTCTTGCAAACTCTCCATTGCTTTTATGCCAAAAGGGGTTGCGGCATTGTCTAACCCTAATAGATTGGCGGAAAAATTCATCATCATGTAGCCCATAGCTGGATGATCTTTGGGCAATTCGGGGAATAGTTTACTAAAGAATGGACCAATAATTTTAGATAACAAACGGATGCCTCCTGCTTTTTCAGCAATGCACATAAAGCCCATAAATAAGGCCATTACCCCAACAAGATTAATACATAAATCAACGGCAGTTTTGCAAGTGGGGATAATACCATCCACTTTTAAAAGGTTAGTAGGGTCATCAGCTTTACCCACAACCATCCTACTAAAAATGTCTACATCCTGAAAATAAACACATTTAAACAGTGCCACACTGATGGCAATAAGTATAAATGCACTCCAAATTCTGCTTAATGCCATGTATTGATTAGTTGAAAGTTTAAAGTCAAGAGTTTAGAGTCAAGAGTTTAGAGTCAAGAGTTTAGAGTTAAGAGTTTAGAGTTAAGATATTATAAGAGACTTTTAGTTGTTGATTCCAATGAAATTATTAATTAATATTTTCAATGCTACACTTTCCACTTACAACTCTTGACTCTCAACTCTCAACTCTCAACTTTTCACTTTCAACTATAAACTCATGATTGTCTTTGAATTAAATATGCCGCTAATTCAGTAAGAGCATTCTTGCGAGTAGCGGTAACAGCAATGTCATCAAGGTGTTTGTAAGCCTTTGCTAAATATTGCTCTTTCAACTGATTAGCCCAAGCACCTACGTTACAAGCTTTAAATATTTCAAGCATTTTTTCTACCTTATCAGCTCTGTCAGAACTTAACAATTCATCAATCACTATTCTTTGCTCAGGCGTAGCTACTTCTAAAGCATGCAATAAAAGAAAGGTTTTTTTATTCTGCCTAATATCACCGCCCACATCTTTTCCAAATTTTGCAGGATCGCCAAAAGCATCAAGATAATCATCCTGAATCTGAAAAGCCAAGCCAAGATTAAGTCCAAAGTTGTAGATGTGGTTGCAATTTGCCTCTCCTGCTCCACCAATGATTGCACCTAGTTTTAGGGATGCAGCCAATAGTACAGAAGTTTTTAAGGTAATCATGTGCAGGTATTCATCAAACAAAACAGTAGATTGTTTTTCGAAGTCCATGTCATATTGTTGTCCTTCGCACACTTCCCTTGCTGTTTTATTAAACAATTCTAGCACTGCATGTATGTGTTCAATGCTTGTTTTATTGATGTAATCATAAGCCTTTATAATCATTACATCTCCACAAAGTATTGCTACGTTGCTGCCATATTTAGCATGAACAGTTTCCATTCCCCGTCTTAGTGTTGCGGCATCCATTATGTCATCATGCACTAAAGTAAAATTGTGAAAAAGTTCAATAGCGATGGCAACGTTGTAAGCATCTTCGGTAATGTCGCCAAACAGTTCGTTGCCCATTAAGCACATTACAGGACGAATTCTTTTACCGCCAATTCCCAAAAAGTATTCCCCGGGTTCATATAAGGTAGAAGGCTGCTGAGGGAAATGAGAAGTATTAAAGCGGTCTATAAACTTTTTTGCTAATTCTTGGAAGCTGTGCATGTGGCAAAACTAAATAAATTATGTATGGCTATAAAAGAAATGATTAACCAACACAAATAAATTTATTAATGGTTAGTTGTTAGTGATTAATTAAAGGCCTCAAACTAATAACTAATTTATGGTTCTTGCACCACAAAAGTTATTGTTTGTTTTGCCCTGAACGCAACTGTTCTACCATTTTGTATGGCCGGCTTCCACGAACCAGATTTTTTTATTACCCTTACTGCTTCTTCTGCTGTGCCATAGCCTGGGTTGTTTTCTGCAATTATATCACTAAGATTTCCTTTTTCATCTACCCTAAAAGAGATAGCCACCGTATATTTTCCCATTGGCGCACCAGCCTCACTTGGTGCTTCTCTGTTTAGATTCCTTTCTAAAAATCGCATCCAGCCATCTTTGCCTCCCGGATAAGCGGCCTCAATCTGTACTGTTTTAAATTCTCCCTCTGGGTCATCCGCTTTTTTAGCAATAGGGCCAGTACCATTTGTGGTGCTTGCTTCCACTGGTGGCGTAATTGTTCCATCAGATTTCACACCTTCAATATTTTGTGTGCTTATTTTAACGTCGGTCAATACATCAACAGATGGTGGAGGGTCAATTACTTGTTCCGTAATCACTGGCGTTGTAAACGCCACAGTTTCAACTTTAATTTGTTGCTGCTTTGGGGCAGGAGGTGGGGGAGGTGGTACCACTTTTTCTACTTCTTTAATGACTCCTGTTAAAGAAATTTCATCACCAACATAAATCTGAGTTGGTTTCTTCTTACTAAAGTTAATGACAGTACTCAAAAAGAAAAGGAAGCTGAGTGTGGCTGTTCCCATGAGCGCAAACTTAATGCGTTCATCATACGTTTTGCGAAGGTTGTAAGCACCATACGCTTTGTTTCTTCCGTCGAAGATGATGTCTAATACATCGGCTGTTAAAATGTTGTCTCTGTTCATGGCAATACTATTTTTTTAATGAGATGCACGTACTTTGTTTTTTCCATAAAAGGCAAATAGAAATTTTTCTCGAATAATTTTCGCCAAAAGCAACACTAGGATTGTGGCTTATTATTGGGTTAATAGAAACTTCTCGAAAGTTGAGAAATTTCAGAAAGCCGAAGTCCTTATTTAGCAAAAAATTTTTATTCTATCATGCAATATTTGGTTTACTTATTTCCTATCACCTATTCCTAACAACTTCCTTAGTAGTAATTTATTTTAACTTTTTTAGTAATCAATTATGGAAAGTGATTGAAAAAACTATCTTTATTCTGTGCCAACAAATAAATACGACCATATAACTGACGAAGAATTGCTTTCCAACTATCTTTCTGATGGCGATAGTAAATGGATTGGTGCTTTATTGCAACGCTATACCCTACTGCTTTTTGGCGTGTGCATGAAGTACCTGAAAGATGAAGTGGCAGCACAGGATGCTGTTCAACAGATATTTCTGAAAACCATTACAGAACTAAAAAAGTATAAGGTCACTTACTTTAAAAGCTGGCTTTACATGGTTGCCAAAAATCATTGTTTGCTTTTGCTGCGTAATCATAACCGTACAACAATATTGGCTGATAATTTTGAATTGGAAACTGATGAATCTGATTTTTTTGCAAAACAACACAATGAAAAAACGTTGATGGCCATCGAGGAATGCTTGGTTCAATTAAGTTTTGATCAAAGAGTTTGCATAACACAGTTTTATTTGGAAAAGAAAAGCTATCAAACAATCTGTGATGCTACGGGATACAGTGTTTTGCAGGTGAAAAGCTACATTCAAAATGGTAAACGCAACCTGAAAATTTTGGTAGAGAAACAGTTAAAACAACAATTATGAGTAACATCAATAAAATATTATCAGAGGGAGAAGAGGGCTTTACAGAAGAGGATTATCTGCACTACTTAAACCAAGAATTATCGCCAGAAGAAGCGCACCTTATTGAAAAAGAAATGCTAGAAGATGGGTTTGTTAATGACGCAATGGAGGGATTGTCTGCCATTAAAAGCAAGGAAGCAATTGAGGCATCTGTTGAAAATTTGAATAGACAGCTAAATAAAATTGTTCAAACAAGGATTGATAAAAAACGTAAACGTAAGCTCCCTTCCAATCAATGGGCAATAATAGCGGTGGGCATAACGTTGGTGTTAATCATAATTACTTTCTACATCATTCATTTATATCACTAAGTAGCGTAAATTCTCTGAAATAATTTTTAGAAAAGGAAAAACCAAGGTCTTTTGATATAAAACGAATGTCTGAAGACTTAAAACGAACATTCGATGACCTAAAACTTCCGTCCGATTACTTAGAACCAATGTCTTTAGACATAAAACGTCCGTTAGAAGATTCAAAACCAATGTTCGGAGACTTAAAACTAGTGTCTGATGATATAAAACCTCCGTCCGAAGACCTAAAACCTCCGTCCGAAGACTTAAAGTCAACACTTTTAAGGCAACAGAGCTTGTTTTGGGGTTAGAATTGTTCTATTCGGGAGGTTTTGTTGAAATAGCTGTGTTTGGTTTTAAGTAAAATGATTTCATTTAAAGGAAAAAAAGATAAATTGCACCAATAAAGTAATACTATGGCACAGACTTCAACTGTTCAATCACCCACATTTACACAAATAGTTGAGAAGCTGCAAACATTAAACGAGGCAGAACTGAAACAAGCTTACGTATGCTTATTCAAAGCAGACCTTCCAATAGAATTACAGTCAAAACTAGACAAAGGAATGCAGGATTTTGAGAGTGGAAACTATATTACCAATGAACAAATGAAAGAAAAATCAGCAGAATGATTTTCAAAATAATAATTAGGACAAAGGAAGCTGCCGAAATATTAAAATAAAATTATTTTACCTAGTATAACGCCTCAAATGACATCAATACAAAATCTTAATAAACTTTTTATTCTTTTTACTTTCCTTTTTGTTCTCAATAAATCATTAGCTCAATCACTACCTTCTTGTAAAGATTTACATTCTAGTGTATTATATCAATATCCTAAAAACTCTGGAAGGCAATACATTATAAGTCAAAATGAAGGTTTTGAAAAGGATGTAGATGTTATATCAGGGGATAGTTCAATTTATGAAAACAAGTGGCTTTCCGATTGCGTGTTGAGTCAGAAGTGCCAAACAAGTACTGAGAAAATAATTAGAGACAATTGGAAGTTTGTCAAGAAACATAATTTTATTAGCGAAATAATCGGCATTACTGACTCTTGCTTCCTTATAAATGTTTACTTAGATAAATTAAGCGATAAACCGCTTGAGACAGACACGATGTGGTTCAATCAGAAATTGAATGTTTCTAACAATCCGGTGTTCAAGAAAGTGACAAAAAAAGAATTAGCAATAAAGTCAGATTCAAAGGACACTTCCAAATATGCAATTGTAAATATTTATAGACCCTTCAAAATACCTTTATCACTTGCAAGTTATACTGTTTATGGTGATAGTACCCCAATGTTTGTTATGAAAAACAACTCAGGTTACATCTATAAAGTGTATTCGGAAGGCATACATACTTTTCAATCTAAGCTGTATAATAATATAGCTTCTACAGTGCTAGAAGTAAAGTTTGGCAAAACATATTATATAAAATCAAGTATAAATTGGGGCATAACTTCTAAACTGTACAACTTTAGATTAGATATGCAACAAATAGAAAATGTCCTAGGTGCATCTGAATTCGAGAAAGTAAAGGAAAGATGATTTTATTTATAATTATCTTTCTTTTAATTAAATTGATTTCATTTGTCAATTATTAAATAACACACAAACCCAATAATTATAAAAAAACAACGATGAAGTCATTCAGTGTAGAAGAAATTAACGCAACCCTAAAAGGTATCTTAGTAGGTAACACTACCCAACAAATAACAGCCCCAGAACAATTGGAGCTTGCTACAGATACCCAGATAACTTTTATTGGGAGTAAAAAATATAGTAAGCTGTGGGAAACATCTAAGGCTTGTGCAGCCATCGTTAACGAAGGTTTTGATATAGAACCCGGCGAAAACAGGGCATTGATAGTGGTGAAGAATGCTGACATTGCCATGGCGCAATTGCTAGAATTGTTTGTAGAAGAAGGCCCCGTATTTGAAGAAGAGATACACCCTACAGCGGTGATTCATGCTACGGCTTCAATTGGTAAAGGAAGTAAGATTGGGGCAGGATGCTACATTGGTAAAAACGTGGTGATAGGTAATGGAACCATCATTTACCCCAACGTAACCATCATGGATAACGTGACTATTGGTAGTTTAACAACGATATGGTCTGGCACGGTGATACGTGAACGCAGCGTGATAGGTAGCTATTGTATTTTTCATGCTAATGTGAGTATTGGTGCCGATGGTTTTGGGTTTAGACCAAGCCCTGATGGTAGAGGCTTACTAAAAATACCGCATATTGGTAACGTAGTAATTGGTAATGCAGTAGAAATAGGCGCAAACAGTTGTGTGGATAGGGGCAAGTTTAGTTCTACTGTTATTGGCGATGGTTGTAAGATTGATAACTTGGTGCAGATAGGGCATAACTGCAAAATGGGACGTTGCTGCATTATGGCAGGAAGCAGTGGATTGGCTGGTTCTGTTACGCTTGGTGATGGGGTAATAATTGGCGGCGGTGCTTGTATATCAGATCATGTTACACTTGGTAATGGCGTTTTGGTAGGCGGACAATCAGGCGTTATCAACAACTTTACAGATGGCAAAAAAGTATTGGGCTATCCTGCAATAGACTCTCGAGATGCCTTGAAACAATGGGTTATATTGAGAAAATTAGTGAAGGAATGTAAGTAAGACACTGGTTAAGAGTCAAAAGTCAAGAGTCGATAGTTGAGAGTTTGAGAGTTTGAAAGTCGATAGTTATAAGTCTGAAAGTATGAAATAAAAGAGGCGGTTGTGAAGTAATATCTTCCTAACTGCCTCTTTTATTTTTACTAGCAACTCTCGGCTTTCAAACTCTCAACTTTCGACTTATGACTTTCGACTTCTAGCTCACTTCACCAAATGTAAAATAGTATCTGCCAAAACCTTCCAGCTATACTTTTGTTTTTCAGTATGTAGAAATGGTAAAAAATGTTGTTGCCCTATTGCATATAGTTCTTGTATTTTGGCTGCAATAGCTTCAGGATTAGGTTCTGCCACCAAGCCAACTTTTCCATCGGGCACCAATGACGGTAGTCCGCCAACGTTAGTAACCAACATTGGTTTCTCAAAATGATAAGCTAAAGGAGTAACCCCACTTTGTGTTGCATTACGATAAGGCTGAATAACAAAGTCGGCAGCACTCAGATAATACCTCACTTCGCTATCAGAGATGAAATCAGTTCGCAATATTAGTTGGTCGGCAATGTCTAGCTGCTTAATTAAATCATCATATTGCTGTTTGTCTTCGTAATATTCGCCAGCTACCAATAGTTTGCATCCCACAAACAACCCTTTCTGCTGTTGTTCTTTCAATATTTTCATGGCTTGTAGCAGCAAGTCGAGTCCTTTGTATTTCCTAATAAACCCAAAGAATAAAATGATGTTCTCCTTTTCTGGAATACCTAAATGCTTTCGTGCCTCACTACTTGATATGGCTTCACCAAAATTATCATATAAAGGATGAATGATTTGTTTGGATGGTTTAGTAGTAAATGATTGTAAGTCGGCCAATACCTTTTCGCTCATCGTAACAAAAGCATCCATTGGCTTAAAGCAGTATTTAGTAAATTGCTTATCACCCGGTCGCTTTTCGTGAGGAATAACATTATCTGCAATACAAACCAATTTTGTAACGCCATTAGCTTTTGCACATCGAAGAATAGTGCCCAAACAGGGCCCCATGAAAGGCAACCAATAGCGTATAACGATGATGGCTGGTTTCAGCTTCCGCAATTCATTTCCCACCAATAGCCAATTAAAAGGATTGACGGAGTTAATGCAAACCTTAATATTAATATCTGTAGGCTTCGGCTCGGAAGAATATTGCGTAGTTCCTGGAAATAGAAACCCAGGATATTGCATAGAAAAAGTGTAGATGGTAGCATCATATCCTTGTTGTTGAAACTGACGAGCCAAACGTTCATCAAAAGAAGCCAATCCTCCACGCAAAGGATGCGCAGGACCTATTATTATAACTTTTTGTTTCATGATAATGAGAAGGGAGTAACGATGGTTAGTTTGTCTAATTTATCAAAATGCTTTTCATTTAGGGTTGCTAATGGTAAGTTTTGCTGAATAGCTGTTGCTCCAATTATCAAATCTTTAAACTCGAGTTGTTGACCATTTTTTCGTAAAGTTTTGGAAGCGTTTAGAGCAATCATATTAATTTCAGAACTAAATGGAATGATGGAACAATCTAAAAACACGCTTTCCCAATATATTTCATCTTCAATTCTAGACACACCAATCAAAACTTCAAATTCTGCAACAACTGATATTACAAAACCACTGTACTTATAGCCCAATTTTGCAAAGAAGGTATGTAGTTTATCTTTTTCACGAAAGTGATTTATGAATATTGAAGAGTCGAGGCAAATTAAATTTTCCATTTACCTAGTGCTTTACTTAGTTTTTGGTATTCTTTGTAATCTTTATCTGTCATTATTGGTGCAGCTTCCAATTTCTTCAAAAAAACTTTCTGCTTTTCTGAGAGTGGTTTATTAACCGTAGTATCTATTTTTAAAATTGTAGCTCCCATTTTATTTCGTATTGATACAAAGAAACAATTAATCCTTTTAGATGAAAGCTATTTTTCAATCCCCAACCTATCTTCTATCAAATAATTATTTCTTTCACTACTGTTTCTAGTCACTAATTCTGCAATAAAGCCTGTAAGGAATAATTGTATTCCGATAATCATAGCGGTTAACCCAATGTAAAACGCTGGCTTATTGGTTAATGAAAACGCAGGATCTATAAACTTATTTAGAGTTAGATATACGCTAGCAACAAATCCAATTAAGAAGCACAGTGTGCCATATAAACCAAAGAAGTGCATGGGTCGTTTGCCAAACTTATTTAAAAAGGTAATGGTAGTAAGATCCAAGAACCCATTTATAAATCTCTCCCAACCAAACTTGGTTACGCCATACTTCCTGGCACGATGCTCCACCACTTTTTCACCAATCTTTCTGAAGCCTGCCCACTTTGCTAGCACTGGAATGTAGCGGTGCATTTCTCCAAAAACCTCAATACTCTTTACTACTTTTCTTTTGTAGGCTTTTAATCCGCAGTTAAAGTCGTTTAGTTTAATACCAGAACTCGCCCTTGCGGCTGCATTAAACAATTTTGAAGGAAGATTTTTAGTCAATGCATTATCAAAACGCTTTTGCTTCCAGCCACTTACCAAGTCATAACCACCTTCTAAAATCATTCTTCTTAGTTCAGGAATTTCGTCTGGGCTATCCTGCATGTCAGCGTCCATAGTGATGATTACATCGCCTTTTGAAGCTTTAAAACCTTCATTTAAAGCGGCACTCTTTCCATAATTCCGTTGAAACCTTATTCCTTTTAGGTTAGCATTGCTTTCAGATAGTTTCTTAATCACTTCCCAACTATCGTCTGTGCTACCATCATCTACCAGAATTACTTCATACGAATATTTGTTTGCAGTCATCACCCTTTCTATCCATGCACACAATTCTGGCAAAGACTCTTCTTCGTTCAATAAAGGAATTACAATTGATAAATCCATGAAAGCTTCTTTTATTTTGATATACTATTTCTTAATTATCCATTCTTTCCAGTAACCATTTTGATGATTGCACCAAGGGCTGCCCCAACTATCCCTACCGCTAAGTTGTACATTACCACACTCGAAAGCGTACTTATTCTGATTACTTTGATTGCCATGTCTTTGTTTTCAGCAATCTTAGTGGCATTAAAACCTGGCGTTTTCTGTGCTAAAGAAATACTCTGGTTATAAATATCGGTGACATAGCTAGGAAAAATCAGGTAAACCGATATGATAGTGTACAAAAACAACACACAAGCTGTTACCACAGATACCTTAAATCCGTAGCCGAAAAGATTGCTGAATTGCACCTTTTCTTCTTTCTCATTTATTCTTAATTGAACAGCTACTGTTACCCCTACTAACAATATTGCACTGTTTGCATACAATACCCATGGTTGCAGTTTTTGGTGAGATAACTGTATAATAATATCCAACAATATTAATAGTACAGCTATTACTAATCCTTTGTTTATATGTGCTTTCTGTTGTTCAGCCATTTATTAATTTGTTGTAAGTAATAGGTTGTAGGTATTAGGTAATAAATATTTTTTACCTATTACCTAATACCTACAACTTAATTCCTATTCCATTTTCCTTTTGTATAAACCCCTATTACTTTGCCCGCCAAAGGAACATTAAAGAAGGCACTATTAGCAGATTTACTTTTGTTAATTTCTTTTGTAAAAACAGAATCCCCTTCTTTGGTAAACAAAGTAAAGTCGGCAATTCCACCTTCTTCTATCCTGTTATCAGGTAAATTAAAAAGCCTACGAGCATTGTTTCCCATTAAATCTGCAAGTCTGTTGGCAGAAAGGTTATTCAACAAATGGTTAACCACCGCAAAGCTTGTTTGTAATCCTATCATACCATTAGCTGCATATTCAAACTCGCAAGTTTTATTATCCCAGTTTTGCGGTAAGTGATGGCTGCTAATGCTGTCAACAACGCCATTTTCAACGGCAGCTCTTAAAGCCATCATGTCTGATCTGTTTCTTAATGGTGGCGTTACTTTCAGGTTAGTATCGTAGCTCACCATGTCTTCATCACAATAAAATAGATGATAAGGAGTAACACTACAAGAAACCTGCAATCCTTCCGCTTTTGCAGCAGCAATCAAAGCCACGCTTTCGGCCGTTGATACACCAGTTATGTGCAGTTTACTTTCTGTGTATCTTAATAAATCAAGATCTCTTTTAATAATTAATACCTCAGATAAAGCCGGGCTTCCGGGCAGCCCCAGTTGTGTGGAAATGATGCCTTCGGTCATTAAACCAAATGAGCCAATGCTTTTATCTATCGGAACTTGAATAATTGTGCCATTGAAAGCGTTAATATATTGTAATGCTTTTAGCAATAAACCAGAGGATTGAACAGGATGTAAGCCATCAGAAAAGGCTACTGCACCAGCTTGTTGCATCTCATACATTTCTGCTAAATCTTTTCCTTCAATGTTTTTAGATACCGCCCCAATGGGATAAACAGTAACGGGAAGAAGTCTTGTTTTTTCGACCACATAACTAACTTGGGGTTTGTTCTGAATGGACGGCTTTGTATTTGGCAATACAAAAACGTGGGAGTATCCGCCTGCTACTGCTGCTGCTGCGCCCGAATCTATACTTTCTCTATATTCATAGCCAGGTTCTGCAAAGTCTGTAAAGATATCTACCCAACCTTGAGAAATTATTAGTCCTTCTATGTCAATTGTTTCATCCGTATCTTCTACTATTTCATCTATTTCATCAGCTATTTCTTTGATGTTTCCATCTACTATTAGTATGTCTTTGGTTTGCTCGAAAAAGGGGGACTTTCTATCGGCAATCAGTACTTTTTTAATAAGAAGCTTCATGTATGTATCCAAAATTTAGTGCAAGATAAATGTAAAAGCTGATTGCGCTTATATTTGCTTCCCAAATAACCAACGGGACGTAGCGCAGTCCGGTTAGCGTACACGTCTGGGGGGCGTGAGGTCGCTGGTTCGAATCCAGTCGTCCCGACAATATGTATAATGAAATCATTGATTATCAATGGTTTCATTTTTTATTTTAGCGAATTTTTAGCGATAAATTATTATTTATTT
>CANFLL010000018.1 GCA_947447825.1 Chitinophagaceae bacterium | reverse complement strand
CCAATAATAAAACGGTTCAGGCAGTATTGGTAAGAATTTTTCTTCATGGGTTTACATAAACCTTTTACAATCTCTCACAAATGAATACGTTAAACCCGCCTGCCAGCCCATCTTTCCCTATTGCCTCTTTGCCTACTATCTCTTTCCCTATTGCCTCTTTGCCTACTATCTCTTTCCCTCTGTTTCTTATTAATCACCCCTCTAAAATTGTTTTTTTCGGCTGCGCAATCGTTGTGCACCTGAAAAAGGATGGTTGATTTAGTTTGGGAGAAAATAATACTTCTCCTAAAGCAATTTGGCCTGTGCCTAGAACAATTAGTCCGACGCCTAAATCAATTAGTCCGATGCCTAAATCAATTAGGCCGATGCCTAAAGCAATTAGGCCGATGCCTAAATCAATTAGGCCGATGCCTAAGGCAATTAGTCCGATGCCTAAAGCAATTAGTCCGATGCCTAAAGCAATTAGTCCGATGCCTAAAGCAATTAGTCCGATGCCTAAAGCAATTAGGCAGACGCCTAAAAGGTAGGCTACAGGGATTTAAAATTTTTCTCAATCAATTTTTAATTAATTCAAAAAAAATATAGTATGCCAACTGGATTTATCAAACAGAATATAGAAGAATTTCATAGTCAAAAAGTAACTTTCGATTCTAAAATAGGTGGATATAAAGTTACACTAAGTATTGCAGAAGATGTTATTGCCGCTCAGGCAAAAGATACAGCCTATTTGGGATGGGCAATAGATGAAAAGGATGTATTTGCAAAATATGGGCATAGCTGGGTGAAGTTTGGCGATGAATTGTATAATGGGGCTGATGCTGGTGTGGCAGCCACTCCGCCAAGTACGCCTGCTATAGTTGTGGCGCCGGCAGTGGTACACCCCGGCATGAGGGGTAGGTTTGCAGCCATATCGGCGGCTTGCAAAAGAAGCCCCAATTATACCACAACTATCGGTACCGATTTGGGCATTGAAGCGGTAATAACCCCTTTTGTACCAAAAAATGGTAAACCGGTGGTTACAATAGCACTGCATACTGGTCACCCATTTTTAAAATATCCAAAGGGCAAATTTGATGCAGCACAGATATACAAAAATAGTGGTGATGGCAAAGGATTATTGAAATATGATAAGGCAGTAAACCCCACTTATTTAGATAACGCAGAACTCCCACCAGCAGGAACGGCTGTTGTTTGGGAATATGTATTCATTTTTTTGTATCAAGGTGCAGAAGTAGGCACGGCTAGCAACGTAGTGAGTGTAACGGTTAGGGGAATGTAGGGTTATTAGTGGTTAGATATTAGTGGTTAGTGGTTAGTGGTTAGTTATTAGTTATTAGTGGTTAGTTAAAAATAGGAATCGGGAGTAACGTATAAAAGAAAGAGGCAGTTGAGAAGTATTATCATCCTAACTGCCTCTTTTTATTTTGACTAACATTCAACTTGTGTAAGACTTTTGACTTTCAACTCATGACTTATGATTTATTACAGTCAACAGTTAAAAGTTAAGAGTCGAAAGTCTGGGAGTATAAAAGAAAGAGGCAGTTGAGAAGTATTATCTTCCTAACTGCCTCTTTTTATTTTGACTAACATTCAACTTGTTTAAGACTTTTGACTTTCAACTTATGACTTTCCACTTATGACTTTCAACTTTTGACTTATTACTTACAACTTTAAAAAGAGGGAATGAGGAAAATGAATTTCTCTAATACCTCCTTTATTTTTGCAATTCATCCTTTCAAATGCCCATTCCATTATCTTCGTTGCTTGTTTTGTTATTGAAAAGACAGTTTTGCAAACGCATATTATGAAAAATATAAAAAATGTTTTTGCTGCCTATTGAATAACCTAATTGATTAGCCGTTTGATTCATTGTCATTTTAAACCTTCAATTATAAAAGTATTGCCTTGAAAAAGAATATTTCCTATTTGTTCAACCTGTTTTTTGTCCTATTATTTATGGGTGTATCGGTTCTGGGATATTCTCAAAAGGCGAGTATTAAGGGCGTAGTAACCGATACAAGCATCAGAAAAAAACTGGAATATGCTGTAGTGGCATTAATTAATAACAACGATTCTAGCTTAGTAACCTTTACCCGTAGTCAAGTTGATGGTAGCTTTTTGATGGAAGGATTACATGCAGGCAATTACACTTTAATGATTACTGCTCCGCAAGCTGCCGACTATATTCAGAAAGTTAATCTGCAAGACACTACTACAAAAAACATTGGCAACATTAATATGACGTCTCGGGTTGCCTTGCTGCAAGAGGTAATTGTACTTTCGGCTGCGGCTATCAGAATGAAGGGAGATACGCTTGAATACAAGGCAGATAGTTTTGCTACCAAACAAGGAGCAACGCTGGAAGACTTATTAAAACGATTGCCGGGCATTGAAGTAAGCAGAGATGGCAAAATAAAAGCCCAAGGTGAGGACGTAACCACCGTATTGGTGGATGGAGATGAGTTTTTTGGCGATGATCCTTTGTTAGCAACAAAGTATTTGCAAGCAAAGAGTGTAGATAAGGTTCAGGTATTTAATAAAAAAAGTGACCAATCTGCTTTTACGGGTATTGATGATGGTAAGCATACAAAAACAATCAACATAAAACTAAAAGAAAACAGTAAGCAGGGATATTTTGGGAAAGTTTCGGGCGGTAGTAACCTAAAAAACTTTTATGACGAAGAGGGTATGTTTAATAAGTTTAGCCATAACCTGAAAGTTAGTGTGTTTGGCATTGCCTCGAATACTGGACAGGTGGGGCTTAGTAGCCAAGACCGTTCTCAGTATATAAGTAACGATTTGGAAAGAATAGATGATGATGGCGGGACCTTACTTTTTGGTAACGATAGCTATGAGTCGGGTACGTTTTACGGTTCTGGGTTGCCTACAAGTACTTATGCTGGCGCACAATTTTCGGACAAATGGCATGAAGCCAAACAAAAAGTAAATGGAAATTATCGGTATAAAAAATTAGTTACTGATGGTTGGCAAAAGAGTAACAACACAAAAATACTTCCTGATAGTTCAGTTAGGGTAAGCAGCAGCTACCGCAACACCAACTCTTGGCAGATAGACCATAAAATGGGAGGCACATTCGATGCGGCTTTGGATTCATTTGCATCTATTAAAGTAACCATACAAGGAAGTCAGGTTGATAAAAATAGCACACAGAATAGTTACTCAGAAACAAAAAACGGCAAAGACGGAAGCTTCTTAAACACTAGCACGCGCAATGATAGCACGGTGGGAAATGGCAAGCACTTAAACATTGGGGTACTTTGGAGACAAAAATTTAGGAAAGAAAGAAGGACACTTTCGTTGAACTTGCAGCAAAGCTTTGATGATGGCTCTAATGAACTAACTACGGCTTCTGCTAATCAGCTTTTCGATTCCACCACACATTCTTCCACCACCGAAAACCCGAATCAAAAGCAAACAAACCTTACCACCACAAAGGCTTATGCGGGCAAGCTGGCTTATACGGAGCCATTAACGAAAGCATTGAATCTGGAAATTTCCTACGCAATCAAATTGACTGACTTAGAAAAAGACAGAACAGTTTTTAGTAAGGATTCTACTGCACATTACAATTTTTTTGTAGATAGTTTAAGCAGCAGTTATCATTATGTAACTACATCGCACATGCCAGGGTTGATGCTTCAATTTGTGAAAAAGAAATTCAACTTCTCGGCAGGTGGGAAGCTTTCATTTACAGATCTAAAGCAAACGGCTGTTGCAACTACCACCAACAATCGCCATTTCACTAACTTTTTTCCACAGGCTAGCCTTACACTACCTTTAAAAATGAGTAGAAGTTTAAGCTTTAATTATAGTGGCAGAACAAGGCAGCCTTCCATTAATGAGTTGCAACCATTGAAGGATAAAAGCAACTCCTTAACTGAATTTGTAGGGAATCCTAATTTGGTTCCTTCATTTACCCATTCGCTCTCTGCAAACTTTTTCGACTATAATTTTTTATCGGGTCAAAGTTTGTTTTGCGGGATAAACTATTATTTAACACAAAATGAAATCATTAACACAACAGATTATGCAGCCTATAATAAGTCTGTAGTTAAGTACACCAACAAAAATGGTAATTCTAACATATCATCATACATTAGCTTTAATCGATCAATAGGCAAAACAGGATTTAAGTGGGGGCTATCAGGAAATGTTTATATGTCTACTTCGGTAAGCATTGTTAATAAAGTAACCAATACAGATAAAAACTGGAATTATGGTTTGGGGCCAAGCTTTAGTTACAATAAGCCCGATAAATACTATTTTGGTGTTAACTCTACCGTCAACTACACAAATTCTGTGTCTAGTTCTGGTAACATTGGCTCAAGAACTAATTTATCGCATAATTACACCATCACAGGAACCGTCTATTTTCCTTGGAAGATAGAATTAAGCTCAGATGCGGATTTGAAATTTCAACCAGCAAACCGCTCTTTCAGCACCAGTAATAATGTTTTTAAATGGAATGCCTACATAACCAAAAAATGGAACACTTCTGGCACGTTGGAAACAAAATTTTCAGTCAATGATATTTTAAATCAGGCAACTGGTTACTCGAGATATGCCAGCGGAAATTATCTGTCAGAAACTACCAGCAATTATATTCCGAGATATTTTCTACTAACAGCAACATGGAATTTTTCACATACACACAAATAAGAATATGAAAAACAAAAATATTTGGTTGCCGCTATTTATCATTATTTCAATGATTGAAACAGTAACAGCACAGGATTACATTACTAAAGTAAAAATAGAGTTTGAGAAAAAGGTGAATCAACATCGTGATTTAGAAGGAGGAAACGTTGATGAATACAAATCAAGAATTCCTAAATACAATATTAGTTACTTTAGTTTTATGTATGCCAATGGTATGTCGCTGTACAAATTTGATCATGATAATTCTCAAGGTGCTGGAATGCGTTTTAGTATGCCCAATGGAGACAATAGTATTTTTATTGATTATAAAACCAAGCAAACGGTGGTTAAAAAATCTATTATTATGCAAGATTATGTGCTAAAGGATAGTTTAAGTAACATTAAATGGCGGATTACCAAGGAGACAAGAACAATAGCTGGTTATGAATGCCGAAAAGCCATTGGAAGGATATACGATACCGTTTATGTTGTTGCTTTTTATTGTGAACAATTTGTAATGCCCGCAGGCCCCGAAGCTGTGCAAGGTTTGCCTGGAATGATATTAGGGTTGGCGATACCAAGGTATAACACCACGTGGTTTGCCACAAAAGTAGAGCTGGCAAACTTTAATGAAACCGAAATAACGCCTCCTACAAAAGGTAAAAAAACAACAAAAAAAGAATTAACACAAGAGTATATGCAAAAGCTAAAAGGATACGGATTGAAAGACGCTAAGCTGTATGAAATAGAAGGCCAATTGTTTAACAAGTATATTCTGTAGGGTAATTGGTAGAGACTCATTGAGTAATTTTCACTTCAAAACAGTGTCTTTTTAACTTATTCCTTTCAATCTCTTAACATATTTTCCATTAACTAAAATGGCTTGTGAGAAATGGATTCCTAGTTTATTTCATTACTAGAATCTACAGCTCCAGATATTGATTAATAAACTTTGGAAAAGCCAATTGCTGCAAATCTTTCAAGGGCTGCCATTGGGCTTTTAAAAGATTTTGGGGTATTGAGGTGAGGTTAACTTTAATAAATTGTCCTTTTATTGATTGATGGGTAAGTTGTTGCTTTTGCAGCGGCGAAACACTATGGATAGTTGCCCGCTCAATGCCAAATTGTTGATTAAGCCATTCTTGCAAGGTTGCTTCCTTCCAAATAATTTGTTCAGTGGTTTCTAGCAAATAAAACTCATAGAGGTTTTCCCATATATCACGAGAAGTTCTTTTCTCCACCAAAACTGTTTCTTCGTGTTGCAGGATGAAATAATAAAACCACCTATTTTTCTTGAGTAATACCTTTTCTTTTACTGGCAACCTATTCACCAACGCATTATTAAAACCAGTACATATTTCTTTCAGGTGACATGAATTGCATTGGGGATTGGTGGGTTTGCAAACTGTTGCACCAAAATCCATAATAGCCTGATTGAAGAGTGCAGCATTTTTTTTATCTAACACCTCCTGTGCAAGCAAAGCGAATTGCTGTTTTCCTTCGGTACTATCTATGGGCGTATCAATGGCGAACAAACGGGAAAGTACCCTAAACACATTTCCATCCACCACTGCATAGGGTAAATTAAAGGCAAACGAAGCAATTGCAGCAGCAGTGTAGGGACCAATTCCTTTTAGGGCAACGATGGTGTCATAATTATTGGGGAACTTTCCATCAAGTTCATAATAAATTATTCTTGCCGTATGCAAAAGGTTTTTACATCTATTATAATAACCCAATCCTTCCCACAATTTAAAAACATCTTCATCTTTAGCTTGGGCTAAATCTGCAATGGTGGGATAGGTTGCAATGAATCGTTGATAGTAAGATAACCCTTGTTCAACTCTGGTTTGTTGTAAAATAATCTCACTTAGCCAAATTTTATAAGGATCTTTTTCGCCCTTCCAAGGCATCTGCCTATTATTAAAATTTGTATGCCAATTCATTAATAACTCAGTAACCTGTTGTTTCATAGGATAAATATATAGGTAGAAAAATGAAAGGTTGTTTGTCTATTCAAGTTGTTCAATAAACTGATGATAATTTTTAACACTAGAAAATACTTTGTGTTTAATTTGTTAATCGAAAAAAAACAGTTACTTTGGTATTTTAATATTAACAATCAATAATATAGGTATGCGCAAGTCTGAAATAATAACATTAATCGGTGATAAAACTGGTATTCCAAAAGTAGATGTTTTGATTACGATTGAAGCTCTTTTTGCGGAAATTAAAAATGCTGTTATTGAAGGAGAGGGTGTTTATTTACGTGGTTTTGGTACTTTCTTTCCCAAAAAAAGAGCAGCCAAAGTGGGAAGAATAGTAAAGAGGAATGTTGCAATAAATATCCCTGCCATGTACATTGCAGGCTTTAAGCCAGGAAAAGATTTTGGAAAAGATGTAAAAACTAAATGTAAAAAACCTTTATAAAAGGCTAATTTCGCTCAAAATTATTTTTAAGTGAATCGTTCTCAACTCATTTTAGCTACTTCTGGATTGTTAGTAGTTCTGGCTCTTTTCTTTTTTGGCAACACAATACCTCCCAAGAAAGAAGCTCCACCAATGGCTGCTGCAGCTAATAAAAGACCAAGTGTTCAGTTTAAAGATTTATTACTAAAAGCGAAGCAAAGGCTTACTCCAGAACAATCTGACAGAATAACTAAACTAGAAAACAGTGTATATCGTGGTGATGTAAAAGAACAGCAATTAAAGGCTTATAAACAGCTTGCAAGTTTCTGGAAAGATAGTATGCACCTGTTTGAACCGTATGCTTTTTATAATGGAGAAGCATCAAAGTTGGAAAGTTCGGAAAAAAGTCTGACATTCGCCGCCCAACAATTTTTAGATAGGTTGTTAGTGGAGGCTGATCCAGCAATGGAAAACTGGTTAGCTTCTAATGCAAAAGTTCTTTTTGAGCAGGCTTTACAGCTGAATCCTGCAAATGACAGTAGTAAAATTGGTTTAGGAGCATGCTACATTTTAGGAAGTATTTCAGATAATCCTATGCAAGGTATAATGCCTGTAAGAGAGATTGTTCAGAAAAATCCAGCTAATTTGTATGGTCAATATATTCTAGCATTGGGTGGAAAGAAGAGTGGTCAGTTTGACAAAGCAATTGATCGTTTTTTGTTGATAAACAAAGCTCAACCCGACAACTTAGAAATAGATTTGCATTTGGCAGAGTGTTATGACATGAAGGGCGATAAGCAAAGTGCCATTAAGTGGTACACAACTGTGAAGGGCAAAGTGAAAAATGAGAATGCTGTTAGAGAACTAACAGACAGAATTAATCTTTTAAAGAAATAGCTTAACAGCTATCATTATAATAAACAATTATTTTTAAACAAAGAAAAAGAACTAGGTATGCCTTGTGGTAAAAAGAGAAAACGTCATAAAATTGCTACTCACAAAAGAAAAAAACGTTTAAGAAAGAACCGTCATAAAAAGAAATAATTTTAAATTCTTTTTTATACTAAATGCTGCAATCGTTTGTTTATACAAGTGGTTGCAGCATTTAAATTGATTACTTATTGCCATCAATACAATACTTCTACAAGCCCAATAATTACTTTCTGCGGATAACTCTTTGATAACAAAAGATGTTAAGGATAGTGGTTTTGCATGGTATTTCATCCCTTTCAAGGATGCTTTTGTTATTCGTTTTAAAGTTTCTAATTTTGTGAATAAAGAACTGATCATAAACTCTACTCCTAATGGAGTGGAGATAGCCTTATTGGAAGATAAGAAACTCGTAGAATTACACAACGAGAACAACAATGCAATCTTTGCTGTGGGTGATTTGTACTTAGGAAAGGTAAAGAAATTGATCCCTGGCCTGAATGCAGCATTTGTAGATGTAGGATTTGAGAAAGATGCATTTTTGCATTACACTGATTTGTCTCCTTATGCACGGTCGCTGTTGAAGTTCACCCAGATGGCAATCGTAGATAGAAGCGAGAATGGGTTCGATTTGGGAACGTTTAACATTGAACCAGAAATTATAAAAACTGGAAAGATTAATGAGGTTTTAAATGGCAAACCAAACATACTTGTACAAATACTTAAAGAACCAATAGCAGCAAAAGGTCCTAGACTCAGCTGCGAAATCAGTTTGCCAGGTCGTTTTGTTGTGATTACACCCTTCAATGAAGTTATTGCAGTTTCAAAAAAGATTCACTCAAGCGATGAGCGTAAAAGACTACACAAAATTGTTGAAGCTTTTAAACCTTCTGGCTTTGGCGTAATTGTTCGTACAGCAGCAGAAGGAAAAAGTAATGATGAACTTCATCAGGACTTGTTAGCACTTGTTGAAACTTGGAAGTCTATACAAACAAGTTTGAAAGGTGCTGAGGCTCCTGTTAAAATTCTCAGCGAGCAAAATAAAACGACTAGTTTTCTAAGGGATTTATTGTCTGCGGACTTCAACAAGATTGTAGTAAATGATAAAAACATATTTACTGAAACAAGAAATTATCTACAAAGAATTGCACCTGATAAAGTTGATATTGTAAGTTTTTATAATAATGGTTCGCCATTATTTGACACTTACAATGTTACTAAACAAGTTAAGAGTGCTTTTGGAAAAACTGTTAATTTACCAAGTGGAGCTTATTTAGTTATTGAACACACTGAAGCATTGCATGTAATAGACGTGAACAGTGGATACAAGAGCGTGAGCAATAGCCAAGAGGAAAATGCACTTCAAACGAACCTTGAGGCGGCAGAAGAAATAGCAAGACAATTAAGACTTCGTGATATTGGCGGCATTATAGTGATTGATTTCATTGACATGAAATTGCCTGATAACAAAAAGAAGTTACAAGAGGCAATGGAAGGGTTTATGTCTGGTGATAGGGCAAAACATGCTGTATTACCTGTTTCTAAATTTGGTCTTTTGCAAGTTACTAGGCAAAGGATGAAGCAAGAGATGAATATCAATACATCTGAAGAGTGTCCTGTTTGTCATGGGTCTGGAAAAATAACCTCTAGTTTGCTTTTAGAAGATGAAATTGAAAAGAGGTTAAACTACTTGGTTAGCCATGCACACAAAAACTTGTTGTTAGTTGTTCATCCAATACTTTATTCACACTTAACAAAAGGTTTTTTTACATCTATTGCAAAAAGATGGAAGCGCACCTATAAAACGAAATTAAAAATAAAGGAAAATAATAATTTACATCTTATAGAATTTAAGTTCTTCGACGAGAATGAAGAAGAGATAAAGTTTTAATAGAGTCAATTGTTTAAGTTTCTTTCGAAGAGAAAATCAAATTAAAATTGCCTATAACTTCCTCTTAAAGTACATAATTGAATGCCGATTTTAATCGGCATTTTTTATTCTTTTAATTCCTTTTGTCTGTAATTCATACTTTTGAAAACCATCAATATGCCTATTTTTAACACCTCAAAAAACACATGTTAAATGACAGCTTTACCTACAACTTTTATTTTTGATTTGAATGGAACCATTATTGACGATATGGGATACCATGCTATTGCTTGGGAAAATATAGTGAATAATAAGTTGAATGCGGGCTTGTCTTTTGACCAAGTGAAGGCGCAGATGTATGGTAAGAACGAGGAGTTGTTGGTACGAATTTTTGGAGAAAATAAATTTACCACAGAAGAAATGACTGCACTTTCCATAGAAAAGGAACGCCAATACCAAACTACATATAGGCCGTTGATGAAATGTATTGATGGTTTTGAGAAGTTTGCGCAGGCAGCTTTTGATGAAGGAATCAAAATGGGAATTGGCTCTGCGGCTATAATGTTTAACATCAATTTTATACTAGATGGATTAAATCTTCGTCATTTTTTCAAAACTGTAGTAAGTGCTGATGATGTGGAAGTTAGTAAGCCAAACCCTGAAACGTTTTTAAAGGTGGCTAAACAACTGAATGCGTTGCCTGAAAATTGTATCGTTTTCGAGGATGCACCAAAAGGAGTAGAGGCAGCGGAAAACGCAGGAATGAAATGTGTTGTCATCACTACAATGCATCCAAAAGAAGATTTTGCTAGGTATAATAATGTATTATTCTTTGTAGAGGATTACACTGATCAAAGGTTAGTTAGTCAATTTTTAGCCAATAAATAAATTATAAAGTTGTCATTATTGCAAAATATAATTCTAGAAAGCAATTATTTTCCTTGCATTAGTTATTTCAAAGAAATAGCTAATGCCACTTTATGCGAGATTGATCAGCAAGACTCGTTTAAAAAAATGAGCTTTAGGAATCGGTGTGTCGTAATTGGTGCAAATGGACTAATAAATCTTACAGTACCTGTAGAAGGAGGGCGAAATACAAAGCAATTGATGAAGGATGTTAGGATAAGCTATTCGGAAAGCTGGCAACAACAACACTGGAAAACCATTTTAAGTAGTTATGCTAAAGCACCATTTTTTGAATATTATCAGTATGAACTTGAGCAATTGATTAAAAAGAGAAATGATTTTTTGCTTGACAAAAATTTAGAAATTACTTTATGGCTATCTAAAAGGTTTAAACTACAAACAACTATCACTCAATCAATATCCAACTTGGAAAGTGTGGTTGATGGTAAGATTAATTTTATAAATAAGTGGTTGCCGAACAATTATAATAAAGTTGAAAGTGCACAAGTTGAATATAACCAAATGTTTCAAGAGAAATTAGGATTTCAAAAAAATGTAAGTGTATTAGATTTAATTTTATGCGAAGGTCCATCGAAAGATGTATTTGCTGCAGTGTAGTATTTGGAAGTCTCCATTTGGCGCAGTTTTTTAGTGTTGTAAATTCTTACAAACTAAACAAACTTCATGCTTCATGTAAATAATAGTATTAGCGGTATTATTGAAATTTTAAAAGGTTGGCACGTTATTTAGTTATTGTGTTAGAATATTAACTATTATAGAAAAAATATTTAAAAACGATTGCAATTGTTAAATTATATATACTTTTACATCTCTAATTTTTAATTGTTCTTGCATAGAATAACAACACAAACAATGAAAAAAGTACCCCAGATTTCAATAGTAACGATTCTTACATTAATAAGTTTTTTGTTCCCTTTCATTTTGTTGGCTCAATGCGATACTACCGGTGTAGGTGGAGACCCTCAAGCTATCGGTTGCCCTTTAGCTAGCGATGTTCCATTTGATGGTGGCATAAGTGTATTAGTAGCATCCGCAATTGGTTACGGAATTACAAAAATGAAAAAGAAAAAGGTAGTCAAGGTGGTAGAGTGATAACTATTTTTATATTGAAATTAAAAGGATGATTCTGAATTTGGATCATCCTTTTTTTATACAAAAATCCTTTGGAAATATAGACCATTTTCTAATCTGGGTTACTAAACCGTTCTCGTAACTTATTAATGTAAAAATTGATTCTATATTGAACAAGACTATATCTTTAGCCCACTAATAAATAACATTATGACAGTTAACAGAAAAATCCTTACGCTAGATGAATTTACAATCCAGCAAATGCGACAGTTCCCATCTGCAACGGGAGAATTAAGTAGCCTATTGAGGGATATTGGCTTAGCAGCTAAAAGAGTGAATGTTGAAGTTAATAAGGCTGGGTTGGTTGATATTTTAGGTGATGCTGGCACCATCAATGTTCAAGGAGAAGATGTTAAGAAGCTAGATATTTATGCAAATAATCAATTCATGGGGGTTCTTCAACATGGAATTAGTTGCGCAGGAATTGGTAGTGAAGAATTGGATGACTTTGTTGTTTTTGATGATGAAATAAGCAATAATAGTAAATATGTTGTTCAATTTGACCCATTAGATGGTAGCGGAAATATTGATGTGAATATTTCTATAGGAACAATATTTAGTGTTTATCGTAGAATTAGTGAAGTAGGAAAGCCTTGCACAAAAGAAGATTTTCTTCAAGCAGGAAGTAGGCAAGTAGCCGCAGGTTATATTGTTTATGGTTCTTCTACCATGTACGTTTATGCAACCATGCGTGGCGTTAATGGTTTCACTCTAGATCCAGCTATTGGTGAATTTTGTTTGAGCCATCCCGACATTAAATGCCCTCCTTCTGGCAAAGTATATTCCGTGAATCATGGTAACTTCTTTCAATATACCATCAATACTAGAGAGTATATTAATGTTTGCCAGAAGAAAGATAAAACAAATGGTGGTCCATATACTCAAAGATATATTGGTAGCATGGTTGCAGATGTGCACAGAAATTTAATGAAAGGAGGCATCTTTATGTATCCAGGAACATTTGATAAACCAAACGGTAAGCTACGTTTATTGTATGAGTGTAATCCTTTTGCATTCATCGTTGAAAGGGCTGGAGGAAGAGCCACAGACGGAAAACAACGTATTCTAGACATTATTCCAACTGAATTGCACCAAAGAACCCCACTTTTTATTGGCAGTAAGGATATGATGGACGAATTAGATACTTATCTTGCAAAAGATTTAGTGTAGCATGTTCGTGGATTTAAAACATAATAATTGGATGGTTAGAGTTTGTTTTTTGGCAGTATTGGTATTTTGTACATGTTGTTATTCAAGAGCTCAACAAAGAGTATTGCCAAAACAGATGTCATTTTTGCCTACACCAAAAGCAAACAGTATTTTTTACAATGATACTTTTTACAATGGAAGTATGGCTTACCGAAAATTATTTTACAACACCAAAGATCCTCAAATAATAGAACTTTATAAGAAGCATCAAATAAATAAGGTTCTAGGTTCTGCATTAGGAGCAGCGGGTTCAATTGCGCTGACTGTTGGTGTAATTTATGCCAGTGGAAATCACCAGAATATTAGTAGGGGGACTGGTTGGGCTATGCTAGGATCAGGATTAGTGGCTGCCATTACAGGAGGTTATCTTATTAAATGTTCAACATCCAACTTATTATTCGCCACTTATTATTTTAATAAAAGATATACTAATCCCAAAGCTTCGATAGGAATATCGGGTGATGGGGTTAGTTTTGTTGTAAAATTATAATATGGCTAGGTCGATTATACAGGTTAAGAATTTATACAAAAATTATGGAGAGTTTGAAGCAGTAAAGGGTATAAGTTTTGATGTTTTTGAAGGAGAAATTTTTGGTTTGTTAGGCCCTAACGGTGCAGGAAAATCCACAACCCTTGAGATAATTGAGACCCTTAGAAAAAAAACAAGTGGTGTCATTTTAGTTGATGACTTTAACTTAGACGAAGATTCAAATGAAATAAAAAAAATTATAGGTGTACAGTTGCAAGCCAGTGGATTTTATCCCGGACTGAACTTAGTTGAACTTATTAATCTTTTTGCAGGACTATACAATGAAGAAACTGATCCTATGGAATTGCTTGAAAAGGTTAATCTAAAGGATAAATCTAAAGCAAAATTTAAAGAATTAAGCGGCGGGCAGAAACAACGATTTTCTATTGCTACAACCTTAATAAACAAGCCTAAAATTATTTTTCTCGATGAACCAACTACAGGATTAGATCCTCAAGCAAGAAGAAATTTGTGGGATTTGATACAAGACATCCGAAAACAAGGTACCACAGTTATTATTACTACCCACTACATGGATGAAGCAGAGGTATTGTGTGATAGGGTTGCTATTATTGATAATGGTAAAATAATTGCAATCGATTCTCCTGCAAAACTGATTGATAACTTGGTCGATACTGGCTTTGAACGCCCTGTTCAGGTAAAAAAAGCCAATCTTGAGGATGTATTTATTAATCTTACTGGGTATAGTATCAGAGAGGATTAGCCATTTTTAGAGAGTGGAGCAGCTGTATAAATTATAATTATAGCTGCCCTCTCTTTTTAACGCCTATTGCTAACTACAACTTTGCCAAACAAATGAAAAAGCTAATCCCAAGTCCATCCATTCTCTATAAAGTATAATTAGAAATTAGTGTCAAAATACTGCCGTATACTGAAATAAGGGTAAGCATTTATGTATAACCAGAAGTAGGCAGTTCAACAAAAACTGACTTTAATTCCCTTCCGTTAAACCCAAAAAGCTAATTTCGGTTTAAGAAAAATAGTAATTGAGTTATTATGAAAAAAAATTTAGTTTCTGTATTGATGCTATTTATAGTGTCTAAAGGTTTTGCTACTTTGAAGCCTAATAGTTTGTTTTCGGACAATATGGTGTTACAACGTGGCGTTACTGTGCCTGTGTGGGGAACTGCCAATGATGGAGAAAATGTATCGATTGATTTTGATGGACAAAAAGTTTCCACAGTTGCAAAAGAAGGTAAATGGCTACTGAAACTTAAACCATTAAAAGCAGGTGGCCCCTTCAAGATGACTATTGCTGGTGAGAACACGATTACTATTCAGAACATTTTAGTAGGGGAAGTTTGGGTTTGTAGCGGACAAAGCAACATGGAAATGACGCTGTCATCAGCATGGCCAGCACCTATTTTGAATTGGAAAGAGGAAGCTTCACAGGCAAATTATCCAGAGATACGCCAATATCATGTAGCTAGAAATGCTTCTGATACGTTGGTTTTTGATGCAAAGTCTAATTGGGTGCTTTGCGATTCTAGTAGTGTAAAAAATTTTACTGCCGTAGGATATTTCTTCGCTAGAGATCTATATAAACACTTAAAAGTACCCATCGGAATGCTATTTACTTCATGGGGAGGCACACCAGCAGAAAATTGGACAACAAGGGCAACCTTAGAAGCTAACCCTGAATTGAAAACCTTAGCAGAAGGATATGATAAAGCAAAACTGAATTTTACTGAAGCATTGGCTAAATATAAAAATCAATTGCCAGAATTACTGGCTAAATGGGCTGCCGATACCACTTCAGCATCACTTGCGCACAAACCTATTCCATCAAAACCTACTCCTCCAAGAAATCCTGCTGGCGGTGCTGGTGGATTGTATAATGGCATGATTAATCCGTTAATTCCTTACGCTATTAAAGGGGTTATTTGGTATCAAGGAGAAAGTAATAGTGGTAGAGGGAAACAATACCAAACTCTTTTTCCAGCAATGATTAATGATTGGAGAGAACATTGGAATCAAGATAATTTTCCTTTCCTTTTTGTGCAAGTTGCACCATTTAAAGGGGCAGATCCACAAATTAGAGAAGCACAGTTTTTAACGTTAAGCAAGGTTCCAAATGCTGGAATGGCTGTTACAACTGATTATGGTGATTCATTAAACATCCATCCAACCAATAAACAACCTGTAGGGAATCGTTTGTTTTTGGCTGCAAGAGCCTTGGCCTATAAGGAGAAGATTACCTATTCAGGGCCTCTTTATAAAAGTTTTGAAGTGAAAGGAAATACCGTTGAACTTAGTTTTGACCATGTAGGAAAGGGTTTATTGGCAAAGGATGGTGACCTATTTGGCTTTACCATTGCTGGAGAGGATAATAAATTCGTTACTGCAAATGCGGTTATTAAAGGCAATAAAGTAATTGTTTCGAACAGTACTATCACTAAGCCAGTTGCCGTGCAATTTGGATTTACAAACATGGCAAGGGGTAACTTGTACAACCAGGAAGGATTACCTGCTTCTCCTTTTAGAACTGATGTGAAATGATTTTTGTTTATGGCAACCTTCATAGGGTTCAAAACCCTATAAAGGTTTAGTCAAAGCAAAAAATCTGCTGATGCCCAACTTTTTTACCATAAAATTTCTTTGTTTTTGAAAACAGATAATATGCATTGTGGGAAAATGTGCCCAGATTTGGCTCTATCTTTTGGGATTCTAGTAGCAAATGGAGACAATTGTGCTTAGATTCTCGAAATCTAGTTATAACCGAACATAATTGTACTCAGATTTCCTAAATCTAGTTATAATCAGAGACAATTGTGCTTAGATTTCTGAAATCTGGTAATAATAGAACACAATTATACTCAGATTTCCCTGATATAGTTACAACTGAACTCTCAGCAAGCGAGAATGTGGCTAATCATGATTACCCAAATTTAAATAGCAATAATAAATATGGAAGGGTGCATCAAACTTTCATTTGGCTAATTCAGCTCATACCAATACATTTGCGCTCCAAATTTTTTTATAACTATACGGCAAAATCCGTATAACCTTAATTTTTTCAATTATGAAACAAGGTATCCATCCCTCAAATTATCGCTTCGTTGTTTTCAAAGACATGAGCAATGGCACCTCTTTTTTATCTAAATCTACTGCAAACACTAAGGAAACTATTGTTTGGGAAGATGGTAAAGAGTATCCAGTTGTAAAACTGGAAATTTCAAATACTTCTCACCCGTTCTATACTGGTAAGAATGTATTGGTTGATACCGCAGGTCGTATCGACAAGTTCAAAAAGCGTTATGCGAAGAAAGACTAGTTTCTTCTTCTCAAAATAACTTCAAGAGTCTCGTTTGTAATGAACGGGACTTTTTTATTTTAAGGAAATAAAGCATCAAAACTCTGTAACTCTTCAGGGGTTATTTACCACTAAGCAAACAAGGAAAAAACAAAGAACACTAAGGTTTAGAGTCCCCCAATGGTAGTTCTGAAGGAATAATATTTCACAATCCTTGTGTTCTTGGTGAAGCCTTAGTGAACTTTGTGGTTAAATATCCCCTGAATAGTTACAAAACTCTTTCATTACATGAATAAACAAAGAATTTACAATCAACGCAGGATGCCTTATTATTACATCAAACTAATCAATGTAATCTTTCTTTTAAATCCTCCATTACAAGAAGTATTGGCTCATTATTGAACCTATATTTGACACCGAAGCATATTTCTAATTTTTATGGAAAAAAATAAGTTGATCCAGAGGGATATAAGTTGGTTAAGCTTCAATGCACGTGTACTTCAAGAAGCAAACGACCTATCTGTGCCACTCAGAGAAAGAATACGTTTTCTGGGCATATTCTCAAACAATACAGACGAATTTTTTAGAGTGAGGGTAGCTACCTTGAAAAGGATGGTAGAGTTTGCCGAAAAAAGGAAGCGACTTAATATGCACATGGAGGATAATCCTCAAAGTATTCTTGAACAAATACACTCCATTGTACTCAGACAGCAAACAGAATTTAATCGGATATGGGAAGGTGTTTTAAAAGAATTGAACGCCGATAATATCTATTTGCTAAATGAAAAAGAATTGTCTTCAGAGCAGCAATTGTTTGTAAGGCAATTTTTTGATGAACAAGTTCGTAGCAATGTAATCCCATTAATCATAGAAAACCTGCCACAAATGCCTTATCTGCGTGATAAAAGCATTTATCTGGGCGTGGTAATGCGTAAGAAGGACGATGCTTATCAGCAGAAATATTCTTTAATAGAAATTCCTGTAAGTGCAGTAGGACGCTTTGTAATTTTACCTTCCCAAAACAATGAAAAGAACATTATTCTATTAGAAGATGTAATTCGGTTTAATCTTCCTCACATTTTCTCCTATTTTGGATTTGATTATTTTGATGCACATGTATTTAAAATAACGAAGGATGCTGAGATTGATTTAGACCAGGATGTTAGTACCACCTTTGTTGAAAAGATTGAGAAAGGACTTAAAAACCGAAGAAAAGGCAAGCCTGTTCGCTTTGTGTACGACAAGGAAATGGATGCTGGCCTATTGGAATATTTGATTAGAAAGCTAAGTTTAAGTAATAAGAGCAACATCATCCCTGGCGGCAGAATTCATAACTACCGGCACTTTATGGACTTTCCTGATGTTTTTTCGGAACAAAGTGCGCGTAACAAACCATTTACCCACCCAGAATTAAATGGTGCATTGCGTGTTACTGATGTGATGTTGAAAAAAGACGTGATGCTTCATTTTCCCTATCACAGCTATGATAGCGTAATAGATTTACTGAGGGAAGCGGCAATGGATCCACAAGTGTTGAGCATCAAAATGACGGCCTATCGATTAGCATCTAACTCTAAAGTAATTAATGCCTTGGTAAACGCTTCGCGCAATGGAAAAGAAGTGGTGGTGATGCTTGAACTTAAAGCTCGTTTTGATGAAGAAGCCAATTTGGCTTGGAAAGAAGTATTGGAACAAGAGGGCGTTAAAGTTTTATTAGGCGTTCCTAAGATGAAAATTCATGCTAAAATCTGCATTATAAAGAAACGAGTAGGCACACGAACCATACAATATGGTTACATAAGCACGGGCAACCCCAATGAAAAAACAGCGAAAGTTTATGGAGACCACTGCCTTTTAACAGCTCGCAGAACCGTGATGAGCGATTTGAATAGGATATTTAATTATCTGGAAAACTGGAAATTAGGTACTGGTCAATTGCATCTTTGCAAAACTTTGTTGGTGTGTCCTACTAATATGCGCACTTCTTTTGAAGCTCAAATCATTAAGGAAATCAAGCATGCAAAAGCAGGCAAAGAAGCCGCTATTACCTTGAAAGTAAATTCGCTAAGTGATTCAAGGTTGATTGAGCGTTTGTATGAAGCAGGAGAAGCCGGTGTGAAGATCAACCTAATTGTCAGGGGCATTTTTTGTCCTATAATGGATAAAAAAAGAATTAAACACCACATTCATGCCATCAGTATTGTAGATGAATATCTAGAACATTCAAGAATCATTATGTTTGCAAATGGTGGTAAAGAAAAAATTTACATCAGCTCCGCCGATTGGATGGTTCGAAACCTCGATCATCGATTGGAGGTGGCAATCCCCATTCTCGATAAAACAATCATGCATGAATTAAAAGATGTAGTCCACATTCAGTTGAGCGATAATGTAAAGGCAAGGGTTTTAGATAAAACACTGAGCAACACTTATGTTCCTTTGAATGGAAAAAAGAAAGTAAGATCTCAGGTAGAAACATACCATTATCTTCATCAGAAAAAGAAATAAATTGACTTTAGCAGCAATAGATATAGGCAGTAATGCGGCTCGATTATTAATATCGGGCGTTTTTGTAAATAAAACAGGCAAGGCTGAATTCAATAAGCTAAACCTTGTTCGTTTACCATTGAGACTAGGTTTTGACGTGTTTGAAAAAGGGGAAATCAGTGATGAGCGAACAGAGATGCTGATTCAAACAATGAAAGCTTACAGGCACATCATGAAAGTGTATGAAGTAACCGACTTTAGGGCTTGTGCCACTAGTGCCATGAGGGATGCTAAAAACAGCAAGTCAATCATTAAAAAAGTAAAGGAGGCAACTGGAATTAACATTGAAATCTTATCTGGAGATAAAGAAGCTTCTATGATTAATCAAACACATATTGCCGAAATGCTCGATAAATTCCACTCTTATCTGTATGTTGATGTGGGAGGTGGAAGCACAGAACTTACTTTTTTTGATGATGGCAAAATGAAGTACAGAGAGAGTTTCAACATTGGCACCATTCGTTTGCTGAAAGGGCAAGTGGATGAAAACTCTTGGAATATGATGCGTGATCATCTTAAACAAAACACTAAATCAGTGTTGCCCATTACGGCCATTGGTAGTGGTGGTAACATCAATAAAATATTTTCGCTAAGTAAAAAGAAAGAAGGCAAACCATTAAGCTTTCAATTGCTAAAAGATTTTTATAAAGAGCTTAGTAGCCAAAGTGTACAAGATTTAATCAGCGTTTATAAGCTTAAAGAAGACAGGGCGGATGTAATTGTTCCGGCTTTATTAATTTACATGAACGTAATGCGTTGGGCATCGATACCTGAAATATATGTACCCAAAATTGGTTTAGCAGATGGACTCATTCAAACGCTATATGAGGAAATAAAAAAATAAGGAAGTGGAATGGAGCTTTACCATGAAGCAAACTAGGCTAAATCACAAAGGTCACAAGGGTTGTACCACCATATTTTCAATTCCATGTAAGCAATATCTCCTAACACGAGTGTTCTTTTTTGAAATCCTTGTTGTACCTTTTGATGAAAATACTCCGGAGTAGTAACATCATTTCAAATTCCACCTTACAAACAAGTTGGTATTAATTGGCGTTTTATATTGTACACCATTAGTGGCAATATTTCCTAGTGGCATACTAACTACTGCGCCCGCTTCTAAGCTTTTGTACTGATAGCCCACCTCTAATTTGCCTAACAGGAAAGAGGATTGTAGTTGTTTCCAATCTCTGCCTGAATGGTTATTGCCATATAAACTATCTCGTGTAATTGTTGAGCCGTTCATCGTAACCTTGGTTTGCAATAAAGCTCCTTGCAACCAATTGTTAGCAATGCTCACACCCAATTGTATTCTTTTGAATATTTGATAATGATAGCCTCCAGAAACCTCCACAGAAATAAGCTTATTGATACTTACCGTTTCCCGATACACATATTGTTTCGGCTTCGAATCTTGTGTACTTCCTTGTTGAATAGTAACATTATAAGTTCCTGAACTAAGCACCACACTATTATTAAGGTAAAACTGAGCGTAAGGCGTTGCACTAATGTATAAGCTACTCTTTTTGCTCAATTGTTTGCTTACAAAAACCTGAGGAATAAACATGGAAAGCGGTTGCTTTTTGGCATTCACATCCAACGTATTTATGCCAGAATGAATTGGTGCATTAAATTGAAACCCGAAATGAATGCCTTTTAATAATTCTTTTTTTGGCTTTTTAATATCCTTCGCTAATGCTTTTTTATCTACTGTACTATCCACTTTTTTTAAGGTATCAATAGAGCTCTTTGCAGAAGCTACAGATGTAGTATCATTCATCAATTTACTAACTGCAATTGGTTTTGCTTCGTCCCCATTTTTCGTCTTTTCAGTTATTGCAATTTCCTTATTCAAAGCAACCTCTGTTTTTTTAATTTCTATTTTTTCTTTTGATTGAATATTATCTATTGTACCATAAACCTTATTAGTAACAACCTCTTTTTGGGTGTTAGAATTAGGAGTCATGCGCAACTTATCATTTCCACCAGCAATAACTGTTTTACCACTAATGTGCTTATCCTTCGCTAATCCTATGCGCACAATTGTAGGAACAATACTAGCAGATGAAGTATTTGGTTTTAGTATTCCATAAGGCACATTGGATTTGCCAACAATAGCATTTCCGCCTCTGTTTGCATTTAAGCTAACCAATCCTGACACCAACCCTACAGCAATAATACTTAGCCAAAAGAAAACAACCCGTCTCCTTTTTTTCTTTCTTCTTTCTGCTTCTTTGTCTAGTTGTGGCTGTAAACTAGCCCAGGCTTTTTCGAACGAAACGGATGGCTGCATACCTCCCGACTTGTTTCTATCTTCAAAATTATTTTGCATAGACACTATATTTTAATTGCCCATAAAAGTTTGCTTTCAGTTTGGCCCTGCTTTCGCTCAAGTGCCATTTCACCGTTCCTTCCTTCATATCCAAGCTTTTGGCTATTTCTTTTATCAAGAATCCTTCCATGTAAAACAGGTTAAATACTGCACGAGTAGATGCACCCAATGATGATAAAAAAGCTAATATTACTTCTTCGTCCAAATGGCTCAATGGGTTTACACTTGCTTCTAACTGCATATCACCCACCAGTTCGTGAGTTATCATCTCGCGTCTTTTTGTTCTAACTACAGATATTGCTGCATTTCGCACGATGCTATAAACCCAACCAGATAAATCGCCTTTGCGTGCATCAAACTTTTCAATGTTGTTAAACACATTCATCATCCCATTATTTAAGGCAGTAAGTATATCATGTTCATCATCAAAAAACTTATTACATAATGCAAACAAGTCAGGATAAAACTGCCTGTACAGTTTCTCCTGACTCAGTCTATCATACTTGATACACCCTTTTAGCAATATGTTTAAGTCGTCCGTCAAATTTTATTTTTCTTTTTAACCACAAGGGCCACTAAGGCTTTACCACAAAGAACACAAGGGAAACACAAGGGAAACTATTTTCCTTGTTTCCTTTGTGAAAACTTTGTACACTTTGTGGTTAAACTTTTCCTTGTGTGCCTTATGGTAAAAATCTTCTTTGTGGTTAATTTCTTACTGCACCGTTAATGGATAAATGGTTACATCATTGTTGTTTTTCCAATCAAAACTAAACACGCCAGCAGCAGTTAATGTAACTGAACCTACTAATGTTTTATTACCAAAGTTTACATAAAATGGATGAGTGCCAGTGCCAAGGCTATCAAATTTATTTACAGCATTTGGTGCAGTAACATTTGAAGTAGGCACTGAAGCCATCAACACACCTCCATAACTAATCGTATATCCTTCACTACCTGTCGTGATAACACTTAAAACAGAATCGGTATTTGATTGATAATTGAAGTTTGTTTTTGCAGTTAATACCAACGTTTTATTGCCTAATAAGTCCTTAGTTACAGATGGGGTAATAATGAGTTTATCGCCAAACATAAAGGGACTTGTTTCCATTGATGCACTTTGTAAACTGTCTTTCAGCCAAACTGTGCGGCTTCGAATATTGCCACCAGATGTTACTTTTATGGTGGCCGTTTTTCCGTTGCTAAAACTAAATATTGCAGGATTAGTTGTAGTATTTGCTACACTCACATTACCACTTGCCGACCAAACAAAGCTGTTTGCATTACTATTTTTCGCCGTAAAAGCAATTGCTTCATTGGGCAATATATCCAATAGTTTAGCAGCTTGCAGACTGAAAGCAGTATCTAAATTATTAGTATAAGTGCTATCATTAACCGTTATAATGTAGGTAGCTTGCTTGTTGGCTGTGCTGGCAATGATGGTGTAACTGCCGGCTTTTGTAAACGTAAACGAAGCATATACACCTGCTTTACTGATGGTATAATCGCTATTGGGCAGCACCTGCCAATTAACCACCGATGCGTTATTGCCCACATCGAAAGATAGCAACACGGGCTCTGAGCGTTTGATATTTTTAAGCGTCTGTGTAAAAATATTATTTCGCTGCGCAATAGTGTCTGGTGTAGTTTTTTTGCAGGCAATCAAGATAGTTGCCATTGCAAAAAACAGTATTGCTTTCCATTGATGTTTCATAATTCCAGTATTAATCAATTTTATTAAGAGAGAACACTTTCTATTCTCTCCATTTTACTTTAGATTCCTTCGAGTTTACTTTAAACCCCAGTGAGTTTGCTTTAAACTCCAGTGAGTTTACTTTTAACCCCGGTGAGTTTACTCTAAACCCCAGTGAGTTTACTCTAAACTCCAGTGAGTTTACTCTAAACTCCAGTGAGTTTACTCTAAACCCCACCGAGTTTACTTTCAAAACTTACTCCACAACCACCTTTTCACTTTTCACAGAGCCATCAGCGGATAATATTTGAGCCATATATATGCCTGCATTAAGTTTAAAGTCTATCCTTTGTTGTGCATCATTCACATTCATAAGCTTATTACTCAATACAACTCTTCCTAAGTTATCAATCAAACGAATCTCTTTTACTCCCTTGCCATTAATAATTATAAAGCTCTTACTCGGATTTGGGAACACGGTTAACGGTAATCGGTTAACGGTTAACTCCACTGAAATAGTTTTACTGTAGCGAATACTTCCGTCCTTATCAATAATCTGTAAACGATAGTAGATGGTTTTGTATTTAGCATACAGTCCAGCATTCAAGTCTAAGAAACTATAGCCACCATTGCCTTTGGCTGCAACTTGCCCAATGTTCGAGAAGTTTGTTGCATCTATACTACGTTGCACATTATAGTAAGCCACGTTTAGCTCATTGGCAGCAGACCAGTTATTGGCTATTTGTCCATTGCTACCTAATACTTCTTTCACTTCATAACTACGAATGCTTACTGGCAACACGACATTCTTTATTAATGTAGAAGCAATATTGGTAACTATCGGGCTATTATAATCGAAATATATAGAGGCCTTATTTTCTATATTAGTTCCTTCAGAAAGCGTGGTTACAGGCTTTAGCTTAAAGTGTACAAAGCCATTACTCTTCAACTGGTTAGTGCCACTATCTGGAAGTTCGATATTCAAAAATTCGAAGTAGATAATATTGTTTTTGAAGGTAATGTTGGGGTTATGGCTACTACCCATCATTTGCAATAATCCCTGTGTAAGCAACGGACTAAGGGTATCGGCAATCACTATATTTCTGGCAGAAGCATTTCCTACATTCTGAAAGTGAACATGATAATCTATCATTTCGCCATCCATAACTTGCTTGGTAGAAAGCTGAAGTGTGGCCTCCTTGCTGTTAGGATCAAAACTATTGCGTGCAATAAGATTGTTATTATTGGTAGCAGTTGTTTTTGCTGACGCAATATTTGCCATTATACTAATGCTATCGCCCAATTGTACAGAAGGCTTAACGGTAAACGTAAAGTACGGATAGCTGTAGCCATTATTGTAAAACCTACTACCAAAATAGTTAGGTGTTAGGGTATCACTCCAAGTAAGGGTATTGCCATTTTTAGTAACCGATGGTATTGAAGCACTATCATAAATTAGTTTACTTGTATCGTAAGTAAAGCTGATAGTAGCACCTGTTGTGCTAGTACCCATATTTCTATAATCTATTGAATAGGCAACACTGCGCCCTGGCACTGCCACATTCCAAGTTTCTATATTTATAGCCAAACTATCAATAATAGCGGTAGGCTGTAAGGCTATATCCGAAAGGGTAAGGAAAGAGCTATTATCCGAAAAAGTAAAGTTGGTATTGGTAGGCAACACCTTATAATTAGGCGGTGCAATTACCGATAAACTAAAGCTACCGGTATCGCTGGTAGAAATGGTGTATTGGCCTGCATTATCGGTATAAACAATTGCTCCATTACTCAATTTTACTTGCACAAAAGGAATATACTTTTCATCACTATCCTTAATGCCATTGCTATTATCATCGCCAAACACTTTACCCATCACCGTTGGGTATGCCTTGCACTGATTGGCATTATTGGTAGGGTTGCAAGTAGCTAACGCAATGCCAGTTGTAGCTGAACCATTTACATTAAACTGTACTATATTTAAACCAGCAACTTGGTTGGGCATGCAATGAGTAATGTTTGTATCTAAGGTTAAGTTGGCTAAACTTTCGGGCAAAACAGGTAAACAATGAATATCTGTTATGTTAATGTACAAATCTTTTAACCCATTAGGCAAAGTAGGTAAACTACTTATTGGATTACCATCGCATCTTAAAATTAGTAAGCTAGTAGGAAGTAATGGCAGGTTTGAAATATTATTTATTCTAAAATTAACTTCTAATAAACTATTGGGCAAAGTGCCAAGTGTAGTCAAGTTATTAACTTGACAATTGAGATAATTTAACGAAGTCGGCAAAGTAGGCAATGCTGTTAAAGAATCAGATGAACAAAGTAACTCAGTTAATGAATTGCTAAGTGTAGGCAAACTTCCTAAAGGATTATTGCTACAGTTTAATGAAGATAAATTGGTAAAATATTGCACACCACTAATACTGTGTATATTCAAACCATTACAATTAATGGTGGCTTTTGGCAACGCCCCACTACAAATAGTATCCATCCAAAATTTATTTAACGTATCCTTGTACAAACAACTTGGAAATTGCTTAATTAAGTATTTAGCAAAATTGCTATCGGGGATGTTTACATAGTTAGAACTTATAAAACATGGGCTTGCTCCACTACAAACAGGCAAACCAAAAGGAGATATGGTGGCACTATCCAATGCATTTGGCAAACAATTAATGCCTGTACTATCTAAGCGTACCGTTCTAAAATTATTGGGTAGCTTAGGCAAACAAGTAAGGTTCTTATTGCCTGTGGCAGAGAAGTAGCAGTTATGCCCTTTGGTAGAATCTGTTGCAGGGAATGGCGGCAAAAAGGTTAGTTGATTATGATCGCACGTAAATATGCCTATCGACTTAGGTATGTTTGGAATACTTGTCAACTGGTTATTCTCGCAAAGAAATAATCCTACTGCATCGGGTATTTGTGGTAAGGAAGTAAGTTGGTTATTCTCGCAAGAAAGATAGCTAACCTCTGTAGGGATAGTAGGCAATGAACTTAGCTTATTGTTATTGCAAAGAAGCACATGCAACGAATCTGGTAATGCCGATGGCAAACTAGTAAGCTGATTGTAAGAGGCAAACAATACTTTAATAGTTTTTGCTATTGGCGGTATAGTGGTTAATAAGTTATTATTACAATTTAGGGTATCTAGGTTTATAAAATAAGATACACCAGTCAGGTCTGTAATATTCATATTACCACAAGAGATAACTTTAAGCGTATCTAATCCACTACAAGTAGTATCTAGTTTTAGGGAAGCATTAAAGCAAGTAGGCATTTGGGTGATAAGGTATTTTCTAAAATTGCTGTCGGGGATGTTTACATATTGTGCTTTAGTAAATACACAGAATAATAAACTGGCAATTAAGATGGTGGCAAACTTTTTCATAAATTCAAATTTAAAGGTGTTTTCTGCAAATTAGTTGTTGGGTAAACAATGTTACAATAACTACTACGCCTTCAAATATGTAAAAGGTTGGGATTTTAAAATTATTTTTTAGCAATCCTCTAAAGGAAGAAAAGGAAGATGGAAGAGCCAAAACAAAAAAGGCTAAAGCATTTCTTCGTGTGAAGTATATAACTAAACGATATTGAAAATTGAGCGCTTTAATCCTAAAAAATCTTAATTCAGACAAAGCAGCATAAAAAAAGAGAACAACACACAAGGCATTGTTCTCTAAATCATCATTAGGAAAAAGTATTTAGCAAGAATTTAGTCAGAATATATTGAGCAAAATGAAACGCAATACATTTTCTTTTCTGACTTATTACCTAAAACGTATTATTTACATTTTTAATCAGGCTTTTTGCCATCTAAGAAAGAATTCAATGCAGAGAAAACAGTTTTGTTTTCTTGTTTATCTACGGTGTATTTACTGTAGAAACTTTCTGCTGAAGTGAAAGCATTACCATCAACTTCCATCTTTTTGCGGATATATGCAGGAACAGTCTCAAAGTCGTCATTGCCGTCAACATCTTTGTTGAAGCTCAAATTTCTCAACTTATTCAAACGTTCTTGCGCCTTTCTCTTTTGTTCTTCCATCTCATCTACCGCATCAGTCTCATTTGAATTTACTGACTGAACTGCTTCTGGAAAATAAGTGTTTTCAGCAATTGGTTGCGCAATGGGTTCAGGTTGTTTTTCTGGTTGGATATACCTAAAAGCGTTTAACTCTTCGCCAGAAAAGTTTGTAGGAGTCTTTGGTGTATTGTTAAAAGATGGATAAGTATTTGTTGGCTTTAGCTCCGAATAAATATTAGCAGGCTTTGTAGGCATACTACTATTCACGGTGTTATTTTCAACGGGCGCTTCGGAGAAAACAAATTTCAATGACTCATCAACTTCTTTTTCTACATACTTTTTCTCTTCTTGAATCTTATCCAATTCTTCCAAAGCATGTGTAATCTTGGTACTCAATTCAAAATAAAGTGGTGCATCACTATCATCTGTTGAAGAAGTATTCTGTGCAACTTCTGAAAAATTATTTTGAGAAGGATAAGCACTACTACTAAATGGATTCGAGCTAAAAGAATCAACTTGCAAAGTTGGTGCATAAGGGTCAAACTCAGCCACAGGTGCTGGTTTGGTTTCAGCCACTTGTTTTGCAGCCTGAACACCTTCTTTTTGCACGTCTAAAGTCATCATTATTTTCTGAGGCTCTTGCACAGCTACTTTAGCCGCTACTGGTTTTGCAAATGGGTCTTTCGAATCGAAACCAGTTGCAATTAGTGTGATACCAATTTTTTTGCCTAATGAATTATCATAACCAGTACCTACAATTACATCTGTGTTTTCGCCAGCTTGCATACGTAGATAATTGTTGATAGTCTCAATTTCGTCCATGGTGCATTCGTCATCGCCTTCTGCACAATGAATGTTTATCAATACCCACTTAGCACCTCTAATGTCATTGTCGTTCAATAATGGTGATGCCAATGCTTCTTCAATAGCTTCTTGTGCTCTGTTTTCACCTTCTGCTTCTGCTTTGCCAAGAATAGCAACTCCACCATTTTTCATAACGGTACACACATCGGCAAAATCTACCATGATGTGTCCACGGCTATTAATTACGTCGGTAATACACTTTGCAGCCGTTGCCAATACATTATCAGCTTTTCCAAATGCTTCACGCATTTTCAAATTGCCATACTGCATACGTAGTTTGTCATTGCTGATAACCAACAATGTGTCTACATTAGGTTTCAACTGATTGATACCTTCCTCTGCCATTGACAAACGGCGAGGCCCTTCAAAACTAAAAGGCGTGGTAACAATACCCACTGTTAGAATGCCCAGTTCTTTACAAACTTGCGCTATGATAGGAGCACCACCAGTGCCAGTGCCACCACCCATTCCTACAGTGATGAAAGCCATTTTGGTGTTTACTTCCAAAATTTTTCTAATCTCATCTAAACTTTCTTCGGTTGCTTTTTTACCCACTTCTGGGTTAGCACCTGCGCCTAAACCTTGGGTAAGGTATGGGCCTAATTGAATTTTATTGGGGACTTTACTTTGTTCAAGAGCCTTTGCATCTGTATTGCAAACGATGAAATCAACGCCTTCTACTGTTTGACTAAACATGAAGTTTACTGCGTTGCTACCACCACCACCAACACCAATAACTTTGATGATGGATGATTTTTGTTTGGGCAAATCGAAATGAATCATGGTACGGGGGGATTACATTGTTAAAAAAAATGTTGTTTTCAATAATTCGGGGTGTTTAGCCTTACAGCTAAAAAGTTTATTTATTTTATAACGTGATCGTCTTCTTCTTTAAATAAGTCAATTAAACGCCCTTTGAACTTATCCCAAAAGGGTTCTCTTGGCGTTTCGGAAGCCGCTTTAGCTTTCGACTTCTTTTGTTTTTGTTCTTCCTGTTCAAATGTGTCCACAGGTGCTTCCACTTCGGCAACTGGTTCTTCTACCTTAACCTCTTTTGTTTTTTTGTTAAGTTCAAACTTCTGAGGGTTAGCGTCATAATATCTTTTAACCTGATTGTCATAGTCATTAAATCCTTTCAGCATCAAACCAATACAGGTAGAATACATTGGGGCTTTTAATTCTTCTAGATGATTAGGTGCCAAATGTTCATTAGGGAAACCAATTCTTGCATTCAATCCTGTTACATATTCACTCAATTGAATTAAATGCTTCAACTGAGAACCTCCACCAGTAATGATTAAACCTCCATTCAATGAACGAGAATCTAGTCCTACTTTTTTTAATTCAAAAGAAACAAAATCAAGAATTTCTTCCATTCTTGCCTGAATAATTTCTGCCAGATTCCTTACACTGATTTGTTTGGCTGGCATTCCTCTTAAACCAGGAATAGTTATGAAGGCATTTGCATTTGCTTCTGTAGCCAAGGCACTACCAAACTGAACTTTTAGTGCTTCAGCTTGTGCTTTCATTACACCCAATCCAACTTTGATGTCGTTTGTTATGTTTTCTCCACCATAAGGAATAACGGCAGTGTGCTTTAAAATTCCTTCATGAAAAATGGCTAAGTCACTCGTTCCACCACCAATATCTAAAATTGCCACACCTGCTTCCATGTCCATTTCCGACATTACTGCACTGGCACTAGCCAATGGTTGCAGCACCAAATCTCTCGTTGTCAATGAACTTCTTTCAACTGCACGTTTAATATTTTTAATGGCGTTTCTGTCGCCAGTAATTATATGGAAGTTTGCACCTACTTTAACACCAATATATCCAATAGGATCTTTAATGTTTGGAATATTATCAACCTTGAAATCTTGAGGAATCACTTCAATAATCTCATCCCCAGGTGGAATAAAAGATTTCTTTTGGTCATTGATTAAAGTTTCAATTTCAGTACGTCTTATTTCCACTTCTGGATCCTGACGAACTAAATCTCCTCTTGTTTGAATACTCTTAATATGATGACCAGCAATACCCACATATACTTCCCCTATTTCTAGTTCAGTGTTGCTGGCTGCACAGTTTTTGAGTGCTTGATGAATTGCCTTTATTGCATGATCAATGTTCAGCACCTTCCCATGTTGAACACCATTGCTTTCCGAACGACCAAATCCTAATATCTCTAATTTGCCGTATTCATTTTTACGACCAGCGATAACAGCAATTTTAGTTGTTCCAATATCCAACCCTACAATTATTGGCGATTCATTAATGTTCATATACTTACTTTTAATTATCTCTTTTTTTTAACAAATAATCCCGTCCTTTTTCTAAATTTTAGAAGCTTAATGTTCCTTTTTCTTTTTTAAATTCAACTTCCCCTCTATTGAAAACGTATTATTTGCCTTTTTATTATGTAAACCATACTTTGTTTCCAAAATATTTTTTTGTTTGTCGTTTTTTAGCAATTTTTTGCTCAAAATTGTGTCTTTTTTAGGTGCTAACACATTCGTTAAGGAATCTGACACTACAACTAAGCTTCCTGTCATTAATGCCTTGATGGCTGCATTTGCCCTAGTTGAATCTGACACAATCGAAGCACCTTTTTTCACAGCTACCACTTGGTTTTTAAATCGAACATCTAACTTTTCGTAAGAATTCATGCCATACTGCAACCACGCTTTATTGTAGAATGTGTACAGATTTAAAAACTTGTCCTCCATGTTGTCCGCATTTCCAAATAGAATTGTTTGATCTCCAACGGTTGGAATCATTTCAAAAGTTCCTTGTGGGGTTATTGCCACTTGTTCTATCTGGGCTCTCCAAAAACTATCTGCCGAAATGTAGTTGCCCAACTTAACAATTCCATTAAGTAAAGCACTATCCGATGATGCCATTACCAATTTATCATTAGGAAAATTGGTAAACATCGTTACTCTAGCACTCATTTTATCACTTAGTGGAAGCCGAATGCCAGCACTATCTAAGTAAAAAGAACTTCCTTGCATCGTAAAAACACGAGCAATGGGTTGTCTCTCCTCAATTTTCACTTGAAGCACTTGTTTATTATCAAAGAACAATTCAGCATTTTTTACCCAAGCTGTTTTTTCCAGCTCTGTTTCTATTCCTTTTAAATCTATCTCATTAACTTTCTTATCTGCTAAGTCAGCATTTTTAGTAATTAACTCCTTCACATCTTTCTCATCAATAAACAAATGTTCTTCTGCTCCAGTAATCTCAATTTTTAGGTCAGCACATGTTTTATTGTTTTTCTTAATCATCGCCGCACCGAACAATACGATAGTGCCTACTCCTAAAAGCAGCCATGAAACTTGCACTATTTTCTTTTTCCAGTTCAACTTAATTATGATAAAATGATTTACCCCTTACCCTAAAGGGAGATAATTGCTCCCAACTAATTACTGTTCACTAATAACTGTCGCTACTTCTTCCACCAGCACATCAATATTTCCTGCACCAGCCATCACCACCAGTTCTGGTTTAGTATCCCTCACCCAGTCAATCATTTCCTGTTTATCCAGCACCTTCTTATTGGTAATTGTCATTTTATCCAATAACATTTCGCTAGTAACGCCCGGTATAGGCAATTCTCTTGCAGGATAAATGGGTAACAAAACCACCTCATCTGCCATACTCAGACTTACACCAAATTCGTTGGCCTGATCATTTGTTCTGGAATAGAGATGTGGCTGAAAAATCAACGTCAACTTCTTATCTCCATACAAACTTCTGATGCCACTTATCAACGCCCTCAACTCTTCTGGATGATGTGCGTAATCGTCAATCAATACATTCTTTTCTGTCTTTACAATGTATTCAAACCTTCTTTTTACGCCTTTAAAATCAGCAACTGCCGCCTTTATTTTCTCATCCTCAATCTTCAAATACTTCGCAACGCCTATTGCAGCCACTGCATTTTCAATGTTGTGCAAACCGCCCATGTGCAACGTGATATTGCTGATTGTTTCGTCTTTATACACCACATCAAACAAGTACGAACCATTAATAACCTTGATGTCTTTTGCATGAACAGTGGCCCTTTCATCATTGAAACTATAAGTGAGATGATTGCTTACTGCAAATTCTCCATCTCTTTCCAAGCCATATTTGCTTATCAAACAACCACCTTCTTTTATCTTTTCAGAAAATTGAATAAAGGCATTTCCAAATTCTTCAGGCGTACCATAAATATCCAAATGGTCGGCATCCATTGCTGTTATGATGGCAACATCGGGCGTCAATTTCAAAAAGCTTCTGTCATATTCATCCGCTTCTACCACAACCACATTGTTGTCATCGCTCCAAAAGTTAGTTTTATAGTTTGCAGCAATGCCTCCCAAAAAAGCATTACAACCATAGCCACTATGCCTAAGGATATGCCCCGTCATGGTGGTAGTGGTTGTTTTTCCGTGTGTGCCAGCCACACATATATTAAAAGAACTCTCGGTAATCCACTGCAAAATGTCGCTACGTTTCACCACCTTATAGCCATTTTGCTGATAATAAACCAATTCAGCATGTTGGGCAGGAATGGCAGGAGTGTACACAATCACCTTGGCATCTTTTGGAATTAAGTCCAAGTTTTCTTCATAATGAATGGCAATGCCACTAGCTTCCAAAGTACGTGTTAGTTCCGTTGATGTTTTATCGTAACCAGATACCTTATAATTTTTTGAATGAAAATATCTAGCAAGGGCACTCATGCCTATTCCGCCGATACCGATGAAATAGACACTAACACCCCTAACCCCTAAAGGGGAATTAGAGACTCCAACTCCGCCCCCGTCCCCTAAAGGGGTGTTAAGTAAACTGCCAATATTTTTACTATTATCACTCATTATTATTCTTTCTTTTCTTAATAAATGCCTAAAATCCTTTGCTGTATTGAATCCTATACAATTGCTCTTTCTTTTTTAGCTGATACGATTCAATCCCTACTCACTCAATTCTCTCAACAGACAGACCTGTTTTACGACTAAACGGGTCTGTTTAGTCACATAACGGGTCTGTTACGTCATTAAACGTATCTGTTTAGCGGCAAAACCTTTATGTTTCGTCGCTAAATGGATACGTTCCGTCATTAAACCTTTACGTTTAGTCACCAAACCTTTCAGTTCCGTTGCAAAACGTATCAGTTTCGTGGCTAAACCTTCCTGTTTAATCAACCAATTATTTTAAAGAACTACTTTTTCCACCACCTTTCATACCCCGCTTTAGGGGATGGGGGTTAATATTTCTCTTGCTATCACTTCGTCTGCATTTTTTACGGCCAATAAACTAATGTTTGTTTTTAGTTCATTCAAGAATAAATCATCTTTTGCCAAGGCAATAACCGCATCTGCCAATTTCTCGTTTACCTCGCTATCTGCCACCAATAAGGCCGCCTTCTTGTTTACCAAAGCCATGGCATTTGCCGTTTGATGATCTTCGGCAGCGAATGGATACGGAACAAAAATGGAAGGTTTGCCCACCACACACAATTCTGTAACCGCCATTGCACCTGCACGGCTAATTACAATATCGGCGGCGGCATAAGCCTGTTCCATTTGTTTGATAAACTCATTTATCCAAACACTTTCTTTTCCTTTTGCAATCTTTTTGTATTTATCAGCATTCGACTTTCCAGTTTGCCATATCAACTGCAAACCAGCTTCTTCCAGTTTATCAATCGAATCGTAAATAGCATTGTTAATGCTTCTTGCACCTAGGCTTCCTCCTACAATTAAAACCGTTTTCTTTTCCTTTTTCAATCCAAAATAGGCCAAAGCATCTTCTTGCAAAACAGTAGAATTAGCAATGGCAGTTCTTACAGGATTGCCAGTAATTTGAATTTTATTACTCGGAAAAAACTTCTCCATTCCTTCAGTTGCCACAAAAACTTTAGTAGCCTTTTTGCCTAAAAGAATATTACTCTTTCCGGCAAATGAGTTGCTTTCGTGAATAAAAGAGGGTATGTTTTCACTTTGGGCAAACTTTAAAACAGGAAAAGTGGAATATCCTCCAACGCCAATTACAGCAGTAGGATGAAACTCTTTAAAGATTTTTCTAACCTCAAAGAAGCTTTTAATTAACTTAAAAGGAAGCCATATATTTTTTATCAAAGAACTTCTATTAAAACCCGAAATGGTTATTCCCTTAATTTGATAACCAGCTTCGGGTACTTTCTCCATCTCCATTTTACCTAACGCCCCTACAAATAGTATTTCAGTATCATTACTGATTGCTTTTAGCGCATTAGCAATGGCAATGGCAGGAAAAATATGTCCACCAGTTCCTCCACCAGCAATAATAATTCTTTGCTGATTGAACTTCTTACTAGAAGTCCTTTGTTCTTGTATGAAGGTAGATGAACTCATTACTTACTTATTTACGCCTTTGCTGGTGTTTTTAAAACATTGCCACCAGCAACTTGTGCTTCTGGTGTTTGAACATTTTCCTTATCCATCAATACACTTTCGGGTTCTATTTTCCCTTCCGTTATTTCTACATTTCTTGCAACACTCAAAATGATACCGATGGAAATACAGGTAAACAAAAACGAACTACCACCCATGCTTACTAACGGAAGCGTTACCCCCGTTACTGGAACAATGTTTACCGACACTGCCATGTTTGCCAAAGCCTGAATCACTAAAGTGAAACTTAATCCCAATGCTAAAAATGCCCCAAAAGCATACGGACATCGCTTGAAAATTCTAATACCTCGAAACAGAAAGAGCAGATAAACAAACATGATGAATGCACCTCCCAAAAGACCATACTCTTCAATAATGATAGCATAAATAAAATCCGAATAACAGTGAGGCAAAAAATTTCGTTGCCTACTGTTTCCTGGACCAAGCCCCATTAATATTCCACCATTTGCAATGGCTATTTTAGATTGCTGCACCTGATAGGGCACATCCTCATTGTTTGCGTAAACGAAATCTTGTACCCGTTTAATCCAAGTAGAAGCACGCACCATCAACCCACCTTTCTTTTCAATCTTAGTATCTTCCTTTACTAATTCTGTGTCAGTCTTGTTTTTATGTGTCAATACTGCCACAGAAATCAATAAGCCAATGGGTATTGCTGCAATTAATATGGTTAACAGAATATGCTTTATATGAATACGTCCTATAAACATTAGCAATAATGAGGTAGCTCCTGTAAGCAATGCTGTCGATAAATTTGCGGGCATAATCAGCACACAAACAATAGCAACCGGAATAATTACTGGCAAAAAGCCTTCCTTGAAATCCTTGATAACTTCCTGCTTTTTACTCATCACCCTCGAAATGTACATAAATAGGGCAAGCCTAGCATAGTCACTTGTTTGAATAGTTAGGTTAATGATGGGTACTTTAATCCAGCGGCTTCCCTCATTAATTTTAGCACCAAAAAACAAGGTATAAATCAAAAAAGGAATGGCAGTTAGGAAAAATATAAAGGCCACCCTACTAAAAAGTATATAATTAATTCGATGGAGGAAAAAGATAATCGTAAGCCCAATAATCATGAAAGCTAGCTGCTTAAACAAATAGACTTCATTGTTGCCTTTATTTACTTTGTAAGCCAATGAACCTGTTGCACTGTAAACTACCAATACTGAAATGAGTGCCAGCAACACCACGATGCCCCAGATAAACTTATCACCACGCGTACGCAGTGCCAGTTGGCTGCGCATTCCCTCAATTGAAGGCATCTGTGAGAATAAAGTATCGTTCATTTTTTTGTTGTTTTAAATTTTGTGTTTTAAATTTTAAATTATTGCCTCCATCGCTTATTTGCTCTTCTCCTCAAAATTCAAAATTTAAAATTCAAAATAATTATAACTCTCTAACTGCTTCCTTAAACAACTTCCCTCTTTGGTCGAAGTTTTTAAACAAGTCGAAGCTGGCACATGCTGGGCTAAGCAAAACAACGTCTCCCTTCGTTGCCATCTTAAAGCATGTTTTAACGCAAGTTTCCATGTCGCTAGTTTCTCTGATGGCAGGAACTAAGTTTTTAAAATGGCTAACAATCTTGCTATTATCCTTACCCAAACACACAATTGCTTTCACTTTTTGTATAACCAATTCATCTAGAATGCTGTAATCGTTTCCTTTGTCTTGACCACCAAGAATAAGCACCACTTGCTGCTCAATGTTTTCCAAGGCATACCAAGTGCTGTTCACATTGGTTGCTTTGCTATCATTAATAAATTCCACGCCACGCACTTTTGCCACATGTTCAGCACGATGTTCCAACCCCTGAAAATCGCCAACTGATTCTCTAATCATATCCTTACGGATGCCGAGTGTGCATGCTGCTATTCCTGCTGCCATGGTGTTATAAACGTTGTGTTTTCCTTTAATGGCGAAATCATGAATACTCATGCTTACGCGTTCTTCTTGAATGCGGAGCATCACTTGATCGCCCTTAAGTTGTCCGCCTTTTTTTATTTCATGCTTCATTGAGAATGGGAGGTTGTTTGTATTTATCGTTAGTGTATTTAATTTGTTTACTATCACATCGTCATCATCGCAGTAAATGAAATAATCTTCTTCCAGTTGATTTTCGATTATTCTAAATTTACTGTTGATATAATTCTCATATTTATAATCGTATCTATCCAAATGATCCTCGGTGATGTTTAATAAAACAGCCACATTGGGTCTGAACGTCACTATATCATCCAATTGAAAAGAACTAATTTCTGCCACATACAAAGCTTTAGGATCTTCTGCCACCTGTTTTGCAAACGAGTAACCAATGTTGCCTACCAACGCACAATCCAATCCAGCTTTTTTGCATATATGATAGATTAAACTAGTGGTGGTGCTTTTTCCGTTGCTACCTGTAATGGCTACAATCTTGGAATCTCCTTTAAACCGATAGGCCAATTCTATTTCGCCAATTACTTTAATCCCTTTCGCCCTAATCTTTTTTACCAGTTCATTCTTTTCGGGAATGCCAGGGCTTTTTATGATTTCATCAGCCAACAGAATCTTTTCTTCAGTATGACCGCCTTCTTCAAAATCAATCCCATTAGCAATTAATTCCTGTTTGTATCCCTCCTTTAAAAGACCTCCATCGCTCAAAAAAACAGTGTACCCATTTTTCTTTCCTAGCAAAGCCGCGCCCACACCGCTTTCTCCACCGCCAAGCACAACCATCCGATGAGCCCCCACATCACCCCCAGCCCCTAAAGGGGAGTTGGAAGCAGCCCCCACATCTTTCTCGTCTAGTATTTTCTTTTCTTCCATATCCTCTTCTTTTTTCTCCTTTCTGTTTCTCAGTGCCTCTGTGGCAACTATTATTTTCCACTTCGTGGGATTTCTATTGCCACAGAGGCACTGAGAAATCCTATTTTCTTTATCAATAAAGTCATTTTCTTTATCAAGTAATTCATTTTCTTCATCAAGAAAGCGATTTTCTTCATCAAGAAAGTCGTTTTCTTCATCAATAAAATGGTTATCTTCATCAAGAATTTCATTTTCTCCATCAATAAAATCATTTTATTGATGACTTTTTTCAATTACTTGATGAAGAAAACTGTTTTCTTCATCAAGTAAATGTCCTTCCATTACCTAATCTTGAGCGTTATGATGGATAAAACCACACATATCAACGTTACAATCCAAAACCTCATGGCTATTTTACTTTCATGAAATCCTTTTTTCTGATAGTGATGATGCAAAGGGCTCATCAAGAAAATCCGTCTTCCTTCACCATATTTTTTCTTGGTGTATTTAAAATAACTTACCTGAATAACCACACTTAAATTCTCAACTAAGAAGATGCAGCAAAAGATGGGTATTAATAATTCTTTTCTGATGATGATGGCTAGCGAAGCAATAATTCCTCCTAGGGCAAGACTGCCAGTATCGCCCATGAAAACTTGTGCAGGAAAAGTATTATACCATAAAAAACCGATGCAAGCCCCCACAAAAGCTCCCACAAAAATGCTTAGTTCGGCAGAGTTAGGGATGTACATAATGTTGAGGTATTCGGCAAAACGTACATTGCTACTAACGTACACAAATACGCCCAAACAGATGCCTATCAATGCACTCACGCCTGCTGCCAAACCATCCAAACCATCCGTTAAATTGGCGCCATTAGATACGGCCGTGATGATAAACGTGACTGCCAGAATGTATATTAGCCACGTAAACTGTTCTGCACCTGGCGCAATCCAACTAATCAGTTTACTATAATTGAACTCATGATTTTTTACAAAAGGGATGGTTGTAATTGGCGTTCTAACCCTTGCAAAGTGGTGTACTTTTCCATCAAAAACCTTAATTGTATCACCCAAAAGCTTTTCTCCTTTTCTCAAAACAGAATCTGCTATTACATGTTGTGGAGAATAAATTTCGCGTTGCACTTCCACACTTTTAGCAAAATAGAGGGTACTGCCAATGATGATTCCAAGCCCTATTTGTCCAAATATTTTAAAATTTCCTGCCAAGCCATCGCTATCTTTTTTCTTGTAAGAACCACCACTAGCCAATGCCTTCTTCTTAGCCGAAATTTTTAGATAGTCATCAATAAAACCAATAATGCCCAACCAAACAGTAGTAAGAATCATCAGGCGTATGTAGGTTTTATGTAGATTGGCAAACAATAAAGTGGGAATTAAAATGCCCATCAAAATGATGATGCCCCCCATTGTTGGCGTTCCTTTTTTTAAATTCTCACCAGCCAAGCCAAGTTCACGCACACTTTCTCCTATCTGTTTTTTTTGCAGATAAAGAATCACCTGTTTGCCAAAAACCGTGGTGATAATTAAGGATAAAACAATTGCCAAAGCCGCCCTAAAGGTGATATATTGAAACACCCCAAGACCAGCCACGTGGAAATTTTGTTTTAACCAGATAAAAAAGTAATACAGCATCCTTTTGTTGTTATTATTAATTTTAAATTTTGAATTTTAAATTATAGCTCATATTCTTAAAAGTTTCTCGCTCTAAATAATTCAAAATTTAAAACTCAGAATTTAAAATAATTATTTGTCTAATAATTCAAAAACCTCCCGCAAAATCTCCTTGTCATCAAAAGGGAATTTTGTGCCCTTGATGTCCTGATATTTCTCGTGCCCTTTTCCTGCCACCAAAATGATGTCGTCCTCATTTGCCAAGCTTACCGCCGTTTTAATGGCCTCCTTTCTATCGGCAATGACTAGGTATTTTCTTTTAGCAGCACTATCCAAACCTGTTTCCATATCCTTCAAGATGTCTGCAATCTCTTCGCTTCTTGGGTTATCGCTTGTAAGGATAACCTTGTTGCTCAAGTTGCAAGCCGTCTGTGCCATGATTGGTCTTTTTGTTTTATCCCTATCACCACCACAGCCCACAACTGTAATTACTTGTTCGTATCCTTTTCTCAATTTTTTGATGGTACTCAACACGTTTTCTAAAGCATCAGGCGTATGAGCATAATCTACAATGCCGATTATTCTTGATTTACTAATCACATAATCGAAACGACCTTCAGCACCAGTAAGCATACTCAAAGTAGTTAATACTTGAAGTTTATCTACCTCCAAACAAACGGCCGCACCATATACTGCTAAAAGGTTGTAGGCATTAAATTCGCCTATTAACCTAAAATGTACTTCGATGTCATTGACTAACATTTGCAAACCAGTCAAGGCATTATCAAGGATTTTGCCTTTAAAGTCAGCCATTGTTTTTAGGCTGTAAGTATATTTTTTAGCAAGCGTATTCTGCAACATCACCATTCCACGCTTATCGTCCGAATTAGTGATGGCAAAAGCCGTAGATGGTAAATCGTCAAAGAATTTCTTCTTCACGTATATGTATTCATCGAAGGTTTTGTGATAATCCAGATGGTCGTGTGTGATATTGCTAAATAATCCACCCGCAAAATGCAAACCTGCAATCCTATTTTGATGAATGGCATGACTGCTACATTCCATAAAAACGTGTGTGCAATCCTTATCAACCATCAAACTCAACAATGCATTCAAACTAACTGCATCAGGTGTAGTATGTGTGGCAGGAATTATTTCATTGCCTATTATGTTTTGAATAGTGCTTACCAATCCACAGGTATAACCCATTTTGGTAAAGAGTTTAAATAACACAGTTGCGATGGTTGTCTTGCCATTAGTACCCGTAACCCCTACTAACTTTATTTTCCTAGAAGGTTCTCCATAAAACTGATGCGCCATCAGGGCAACAGCTTCACTAGAATCCTTCACTTCTATGTAAGTAATTCCTTCTTTTATTGCAGAAGGAATTACCTCGCAAACAATTGCTACCGCACCAGAAGCGATTGATTGATTGATGAATAAATGCCCATCACTGTGTACTCCATTTATAGCCACAAACACACAACCTTCAACAACCTTACGGCTATCGATAGCAATAGATTTTACCGCAACATTGGTATTGCCTATCACTTGTTTCAAGCGCACTTTATATAGTATGTCTTGTAGTGTTTGCATGTTAGTTTAATTCAATATTTAAAAGTTGCCCATGACCAACAGATTGCCCAGCCGAAATAGATTGTGCAACCACCCTTCCTTTTCCTTTTACATTTACCTTCAATCCCATCCCCTCACACAACACAACTGCATCTTTTAACCCTAATCCTCTCAATGAAGGCATAAAACTGCTAGCCATCATCTTTTCGTTTAGTGTGGTACTATATTTATTGCCACTCATGTTTACTAGTTCCTCCACATTTTTTCCATCATCACGGTAAGGAATCTTTACAGTGTTCAACACTTGGGTTAAGTCTTGTTTCAGCCCATCATATTGAAAGTTGCTACTATCATTTTTAACAGTAGGAGGCGCATAGTTAATCTGGCGAACATAAGTGGTGTACAGTCTGTCTGATATTTCCTTAAACACTGGACCAGCAACCCTTGCCCCATAAAATTCAACGGCATGAGGCTTGTTTTTAATGACCACCACACAGGTAAACTGTGGGTCTTCGGCAGGAAAATAGCCTGCAAAAGAGCTTTGATAAATCATATCCTCATAGCCCTTACTTCCATTAGCCACCAAAGCAGTACCAGTTTTTCCTGCCACTTTGTAAGCGTTGTTTTTAAACAATTCGGCGGCTGTTCCTTCTGTACAAACACCTTCTAAACAAGCATGAAGCTGTTTAATTGTTTCCTCTGTGCATAGCTGTTCAACCGTTGTGAATGGAGATCTGGCATCGATTACTTCACCTTCATATTTAACAGCACTTAATAGAAAAGGACGCATCATTTTGCCGTTATTAGCCACTGCATTATACAAGGTAGCTGTTTGCAAAGGCGTTACTTCTATGTTATAACCAAAAGCCATCCATGGCAAACTATTCGCATTCCAAAATCTACTTCCTGGCTTATGAATAATCGAACCTCGTTCGCCAGTAATATCAATACCTGTTAGTGTATCGAGTTTCATTAGGTGAAGATGGTTGATGAACTGATTTGGGGTTCGAGCATAACCAGCATAAGCCATTTTTGCCAACCCCACATTGCTACTCAATTCAAAAGCCTGTTTGGCAGTTACCAACATTCTTCCGTGTTTTTCGGAATCATAAACAGTTTGTCCGTTGATTTGCCAAACGCCACCATTCAAATTGACTTGACTTTCCAGATTGATTTTCTTATCTTCTAATAAGCTCATCATGGTTGCCAACTTAAAAGTTGAACCAGGTTCTGAAGGACTAATTGCATAGTTAAAATCCTCTGCATAAGAGCCATCTGGTCTTCTGCCCAAATTAGCCATCGCTCTAATTTTGCCTGTTTTTGTTTCCAAAACAATCGCACAACCATGTTCTGCTTCGTTTTTAGTCATCATTTTAAGGAGTGCATTTTCGGCTACTTCCTGAATAAACACATCCAAAGTGGTCACGATGTCTTTTCCATTTTTAGGCTCAATTTCATAATCTTCAACGGGTACACTCACACCTCCAGCAATGTAACGAACCAATCTTCTGCCACTTACACCTTTCAATAAAGTATCGTAAGTGCGCTCTAAACCTACTTTAGATGAATCTCTATCCAAACCAATGGTTCTGTAGGCAAACATCTTGTAAGGATTTAGTCGGATGGTTTTTAAACTAGCAATAAAGCCACTCTTATTTCTTCCCAAACGGACAAGCGGAAAAGTTTTTAGCTCCTGATACTGACGATAGGAGATATTCTTTTTTAATAAGAAATATCTATCTTTTGTTTTGTACCCGTGAAGCAACATTCTTTTATACTCGCCATCGGTATTGTCTTTAAATAAATTAGCCAAACGATAACTAAGGCTATCAAGATTGTCTCTAAACCGAACACCACTTTTTTCTCTTAATCCATCTGCCGCAAAGTCTATATATATATCAAATTGAGGAATGCTAGTACTCAGCATTTTGCCATCTTCGCTATAGATGGTACCTCTTTCAGGATCTACTTCTTCAATTTTTTGGTGAAGGCTGTCGCTCATACTTCTCCAATAATGTCCTTGAAACTGTTGGATGTAAACTGCTTTGCCAAATATGAAAAGACATATACCCACTATTAGCAGGTAGCTGAGATATACTCTCCATAATATGTCTTTTTTAACTTCCATTCTTCTTTTTATACGTTTTAAGTGCTACGTTTTTCGTTGTAGATTTGTGTCTTAGACCGTACGTTTCTTATTTTAACGTATAACCTAAAACTTACAACGAACTACTTCCTTTCTTCGGGTTGCAACCTCACGGGTACATCTTTAGTAATCTTCAGTCCCAATGGTTCAGCTGCTTTTTCTACCTGTGCCTCCTCGCTTTTGTACATCACTTCACTCTTTACTGTCTTGTATTCAAATTGCAAATCTTTAATCTCTTGTTGTGTTTTGTTTATGTTCCGAATTGTTTTATCGGCCATGTGTCCATTAGCAATGTACAAAACTGCAAGCCCTGTTAAAAACAAAAAGAAGTTCAGGTTTTGGGTTATCCATTTACCACCAGACAAAAGCTCCCCTAGCCCTTTTAGCTTGCTAGTTTTAGTGCTTCCCTTTGTAGTTCCTTTTACTTCCTCTGCCATTAGTTTCCTTTATTATTTATTCACTCAACTTCAAACTCACCACTTACCACTTGCTTACATTCTTTCAGCAACCCTAAGTTTAGCACTTCGGCTTCTTCTGTTCTGTTTCAGTTCAGCATCTGTGGCTAGAATTGGTTTTTTATTAACCAATTTCCAGATTTGTTCTTTTTCAAACTGAACAAATGGATTGTCATACACTTCTTCTTCAAATTTTCCAGTCTTAAAAAACTGTTTCACCAACCGATCTTCCAGTGAGTGAAAGGTGATGATTGCCGCTCTTCCCTCTGGTTTCACCACTTCGTTCAGTTGCAAAAGCATCTCTTTCAATACGTCCATTTCGGCATTCACTTCAATTCTTAATGCCTGAAACACTTGCGCCAGATATTTATTAGGATTCCCTTTAATAACTGCTCCAATCATTGTTTTAAATTGGAGGATGGTTTTAACCTGAGCTTGCTTCCGTGCATCAACAATGTGTTTTGCCAATGTTTTAGAGTTACTTACTTCCCCATATTTTTCAAACAACTTATGCAATTCACTTTCCGAGTAATTAGCAATAACGTTTTCTGCGGTAAGTATCTGCCTGTTATCCATCCGCATATCCATTGGTCCATCAAAGCGTATAGAAAAACCACGATCACCTTCATCAAACTGGTGACTACTCACGCCTAAATCTGCCAGCAATCCATCCACTTTTGTCACTTTATGTAAACGAAGAAAGCGTTGCAAGTGGCGAAAGTTTTCGGGAACAAATGTTATCCGCTCATCTTTTGGGAGATTATTAATAGCATCTGCATCCTGATCGAAAGCAATCAGCCTTCCTTTTTTACCGAGTCTTTCTAAAATCCCTTTACTATGACCACCACCTCCAAAAGTGCAATCGACATATATTCCATCAGGCTTAATATTCAATCCCTCAAGTACCTCTTCATATAAAACTGGAACATGATAATCGGAACCAATAACACTATCTATTGAATGATTTTCCTCTTTTCTCATAAGCTTTGTTTCATTCAATTTGAAAATATATTAATGATCTATCTTTTTTATTAAAACCCTACCATTACTTCTTGCGCTAGATTGCTAAACTCATTAGGAGAAACTTCTTCAAAGAGCTTTTTATATTTCACAGCATCCCATATTTCAAACTTGTCTAATACTGCGGCAATAATTACATCTTTTCCTAGTGTTCCATACTCCTTAAAAGAAGCTGGCATCAACATTCTTCCTGCAGAGTCTAATTCTATTTCTGTGGCTCCTCCCAAAAACTGACGGGTAAATTGCCTAACCTTGGGGTCAAATTGATTTAGCTTACTAAATCTTTCCATTATTCCGTTCCATGTTTTCATTGGGTAAAGGGTAATACATCTTTCGAATCCTCTTGCCAACATAAACTTTGTTTCACCTTCATCTAACTGTTTTTTCAGGGCACCAGGCAACAAGAAGCGACCTTTCGCATCTATTGTTGCCTCATATTCACCATGAAAATTCATCATTTTAGATAATTTGATGGTAAAAATAACACATTATGACACAAAAGAACACATTTTCCCACTAGTAAGTCCTAAATCAGCTCTTTTTATTATCCACATACACTTTTAGGCTAAAAAGCTTTGCAGTATTAGATTATAGCCCATTTAGATTAAATCTGGTAAATATTTTTTGTTGATTACCTGTGGATAACCGTGAATTAATGTTAGTATATGGCTACCTTATTAACAACTGCACCCTTTTGATGTGAAATAAAAGTTGGCGTTAAAGGTGGATTGTCAATTAATTGGTGGTAAAAAGTGGGGAGGAAACGCTGTTTTTTATTATAATGAATGAAAGAAGGGGAGTTTTGGGTTGGTTTTCGGTTTTTGAGAGATATTTATTGAGGGTTCAAGGCAATGCTACTTAGGTGTGAAGACATGTTTGGTAAGCGTGAAGGCATATTTGGTATGTGTGAAGACATATTTGGTATGTGTAAAGACATATTTGGTATGTGTGAAGATATATATGGTATGTGTGAAGACATATTTGGTATGTGTGAATACATATATGGTATGTGTGAATACATATATGGTATGTGTGAAGACATATATGGTAAGCGTGAAGATATATATGGTATGTGTGAAGACATATATGGTAAGCGTGAAGACATATATGGTATGTGTGAAGACATATTTGGTATGTGTGAGGTTAGCATTGGCACCTGTGAATGACAGATGCCAATGACTTTATTACTTAAAAGTTATCGTAAAAGTAGTACCCACATTTTCTTCGCTTTCCACCTCGATGCTTCCTCCCAAGGCTGTTATTTGAGAATGAATAAGGTATAAACCAATTCCTTTGCTATCGGAATTGCTATGAAACCGTTGGTATAAGCCAAAAATTCTATCTTTCACCCTTTCCATATTCATCCCAATTCCATTGTCTGAAAAAGTAAGTTTTATGGTTCCATTCTCATTTCTTTTTGTCAATACATTTATAATAGGCTTTCTTTCTGGATGGGCATATTTTATGGCATTGGTTAGTAGATTTAAAAATATACTCTCCAAATAAACATTACTAAACTGAACATTCGGTACTTCCGAAAAATCTGAATTGATAGTTGCCTCTACACTACTTAAATTACTAGAAATAGAATCCATTACTCTAGTAAGCATTTCTTGAAATCCTAACTCTATAGTTGGCAAGTTGCGTTTTTCTTTAATAATTAATATCTCTATCAGGTCATTCAGCGTGTCATTTAGTTGAAGGGTAGATTGTTGAAATCCTTCAATCAAACGCTTGGTTCTAGCATCCTCTATAGTAGTATTATTAAGCAACCTGCAAATGGCAATTAGGTTTGTGAGTGGTGCACGCAGATTGTGCGTGGTGATGTATCCAAATTGTTTGAGCTCTTTGTTATTAATTATTAATTCATTCAGCAAATGTTCTCTTTCTTCCTGTGCTTTTTTTCCAGTTGTAATATCTCTCTGAATAGAAACCCAATGTGTGAACTCTCCCAAATCGTTAGCAACAGGAAAAACTGATATACTTGCCCAATAAGGTGTGCCATCTTTTTTATATTGAATCATTTCTATTTTGCCAGGCACAAAATTATTTATTGCATTTCTAAGCAAATCTCTTTCATCTCTACTAGTTAATGGGCCGTTCAACACTTTTAGGGTTCTTCCTTTTACTTCTTCATAAGTATAGCCAGTCATTTGTGAAAAGGCATTATTGGTATAGAGAACAGGTAGCCCACCAGAATTTAAACGTTTTGCATCTCTTATGATGATTGCATCTGTAGTATTGGTTATTACTGTTTCTATAAGCTGTAGTCGTTCTTCGCGTTGTTTTCTCTCTGTAACATCATGCAATGCACCTATCAGTTTTAATGGTTTTCCATATTGATCACGTACCACAAAAACCCTATCCAGAATGTCTGCATATTCTCCATTAGCTTTTCTAAAACGGTATTCATTTCTCCAGGCAATTGCACCATTGGCAACTGAGTCACTACTTTTCTTCAAAACTTTTTTCAAGTCGTCAGGATGAACATTCTTTGTCCATTCATTGTCATCAATGTTTTGATATATACCCGACTTATGTCCGAATAGCTCTGTAAAACTTTTACTAGAATAGTAGGTGTTTTCAATAAAATCAGATTCCCAAATCACATCAGAGGTGGCAAGAGTGGCGTATTCAAACCTAGTATTACTTCTGGTAAGTTCTTTTTCAATTTTTTTCTTTTCTGTAATGTCTTGCATGGAGCCTATTACACCCGTTATGGTGCCATGCTCATCTTTCACAACAAAACTTCTGTCTAAAACAAATGCGTAACTACCATCTGCTCTTCTAAATCTGTATTCTCCCTCCCACTTGTCACCAATTTCGTCAATTACTTTTTTCTCAGAGTCCTGAATTAATTGCAAGTCGTCGGGGTGAACATTTTGTCTCCATACACTATTTTCTATGCTCTGGAGTCCATTTAATGGATACCCGTAAATAGTTGTGAAATTATTGCTCAAGTATAAAGTACCATTTATTAAGTCAGTCTCCCAAACAACATCCGATGTGGCAAGTGTGGCATATTCGTATCGCAGATAGCTTCTTTTAAGTTCCTCCTCAATCTTTTTTCGCTCAGTGATGTCTTGCATCGATCCAATCATCCCTGTAATGTTGCCATACTCGTCTTTAATGGTAAATCCTCTATCTAAAACGATGGCATAATTACCATCAGCTTTTCTAAACCTATATTCTTCAACCCATTTGTCTCCATTCTCTGTAATCACTTTTTTCTCGGTGTCGAGAACTCTTTTGATGTCATCAGGATGAACATTGTGCGTCCATACATTATTAGCCAATTCCTCCACCTCTTTAATTGGATGTCCATAAATGTTTGTAAAATTGTTACTTAAATAAAGTGTATTTGCAATAATATCAGTTTCCCAAACCACGTCTGATGTTGCCAATGTTGCAAATTCGTATCGCTGATTACTCCGCTTAATCTGTTGCTCAATTTGTTTTTTTTCTGTAATATCAGTTACAAAAGCACAGTTCAACTCTATTGAACCATAATTTATCAAATTAGCATTCACTTCTACATCGATGATAGAACCATCTTTTTTCTTTTTCTTAGTAATAAAGGATAATTTTCCTTTTGTTTTCAATTCATTCCAATGAGGAGGCCAAATATTTGGACTGAAATCTGGGTCTAAATCAAATACTTTCAAGCCTAAAAGCTCGCTTCTATTATATCCCATCATTTCAACAAAGGCATCATTAAAATTGTATAAAGACGCATCTTCACGGATGTACATTATGGGGGTAACAGCATGTTTAAAAGAGAAGTTTACTAATTGTAGTTCATCTTCTATTTTTTTCTTTTCTGTAATGTCTTGCATTGCCCCAATCAGTCTTACTGCTTTTCCATTACTGTTCTTTACCACAAACCCTCTATCTAAAACTATTGCATATTCACCATTTCCTTTCTTGAGCCTATATTCCGATTCCCATTTATCACTTTTGCCTACAATGGCATACTGTTCGTTTTGCAACGTTTTTGTTAGATCATTAGGATGAAGGTTGTTGCGCCAAATGTTATTGGGACCATATTCAATTCCTGTTGTTTCAAGCCCAAAAACAGTTGTAAAATTGTTTCCTAGATACAATACATCATTAATAAGATCAGTTTCCCATATTACATCGGATGTTGCTAAAGTGGCGTATTCATATCGTTCATTACTTATTTTAAGTGCCTGTTCTGCCTTTTTTAGTTCAGTAATATCATACACAAAAGCACAATTAACTTCAAGGTCACCTAGCTTAATAAAGTTTGCATTTATTTCTACATCTATTGGAGTGCCATCTTTTCTTTTTCGTTTAGTTACAAAACTAAACGACTGCTCCCTTTTAAGTTTCTCCCAGTAGTCTTGCCAAGATTCCTTGGTAAACCCTGTTCCAAAATCAAACATTGTAAGCTTTTTCATTTCATCGTCTGTGTATCCATACAAATCTCTAAATGCTTTATTAAATGAATGAAGGATTCCATTTTCTTTAGAAAACACAATAGCTGTATCTACATTTCCGAAACTAAAATCTACTAATTTCAGTTGCTCATCAAGTTTGTTTTTTTCTGTGATATCAATAAATGAGGTAACAGATAGTTCAAAATCTCTGTAGTTGATTATTTTGGTTCTCATTTCAGCATCAATAATAGACTGGTCTTTTCTACGCAGTTTTGTAATATTAGGAAAAACAGAATCTTCCCTAAACTCTTCCCACCTTTTCTTCCATGATTCTTTTGTATGCCTATTTGATATTTCAAATACTGTCAATTTTTTAAATTCTTCAGGAGAGTAACCCAATACCTTACATGCTTCATCATTAAAATCATACATGCTGCCATCTTTGGCTATGAAATACATAGGAATACTAGCATTTCTGAAAGCAAAGTCCACCAAATTAAGTTTTTCATCAAGCTTATTTTTTTCAGTTATATCTAAAAAAGAAATGAAACATAATTCCTTGTCATAGTATTTTATAATGTGACAACTAACTTCTATCTCAATTATAGTTTTATCTTTTTTTATTAGCTTAGTATTTCTTCGGATGTTATTCTCTGCCCTAATTTCCTTCCATCTAACAGCCCAAGTTTGTGGAGTATGCCATAAGGAAAGATCAAAAACAGTTGTGTGTTTAAATTCATCTGGAGTAAAGCCTAGTTGCCGGGCGGCTTCTTCGTTAAAGTCATAAACGCTTCCATCTTCATTAAGGAAATACATAGGTAGTTTTGTATTTCTAAAAGTAAAGTCAACTAGTTTTAGCTGTTCATCTTTCTTTTTCTTTTCAGTTATATCATTTATAAATCCACAAATAAGCTCTAACTCACCAAACTGAATGAATTTTATTCTCGATTCAACATCAAGCATGGTTCCATCTTTCCTAATCTTTTTGCCATAAACGGTCATCCCTTCTTTCTCGTTTTTAAGTTCTTCCCACCTATCAGACCAGTTAACGGCTTTATATCTTGGATCAACATTTTCTATTTTTAGCTGGGCATATTCATTTCTAGAGTAACCCAACATGTTACAAGCTGCATCGTTAAAATCATAAAAAGAACCATCCTTTAAAGCTAGGTTTATGGCTGTTGTGGCACTCCTAAAAGTGTAATCAACTAGTTTTAGCTGATCTTCTAAGCGTTTCTTTTCTGTAATATCTCTATAAAAACCACAGTTAATTAGATTATCCCCATTTTTTATCATATTGGTTTTTATCTCAACGTCTATCTGTTTACCATCTTTTCTTATGAGTTTAGAATAGCTTGTTGTTTTTTCTTGTAACATTATCTCATTCCAACGGCTATCCCAGTCCTCTTTAGATTTGAAGGAAGGATTAATATCAAAAACAGTTAAATGCTTAAATTCTTCAATTGTGTATCCCAATAATTTAGCCGTTGCATTGTTAAAGTCTAAAAAGCTGCCATCGGGGTTAATGAAGAACATGGGAGAAGAAACATTCCTAAATGAGTAATCTATGAGTCTTAATTCTTCGGTTAATTTTTTCTTTTCAGTTATATCTGTTGCTATCGAAAAATTGAGTTCAAGGTCTTCGAATTTAATTAAATTAGCGTTGACCTCTACCTCTAAAATCCTTCCATCTTTTCTTTTGATTTGAGTATTGAAAACAAGGTTTTTGTTTTTCCTTAGTTCATTCCAATGGGCCAACCAACGCTGATCATCAATATCGGCATTGGTTTTCTGAACACTCAATAATGCATATTCTTCTTTTGAATATCCAAAAAAGTTTAAAGCAGCGTCATTAAAATCATAAAATGATCCATCCTCTCTTATCAAAGTGATGGCAGATTCAGTGTTCCTAAAGATAAAATCGGTTAGTTTAAAATTTTTTTCTAACTTATTTTTTTCAGTAACATCAATAATAAATGAATAATTTATTTCTCTCCCTTCATAAATAATTAAGTTAGAGCGAATTTCCACATCCACAAAAGATCCATCCTTTTTTTTGAGTCTATTTGGAAATGTTGCTTTCTTAATTTTTCTAAATTCCATCCATCGTTCAGTGCAACTAGCTTTATCAAAAGATGTATCAATATCAGGAATAGTTAACTGTTTAAACTCTTCATAATCGTAGCCTAACAGTTGTGGCATTGATTCATTAAAATCAAAAAAAGTAGCATCTTCTAACAATAATAAAATTGGTGTTGCGGCATTCCTAAAAGAATAATCCACCAGCTTCAACTTTTGCTCAAGATGCTTTTTCTCCGTTACATCTTCTAAATAAGTACAAACTGTTATTCTCTCGCTATTATTGCCTACTTCTGGTCTGCCAAATCCTTTCACCCACCTAACCTCACCCTGTTCTACAATTCTGTATTCGATGTTCCAAACTTTTAGTTTAAAAACATCTTTTATAGAGTACAACAATTTTTGTTTGTCATCTGGATGAACCCGAACAAATAGTAAACTGTTGTCTGCATTGATAGCTTCTTTATTAAATCCTGGAAAAAAGGTTTCCATTTCCTTGTTCACAAAGCCAAATTCAAAATGACCATCTGCGTATAGATAAATCTCAAAAACCACCAACGGCAAGTTGTCTGTAAATCGTTTTATATCATACTGCTCTTGCAGCATCACCTCATCTCGCTCTTCTTGAAGCGGTAAATCACCAAAGCCCCAATCTGATTGAAATGGCGGAGCAATTGAAATATTGCTTATGTTTTTCCAAAAAATTAAAGCCCTATCCTTTTGGAAACTATGTGCTGTTAATAAGATTATGGAAGAGTTGATGTTTAAATTTAACTCAACAGGAGTCGTTGAGCTAAATACATCGTCTAGATACTTTTTAATGATAGCATTGGTTTCTTTATCTTGGTAAGCATAAATATTGTCCCCAATTAAGGGCAATATTCCTTGCAAATAAGTTGTGTCTGGCGTTGATACATTTACAATTGTACCATTAAAATCGATTTCTGTAGAAGCAAGTCTTACCATGTTTTTAGGGCAGATTATTTTTTTAAACTTAGGTAATGCAAAATACAGCTATTGAACCAATGTTGTTTCATTTTGCTTAATAGTATTGCAACTTTATTGCTATTACTAGGCTTTAAACTATTTTTTCTTTAATTAAACTCCACTAATCACTTGTCATTAACCATTAAAAGTTACAGAAACCGTTTCTTTCAGTCAAAAACGTGTTGCCGCAGGAGCTGTGGCAACCGCCGCAACCATTGGCTGGGGGTTGCCGCAAGGGCTGCGGCAACTGCTTTTTTGGATATACTGTTAAAGAAAATTCAATGTTTATAGCGTTTGTTGCTCCATTGATATCAGGTTGAATCACTATGATGTCATTGAAAACTAAGGAAGGTTTCGCTTTAATTGAAGCCTTCCTTTGCAATCTGATTATCCAATTAGAAAATAGATTGAAGTCCTTTTATTCAATAAATGCTGTTAGTTTTGGCATTCAATTATCAATTAGTAATTGTCAATTATTATTATGACCGACGACTTATCAATGGATACAAAAAATATTCTAGGCCTTCAATTGCCCACCGACCCACGTTGGGTAGATTTGGCTGCAATGGATATTCAAGCAATATTGACTGACCATGCTTATTGCGAACAAAAGGCTGCACTCACTTGCATTTCGTTGATTCAACGATATTCGGATAGAGAGAAACTCGTGTTCGATTTATCGCCAATTGTTACCGAAGAATGGGGACATTTCCGTTTAGTATTGAATGAGCTAAAAAAACGAAACCTTTCCTTAGGCAAACAACGCCGTGATGAATATGTGAACCAATTGATTGCTTTTCAGAAGAAGGGTGGGAGAGAGGAAGAGCGAATGCTTGACCAACTATTAACAATGGCTTTGGTGGAAGCTCGCAGTTGTGAGCGTTTTAAAAGACTGAGCGAGGGATTGAATGATGCTTATCTGCGTAAGTTCTATCGGAGGTTTATGGAAAGCGAGGCAGGACATTACACACTTTTTATTGATCTATCTGAAACTTATTTTGATAAAGAAACAGTTCGTAACCGATGGCAAGAATGGTTAGACTATGAGGCTGCCATGATTGTGAAACTAGAAGTGCGAGGAGATAGAATTCATTAGTTGTTAGTGATTAGTTATTAATGGTTAGTTTGTAGAATCATTTTACTCATTCTAATCATTCAATCATAATTTAAAAATTAACCAAAGAATAATATATAAAACACAAATGGAGTTTGTAATTTACCAATCTTCGACGCCCAACATATAAATAAATAACATGAGAAGAATACTGATTTCAGCTTTGATGGCTTGTAATTTTTTGGCAGTTGATGCCCAAGAAAAAGAAGCACCATTAGATGCACCTGCT
>CANFLL010000017.1 GCA_947447825.1 Chitinophagaceae bacterium | reverse complement strand
TAAATTCACTTGAGTCAGTCCACGACTCACCTGAGTCAGACAAAGATTCACCTGAGTCAAGCGACGACTCAACTGAGTCAGACAAAGATTCACCTGAGTTAGTCGGCGACTCACCTGAGTTAGACAAAGATTCACCTGAGTCAGTCCACGACTCAGGTGAGTCATGGACTGACTCAGGTGAATAAATGACGTTTTTTGATGCTAAAATTGCTAAATTAAATGATGTATTCATTGACAGTAAAGGGTTTTAAGACATTTGTAGATTTTACTCAACAGTATTTGGTTTGCGAAATGCGAGAAGCTTCCTTCATTTGAAATCAAGGCAATTAATCATTTCCTTCGGTCAAACCAATTTTCACTAGTGTAAACAACCTCAATATTTTGTTCTTACAAAACATGGGTTTACCTATTGTAACAAAGATTTTACTAAAAAACGAATACTTAACCTCAAAATATTACACACAAACATTGTAAACTCTCATGTGTCAAAGTAGAATTAGATTAAACACTTTTTTCATTTAAACTTTCTTAGTTAGATGCTGTTTAACGAAAACAAAATAAACTAACGATGCACTCTATCCCAAACTTTAAAAGCAATCTTATTGCTTGCTTATTTATCCTCTCCTATCTAACTACTGTTGCGCAAACAACGTCAAAGTGGGTGTATAAAAACAAGGAAAATAAATTAGCGTATTGGCATGATTCATTAGGCAATAGCATTCCAGACTTTTCTGCCGTTGGCTATCATAATGGACAAAAACCATTTCCAAAAGGAAAAATTATTGCAACACTTTTACCAAGCGGCAGCGATGACACTCATGCACTTCAATACCTCATTGATAGTGTTAGCAACCTTACAACAGATAATGAACCTCGAGTTATTCTTTTAAAAGCAGGCAACTATAACATTAATTCTACAATCAACATCATTTCAAATAATATAATTCTACGTGGAGAAGGAGATACTGAAAAAGGAACTTTGATAACGTTTAATGCCACAACTCAACGTGTTTTGATCAGCATTAAAGGCAAAGGAAAGATGAATAAACAAGTGCAGGAAGCACAACCAATTACCGATATATATGTGCCTGTGGGTGCATTCAGTTTTCATGTAAAGAATGTGAAACAACTCCACATTGGTCAACCTGTATTAATTAATAGAGTTGCTAATAATGAATGGATTCATGCAATTGGTATGGATGAAATCAAAGATTTACGGGAGGGAGGCAAAAACTGGTCTGCATCAGGGTTCGATTTGAGCTATGAAAGAATAGTTACAGCAATAGATAAAAAGACAGGATTAATCACAGTAAACATTCCTGTAATGATGGCATTAGATGATAAATATGGAGAAAACACCTTAATTCCGTATTCATTTAAAGGTAGAATTAGTGAGTGTGCCATTGAAAATATACTTATGAAATCAACCTACACTACTGATAATGATGAGCAGCATGGATGGGAAGCTATCAGTATAGAAGCCGCAGAAAACTGTTGGATTCAGCAGGTTACTTCTCTTCATTTCGGGCAGAGTTGTGTTAGTATTCATTCTTCTGCAAAAAATATTACTGTTGATAACTGTTCTTGCCTAGATCCTATTTCAAAAATAGAAGGAGGAAGACGGTATTCTTTTAACTGTGATGGACAGTTGAATTTGATAAAGAATTGCTCTGCACGCAATGGAAGGCATGACTATGTGACTGGTGCTAGAGTTTGTGGTCCCAATGTGTTCACGCACTGCACCGCTACGCTAACCCATGCTGACATTGGGCCGCACCACCGTTGGGCTACTGGAACACTATATGATTGTATTGTTTCGGATGGTGCTATGAATGCACAAGACAGGGGCAATTGGGGAACAGGTCATGGTTGGAGTGGGGCATATCAAGTTTTTTGGAATTGTACTTCTGCAACTGCTGCCATTCAGAACCCTCCGATGGCGTACAATTGGAATATTGGCTTTATTGGTAAAAATGAGGGGGCAAAATTAGTTAGGCCAAATGGCATTTGGGAAGCAACAAACCTGGGTGGTGTTTTGCCTCATTCCTTATATCAAGCACAACTTGAAAAATGAGTATAAATTATTAGTAGATCTAGGTGTCTTAAAACAAACATCAGTAGATAGGTTGTAATCAGTTAAATTGAAGGCAGATTAAGAATGTAAATAACTAGATACTACACATTATAAAAAAAGTTTACCACCCCAAAAACACCATTCCCGTTCCACAAATAAAAAGGGTTAATCCACCTAATGCATGAGCATAACGTTCTAGTTTTTCAGTTTTAATGAATGCCAATCCGTAATAACCTAGTATAACCATGATTATCATGGTAGCAAGAGTTACTAATGTATAAACTATTATCAACAACAACATTCCGAACCAAGAACTCTTAGCTGCTGGATAGAAAAGAAGGGGTATCATGGGTTCGCAAGGGCCTAAAACAAAAATGATAAACATTACCCAAGGAGTTACTTTGTGTCTCTCTTCTTGCCGTATCGCTGTACCATGTTTATGTTCATAAACATAGATGTTGCCATCTTCGAACATGTCGAAATGTTTGTGCGGCCTGTTTGCATAAGCTCGATATAGTCCCCAAATGCCATAGATAATGCCAAAACCAAGCAATGCCCAGCCTGCAATGCCACCCCGAACGTTTTCTAGTACTTTCACTTTAGTTAATGACCATCCCAAAGCGGCTCCACCCAAACCGAGCAATACAGAACTCCACACATGACCACAACCGCAAATGATTGTCCAGAGCAATGTTTTGGCAAAGCTCCATCCACGAGATCTTGACAGGGCAATGAAGGGCAAATAATGATCAGGACCTGCAGCAGTGTGCAAGCATCCAACAGTTACTGCCGCTGCCAACAATATTCCCATCTCAGATTGCATACGCTACTTGTTTAATGATTGGTAATTGAGTAGTAATAGCTTTTAGGCAATTGTCAAGTTGTTCGCCTTTCTGTCCTAACAGCCTTATGATTAATCCATTCTTTTGTGGGGTAGAAATACCAAAAATAATCCCCACTTGCAAGGAAAGATAATTGCTAATTGTCTTGTTTAACTTTTTTGTATCAACAGTTTCATTCAGATAAATTAAGGTAGCCTGATGTGTAAAGCCCTCCAATTGACCAATAGCTTTTACGTTTATAGTTGCAGGCTGCATCAATAGGTTTTCTTTTATTATCAATTTATTATTCAAATATATTTCTGTGATATTATGGTATTTAGAGAACTTAAACACCTCTCCATTTAGCTTTCTACCACAGGTTAATACTTCACCCCAAACCAAGGTGCAACCATCAGTTAGATAAATCTTATTGATAGCTGTGAAAATAGAATCCTCATGAGGAACCGAAGGATGTGGCAAATAAATAAAAGATGCATTAGGCTGCAAATGAACATTCATTCTTTGAGATGCCCCCTTTTTCATGGTAAACAAACGCTGATAGGACTGAGTATGTAGTTGAAGAAAACATTCCTCCGCCAGCTCTATCTTCATTTCATAAATATCCTCATCCAATATGCCTGGCGAAGAACACATCAGCATTAAATTGAGCTTATTTGCCTTTTTATCCTCCGTTATGTTGGCAACCTTAAAGGGCGGCGTAAAATAACTTTCCTTAAAATAAGTAATACCGTCACGGAGGGCGGTGGTTATGTGCAACTTTGCAATCATCGCCAAAGTTTTGGTTCGGATACTGCTTCCAGCAAAGCATATTTCTTTATCCAGCCAATCACGTCTTCCAATCCTTGTAAGCTCATCAGGTTAGTAAAGATGAATGGACTTCCTTTACGCATCAATCGTGCATCTCGTTCCATCACGCCCAAATCTGCATGAACGTAAGGCGCTAAATCTATTTTATTAATCACTAATAAATCACTTCTTGTAATACCAGGACCACCCTTACGAGGAATTTTATCTCCTTCTGCCACATCAATCACAAAGATGGTAAGGTCTGCCAAATCGGGGCTGAATGTTGCCGATAGATTATCGCCTCCACTCTCAATAAATATTAATTCAATATCGGCAAAACGATTAGCCATTTCCTCAACAGCTTCCAGATTCATACTTGCATCTTCTCTTATTGCCGTATGCGGACAGCCGCCCGTTTCTACCCCAATAATTCTATCAGCCGGAAGTAAACTGTTCTGTGTTAAAAACTCCGCATCTTCCTTCGTGTAAATATCATTGGTTATCACCCCAATACTATACTCCTTTGCCAACTTTCTACTTAGCCTTTCTATCAGCGCAGTCTTTCCAGAACCCACAGGTCCTGCAACCCCAATCTTTATATACTTTCTATCCGCCATCTATTATTTAAGATTTGAATTATGATTAAAAATGAACCCCATCCCCTTAAGACAAATAAACTCATTAACTTTTAAAAAAACTAGACTAAAACTTATACCCTAATACTTATAACTTTCAACTCCCGACTTATCACTAATCACTAATCACTAACAACAAACAACTACTAAGACATATACAGCCTCGAATATAGTTGTTCGTGCTGCATACTTCTAATATCAAATCCAGTACAGCATAAACCTATCAAATCTATATTGGGCTGCATTGTTTTCTCCACAAGTTCTGTAATCAATGGGTGCAATGAAAACAATATATGTTGCCCATCCTGTTGACCAAGGGGAATAAGTTTAACACAATTTGTCACAAAACCAACCGCCGCATTAAAATAGAAACCTGTTAAAGCATCTCTTTTATCAACACCAAAAGCAAAGGAATATAATCCAAAGGCAATGCAATAATGCCCTGCCGCCTCTTGTGTTTTTATGGCAGCCATATACCTATCTGCCAATTCATGTTTACACAATGGTTGAAATATCTTCATCAATCTTAGTCCTAACTTCTGGCTTGCCTGCCGCATTTCTATAGGTAGTTTTACGGCAGTACACTCATTATCTAGTGCTAAAAGCAGCTCAAAGTCGTTTGCTTGTGCAGCATCAAAAGCCAAAGAAACAAAAGCGGCATCAGTATATTGTAGATTCTGTGCTAGCATTTCAGTCACAAATTCTTTTGCAGTAGCCGCATCTTTCACTATATTTTGTTGCACAAACGTTTCTAATCCTGCCGAATGAGAAAAACCTCCTATCGGTAATGTGGGATCCGACAGTTGTAATAACCCTAAAAGCGCATTATCCATTAACTGGTCAGTTTCATTATCTTAGAAAATAGGGTTTCATTGCCGCCTCCGTGTGGGGCAACGGTTGTTTTTAGGGGTTGCAATAATTTCCTTTTCTCATTGATAACTAAATATCCTTGTGCAGTGAGTAATTTGAATAATGGTTGCTCAAAAGGAACCAACACTGCATCATTTTCAAAGAATAATGGCAAGTGTTTGTTGCCAATTTCATAGCAAACAGAAGCCATCTCGAACATATTGGTAGGCTTCACAACAATACAATCACAGGGCTGGATTGCCACCACAACTACAGAAGTTTCATCATCAAAAAGAATATCACCTTGTGTAAGATTAGGGTTCTCGTTCAGGAAGCGTAAGGAAATATCCTTGCCCGCTTCTGTTCTTTTACTCAATATCCGCTTATTTGCCTCATACCATTCCAACGAGAGCCAATCTATTTTTTTATTGGATGGAGAAGTTGCAATATTTCCTTGTTTCTGTTGAATAAGCATTAATAATGAATGTGTGAGTCTCAAATATATTAAATTCAAGATTACATAAAAGGTAAGTATGGGAATTTTATTTATTAGTTTCAACTTCCGTAAGCCATTCGAATGCTTATACACTTTTAAAAGCTGCACCATCGGTCTGAATAAAAATAAGAACCCTCTTCAAACCTTACCGTAATTAACAATACCTCTCATTTACCAGTACGTCATTTCTTCGCTTAAAACGAGCAAATTGCAAATACAAAGACCAGGACTAGCTGATTCAACTTGAAATAATTTCTACTTAATTCTATTTTGACAAATTAAAATGATCGTTATCACTCAGGAAATCTACCGCTAATTTCAAGAGAAAAAGCGATAAACTCTTATGCACCCGTTCCAACTCTAATAAAGTTCTAAACTTTCTCGATGCTTATCCCAAACACGCAGCATATCAAAATGAGTACATTCTTTTGTCCTCTTTCTTCCATTTATTCAACTGAGTCACACTTAAGTTCACTTGAGTCAGTCCACGACTCACCTGAGTCAGACAAAGATTCACCTGAGTGAGTCAACGACTCAGTTGAATCAGACAATGATCCAGTTGAGCGAGTCGACGACTCACCTGAGTCAGCCAAGGACTCACCTGAGTTGTGGACTGACTCAGGTGAATAAATGACGTTTTTTGATACTAAAATTGCTAAACTAAATGATGTATTCATTGACAGTAAAGGGTTTTAAGGGTTTTATAGATTTTACTCAGCAGAATTGAGTTTGCGAAATGAGAGAACCTTCCTTCATTTGAAATCAAGGAAATTAATCATTCCTTTTAGTCAAATCAATTTTAGCAATTGTAACCAACCTCAATATTATATTTATTCAATACATGGGTTTTTCTATTACAATAAAGATTTTAATGAAAAACTAATGAATAACCTCACAATATTACACACAACCAGTATGAAATCTAATGTTTGAAAGTAGAATTAAAAAGTAACCGATTATTTTGTGAAATCGATTTGGTTATAAATAGAGCATCGTCTGAAATATTTATTTTATTTATGATTGAACAAAATATTTCTGCATTTTAAGTAGATAGATTTACAGATTTGTTGTTAGCAATATCATACTAAACTTCAATTTTAAAACCAACGTTCTTACCATCCACAAGCCTTTTCAGCATATTTAACAAATCGTAATTATAGAGTTTCATCCGCATATCTTAACACTTGCCTACATAGCTTCCATTTTTATCAAAAACACCCCTTTTTCTATTTCTTCTTTACGCCCCTAACGGATTTAACTTCTGCCGCAGTGATAACAGTTGCTTTATTGCCAAAACTATTGCGTACATAAGACAATACATCAGCAATTTCCTGATTAGACAAATAAGCATGAGAAGCCATGTTGTTGCTGTAATATTCATCATCAATAGGAATTCTATCAGTCATCCCTTTCAATACCACCCATATAATTTTTGTTTTATCATTCAATAAAACAGTGTTTCCTGCTAATGGAGGGTTAATATGAGGAACACCTCCCCCATCTGCCTGATGACAACTAAGACACTCTTTTAAATAGATTGCCTTCCCCCTTTCTATGGAAGCTGTGGGCGTTTCATTCAGTTTTTGCTTAGGCTTCGCATTTTGCGCAAAAGCCAATTCACAAACAAGCCCAATGAAAGCTATGGACATTATTATAGTATTCTTTTTCATTAAAAGTTTATTTTCTTTTTAAACAAAATTTAGGTAGAATGACACAAAAAATGATACTTTTTTCTTATACAGTTATGTATAAACTTTTTGTTTTTCTACTTAGCTCAATAAAAATTTGGGTCATCAGATAAAGGCTACAATTATTTTCAATCAAGCAAATCAATCACATTGTTCATCTGAATAATTTATTCAGTGAGTTAACTTTAGTGCTCTGTATATTTTACTTTATAAATTGTTCCTTTCACATCATCACTAATATACAATGAACCATCTGGCCCTTGCGCTAAACCACAAGGGCGATGATCGGCACTACGAGTTGAATTAATAACCTCTTTTCCTGAAAACCCATCTGCAAAAATTTCCCATTTGCCTGTTGGCTTCCCATCTTTGAAGGGAACAAACACCACAAAATAGCCTGCTTGAGGCAAAGGAGCTCTGTTCCAACTACCATGAAATGCAATGAAAGCTCCATTCTTATATTTTTCAGGAAACTGATTGCCAGTGTAAAACAATAATCCATTAGGTGCTAAGTGACCAGGAAAGGCGATGACAGGGTTCTGAAAACTAGCATCACCTTCTATTTTTCCATCGCCACCATATTCGGGGGCTAACATCTTTTTATTCAAATGTTGGTTATAATATATGTATGGCCATCCACAATTAGAACCATTATGCAACTCATACATACACTCGGCTGGCAATTCGGCACTTTCTTGTTCTGTGAAGTATTGTGGCCAGTTTTGAAATAGTTGATCTCTTCCATGCTGCATTACAAACAATGAATTAGTCTGCTGATTCCAATCTAATCCTACCACATTTCTAAGACCCGTAGCATATCTAATTCCATCTCCGTAAGTTTGATTTAATTTATCCACTTTAAACATCCAAATTCCACCAGCACTATCTAGAACAGGGCATGGTTTACGACCAGGACTTCCTTTGGTTCTATCTTGTTCTTGACAAGAATTGGAATAAGCTCCAATATTTACATATATATTACCAACATTATCAAGTGCAATAGATTTGGTTTCATGTTGATGATGTTCAATTAATCCAGTTATAATCTTTTCAGGGTTCTTTGGATCAATCACTTCTCCTTTAGCATTTAATTTATAACGAAAAACTTCCTCATCGCTTGAAGCATATAAATAGTTCCCTTTAATAGCAATCCCTGTTCCTCCATAATTGCAAAAAGTATCCACAGTATTCAATTGACCACTCCCTTTTAAATCCTTCAAAACAAATATCCCTTTACCATTAATCTTCTTCATGCTTTTCACGTAGATAGTTCCCTGTGGCGAAACCACTATATGTCTAGCTCTACCAACATTATCTGCAACTTTAGTAATCGTAAATCCTTCTGGCACTTTTATACCAGCATTACTAGAATCTGGATTGTTATCATTATTGATAATGTGATTAGCACAATAGCCATTTAATGAAATTGCTATTAATAGAAAAACAAAAATTGTTGATTGAATTTTCTTCATTGTGTTTGTTAATTGTAAAAAGATTGAAAAATGTCAGAACTGCAAACAGTAAAAAAGTTTAATAGTTGAAGCACTTAACTAATTATGCATTTGGGTTATTTATTAACCCCATTCCTCATTGAGAAAATCAAATCAAAATAAATTTTGAAATTTTACTTCAAGCAGTTTCCTGTTGGATAAAAGTTTTTTGCTTTATTAAGTCACTTGATATGCGTCTATATATCACCTACAAAATTTTAATGCAAAAATCTTTTATGCAACGAATGTATTTATTAATAAAACTTTCAACTTATTACTTTTCACTTCCTTAGCATTACAAAACCAAAGCACTTGCCCCTAAAATGGCAGCATCCGATTCTTTAAGATTGCTAAATACTAACTGCACTTTATTTTTAAATACTTGATATAAATTTCTTTCCATCGCTTCTTTGGTAGGATTCATTATATAACTACCCGCTTTAGTGAGTCCGCCAAAAAGAATGATTGCCTGTGGAGATGAAAACATGACAAAGTTTGCCAATGCTTCTCCTAAAATCTCTCCTGTAAAATCGAATACATTCTTTGCAATTTCATCGCCTTTAAGGGCGCATTCATACACTTTTTCACTACTTAATTCTGTTTCAGCAAAGTTTCGTAGTAAGCTTGGCTTAGTAGGCTCTTGCTCCAAAAACTCAATAGCAGTTTGCCTTACACCTGTGGCACTTGCATAAACTTCTAAACATCCTCTACTGCCAGTTAGTTTATGTAAACGACCGTTGTGGCGCACAATCGTATGCCCCAATTCGCCTGCAAACCCATCATTACCAACAACCATTTTGCCATCTATAACAATACCACTTCCCACACCAGTACCTAAGGTGATTGTAATAAAATGCTTCATTCCCTTGGCAGCACCATACATCATTTCGCCCATTGCTGCGGCATTAGCATCATTAGTAAGTGATGTTTTTATGCCAAATTTTTCAGTTACCAAATGCGCAATTGGCACAATACCATGCCAGTGAAGGTTTGCTGCATATTCAATATTGCCTGTATAAACATTTCCATTAGGAGCCCCCATGCCAATTCCAACAAACATTTCCTTTCCGCCAACCGCATCAATCATCGGTTGAAGTTTAGCATGTAGTGTTTCAATAAAGTCATCTACAGGTTTTTCACTTGCAGTAGGAATACGATCCTGACTTAGTATGTTTCCGTCATTATCTACTATTCCAAACTTTGTACTTGTACCGCCAAGATCTATTCCGATGGCATATTTATGGTTAGATGTGTTACTCATAAAAAATATTTAGACACAAATATAATTGGCTGTCGTTTGTAATTTTTAAATATTAGCCATATCCTTAAAAGTTCACTATTTATGATGGTGAATTAATAGAAATACTCGCATGAATCAATCTCAATTACTATCAAAAACACTTAGTGGTCTGTTAAAAGTGAAAAAATAAAAAGCAATAGAATAGCTAAGTACGAATCTTACATTTTGTGAATTACAATAATTACTTTACGAGTAACAGCATGAGAAACTGAAAACTAATCCCCAAGAAAAACTGTTCAGAAATGAAAAAAGTCTAGAAATAAAAATTAACAACCAACTTTAGAAAAACAATCACTTGCTTTAGAGATAGATTTACCATCAATAAAAGTCAAAAAAAGAAATATGATAAGCTAACTTGAATTTTTAAAAGTAGAAATAACAAAACAACCAAATTAAACTCACTGAAAAGCATTGATTTCGCTATCGTTTTCTTCATTAGCTTACCAATAAATTAAAAAAAAACAAGCAACATTTTACGCAAATAAAGCCTCGCTTCTAGTTAATATTAAATTTGAATTAAAACAAGAAAAAAAAGACAAAGCAGGACAGTTATATTGGAATTTATATTGTATTTCGCAGTACAAATAACGATTTACACCCACAAAAATTTGTCATCATGAATCAGAGTCTAATTAATGCTGCTACCATTGAAGATTGGATTAGCGAAAACATTTCAGAAAACACTATTGAGTCTAACCTAGTTTCTAGAGGTTATGAATCAGGAATTATTAAAGAGTATATTAGTGAGTTTAAGCGTTTAAAGCGATCTAAAAACTTATCATTTGCATTTATGGTTCTTGTAATTGGGGTACAAATTGGTTTAATGCTATGCTTCGTGGCAAAGCATCTATCCTAGGAAAGTGAATGTATTTTTAGTTTTAAATACTCCATTTGAAATTAAAAAGAGGATTTCTCTGTTATTAGCTACCTAGAATTGATATAAAAATGGTCTAAAGTTTCACTACTTTAGACCATTTTTATATCAATTACACTCTTTTAACCATTTAAATATCTCATTCAACTCCTAATTTGTTTTTGCCTCAAATGCCTCTAGCTTTCTACTCAACCATGTATCCTTTGCAGGCACTAACCATTCGTTTATTAAAGCTTCTTTTGTTGCCACCAAATTGTTGAAATAAAGTGTATCAACTGTGATGAAACCATTTTCTAGTGCATGATTAAGGTGTGCCAAAGGCAATAATTGCACTTTATCTTTTATGTAAAATGCTAGATTCTGCCTGTTAAACATATCTACTTTAAATTGTTGCTCAATGTCCTTTATCAAATGAACACTACTATCAGTACTACATCCTCCTACTGTTGTGGTTGTTTCATCGGCCATTAAAACAATAAATTGTCCATAGAATAAATTAGCATAGCCTTTCACTGGCGCACCATGACTCTTCCATGATGAAATAAACTTTTCGAACAAAGCCTCTATCTCAAACACTTCATTCATGCCAAACAAACGGCTACTTTGATAAACCCACACCTTAGATTGTGGGTGAAAATCTGTTGGTAATATTTCTTGTAAATTCATAATTATATTTTAAAAGTCAAGAGTGAAAAGTTGAAAGTCACAAGTCAAAAGTTGAGAGTTGAAATTCGAAAGTTAAAAGTCTGTGGTTTAAAAATGAACCTATAAAAAATAATCAACATTTTTCCGGGCTCTATTTTCAACTTTAAACTTCTTTCTATTCACTATTCACCATCACTAATTTACTATTTCGGCGTATCGTCCGTATCAAACCGATCAACTTTCAAACCAGGCAAACTTCTCAGTCTATCCACCAATTCCTCTAATTCTTCTTTGTCATGCACAAACACCTTAATTGTGCCTTCAAACAATCCATCTCCTCCTTCAATGGTTAAAGCCGCAATATTTATTTTAAGTTCTCCACTAATAATGTTGGTGATTTTGTTTACCACCCCTACATCATCAACACCTACTATTTTTAAACCAGTAAGGAAACAAATCTCTTTGTTTTTAGCCCATTTAGTTTTCACAATCCTATGACCATAGTTAGCCATTAATTGGGTAGCATTGGGGCAATTGGTTCTGTGAATTATTAATCCTTTTCCAGTACTTACAAAACCAAAAACAGCATCACCAGGAATAGGATTGCAACATTTTGCAAGACTATACATTATCTTCTCACTACTTTCTCCAAAGATGATGAGTTCGCTATCTTTTTTGGTGTATTGCTTTGGTTGATCAGGAACTATCTCGGTAATTAGATGCTTAGGTTTTGGTGGTTCTAATTTATCCCCCAAAACATTAAAATCTTTCAATTCCTTGAGATCAATCCCCTTAGTAGCAATTAAATAAAACAAGTCAAGCTGAGAAGAAAGCTTGTAGAAACCCATCAATTCATCAATGTTATTCTGACTGTAACTAGCACCTATTCCCTCTAACTTTCTTTGCAAAATATATTTACCATCTTCTGCAATCTTTCTTTTTTCTTCTTTTAAAGAATCTTTAATCTTAGCTTTTGCCTTAGCCGTAACAACAAAAGTTAACCAATCTTCGGTAGGCTTTTGCTTGTTGCTAGTAATAATTTCTATCTGATCCCCACTACGCAATTTATGGCTTATTGGTACTAATTTATGGTGAACCTTAGCCCCAATGCAATGACTGCCCACTTGGCTGTGAACAGCAAAAGCAAAATCGAGTGCCGTGCTTCCTTTAGGGAGCATCTTAACCTCCCCTTTTGGCGTGTACACATAAATTTCTTCTGCAAGAAAAGAGGTTTTAAAATCATTTAAAAAGTTTACGCTATCTGTATCCTCCTGAGCAAGAACCTCCCTAATTTGTCCAAACCATTTATCAAAACGGTCTTCATCACTACTACCCTCTTTATATTTATAATGTGCTGCTAGTCCTCTTTCAGCAATTTCATTCATCCGTTTGGTTCTTATTTGCACTTCCACCCATTTACCCTGTGGTCCCATAACCGTTGTGTGCAAGGCTTCATAGCCATTGCTTTTGGGGTTACTCAACCAATCTCGCAAACGTTCAGGACTAGGATTATATTCATCCGTAATCATTGAATATACTTTCCAGCACTGTTCTTTTTCCATTTCTGGTGGGGCATCTAATATGATCCGAATGGCAAACAGGTCATACACCTCATCAAATGTAACCGACTTCTTTTTTATCTTATTCCATATAGAATGAATGCTTTTAGGTCGACCATAAATTTCAAAGTTAAAACCAGTAGCTTCCAGTTTTTCCTTCAATGGTCTAATAAATTCATTTATGTATCTAGTTCTTTCGCGTTTTGTTTCGGCCAGTTTCTTCGCAATTTCTTTGTAAGCCTCTGTTTCCAGATACTTCATAGACAAATCTTCCAATTCTGTTTTAATGGTATATAAACCCATCCGATGCGCCAATGGAGCATAAACCCAAACAGTTTCGGAAGCAATCTTTAGCTGCTTTTCCTTCTTCATGCTGTCCATTGTACGCATATTGTGAAGTCTATCAGCAAGCTTTATCAATATTACCCTTGGATCATCGGTAAGGGTTAAAAGTATCTTTTTAAAATTCTCTGCTTGCTGACTGGTACCTGACCCTACAACGCTAGAAATTTTGGTTAGTCCATCTACAATTTTAGATATTTCAATACCAAATTCTGATTGAATCTCATCAAGAGTAACGTCCGTGTCTTCCACGGTATCATGTAGCAAGGCACAAATAGTACTTCTTACACCAAGCCCAATTTCTTCCACACAAATCATCGCCACAGACAATGGATGCAAGATGTAAGGTTCGCCACTTTTACGACGCATATTTTTATGCGCCTCCACAGCAATCTCAAAAGAACGACGCACTAACTCCCTATCGCCTTTCTTAAGCTTAGGTCGAAGCCCTCTTAGTAACGCCCTATATTGGCGTAATATTTCCTTCTTCTCCTGTTCTGGCGAAAGCGTGTATTTAAGCAGTGAAGTATTATCTGGCAAAATATTTTCTTCTGTCATGGATAACGAAAATAATAAATCGTTCAAATAAAAAAAAGAAAATGATTAGCCCGAAAGAAGAATTGCTTTAGTAAGCTATTAAAAATAAGGTTTGGCAGCTAGCATTTGGAATGGTCTTATCCTGAAGAACAGATGGCTGAAAACAAAGATCTTACAGAGTTGAAAATAGGATATCATAGAAATCTATCGAGAACTGATACATTCCGATTGCTGCGCGATACAATAAGAAGGTGTAATTATACAATAATATTGAATAGCGAGACTTTACGATTGATTTACGAGACAATAAGATTGTATTATTACAACAATAATTTTGATTAGCGAGGCTTTACGATTGATTAGCGAGACAATAAGAATGTATTATTACAACAATAATTTTGATTAGCGAGGCTTTCCGATTGATTCGCGAGACAATAAGAATGTATTATTAGGCAATAATATTGATTGGCGAAGCTTTCCTATTGATTCACGAGGCAATGGTAAAGCTCCTTTTTGGTTGATAATAGAACACAAAACGGAAGTTTAAGATTTAAATTTCAACTTGCATGGCCTGCAACAATACATTTGCACCAGCACTTAAATCATTTTTTAAACAGTTTTCATTCTTATTTCAAACAAATTAAACTTAAAAGTAAGTATGTATCAATCAGCAATAGAAAAAATAAAACAATCCATCTTCCCACTATTCTTTGTTTCTGTTAATGGCCCACAAACGCAGATTGGCGTTAGTGGAACTGGCTTTTTTATTAGTAATGAAGGGCATTTTCTAACAGCACTACATGTAATTACAGAAGCTCCTGCCAATGCAAGTTTTGAATATCGTGGAAACATACCCGACCACATCATTAATCCAGCAGAAAAAGTTACAGAGCTTTATCGTGACCCTGTTAGAGATATTTTTCTTGGCAAATTTAATTTAAAAGGCACCGTTCCAGTAAAAGCTGCGTTCGACAAGCCGAAACCAGGTAAGTCTATTTGTTTATGTGGATACCCATTAGCACAGCTTTTTGTAAATCCTGATGGTGGCATAAACGTGGGTTCGGTAAGACAATATTGGCAACCCACTTTTATTATTGACACACTTACGGTTACAGATGGCGGCAAAAACTATGTGGGCTTTTTAACACAGGACATCTCTTTAAATGGCATGAGTGGCGGGCCTGTTTTTGATTTTGAAGGAATAGTTCATGGAATTGATACCGCCTTTTTGCAACGAGAGATACCTCAGAAAGACAAGCCTGCTATTCAGGTATTTAATGGCATTGCATTAGAAAACGCTTCTATTAAAGATGTTTATGGCAAAATAAATAACAAATAATCACTTTATTCAAATTGAATGAATGTAATAGTCTTTTGTTAAAACCCCTATTTTCGTTGTTCTATCAATTGGCTACCTTTTATATGAAAGATACACTGGAGATTTATTACGATAAGTCTAAATTGCAAATTCCATTATTGATTATATCAGCGATTTTAATTTTTATTCCTTTTGAGGTTACTGACCTATTATTTAAATTTTTCAATCATTCATCGAAATTTATAAAATTCTTTCTTCCTTTTGTTGGTTTAGGACTGGTTGCAATTGCTATCCCCTACTACTACATTTTCCTTACTTTTCGTTTTTGGCTAAACAGATATACTCAAAAAAAGCCAGTATTAATGGTTGGAAAAACAGGAATAACAGAGAAAATAGATTTTGGGTCGATAGGCTTTATTCCTTGGAGTAATATTCAAAAAATAGACTCAATTTCTTCACGAGGGCATCATTTAGTTCTGACAGTTAAAAATAAAGAAGAGATAATAAATAAATTTAAAAACAATAAGAAACGAAAAAAAATTGAAGCTGATTTCAAAAAATATGGAGACAAAGTTCTTATCCCTGTAAAGTATTTAGGAGTGAATATTTATTCTCTTAAAAAGTATTCTCAAAAAAAGCTTGATGAAAGCAATAGTTCAATCCATTGCTTGTAACGGTATTCTAAAACTATTTTGGATTACCAAAAAATAAAAATTATAATAAGAAAAGGATTGAATAATTTATTCTAACTGCAAGCTGCAAGCTCATCATTTTACCTAAAACCTTGCTTTATAATTGCAATTATGCAGCGTATTTAATTACATTTCACACAAGATGTTTAACAATTAGTTGTTTTTAATGTATTGTATAGTTAAAGTATGAACGGCTATTTTTGCTACTAACACAGTAATACCGAAAAATTAATTTATGAAGTTTAAAACAGCAATACACTTACTCCTCCTATTATTGCCCTTAACCACCTTTTGTCAACAAGCCAAAACTAAGTTTACCGTGAATGGTACTGTTAGAGATAAGGCAACTGGCGAAACATTATTGGGTGCAAATGTGCAGTTTATTGGTCAACGAGGTCTGGGCACCATCACCAATTCGTATGGGTTTTACAGTGTTGGTGCAGCATCTGGCAAGTATCAATTAGTGGTAAGTTTTTCTGGTTACCAAGCAGATACTGTTGATATTATACTCGATAAAAATATCACACAGCAAATAACGTTGGAAAAAAGCACAAACACTTTGCAGGAAGTAACGGTGACTACCCGAAAGAAAAGTGATAACATCTCCCGTGCAATCATGGGTGTTCAGAAGCTTTCTATTGATGAAGTAAAAAACATACCCGTACTTTTTGGAGAGAAAGATGTGCTTAAAACCATTCAGTTGTTGCCAGGCATTAAAAGTGCAGGTGATGGCAACAGTGGTTTTTATGTGCGTGGTGGTGGTGCCGACCAAAACTTACTCCTTTTGGATGAGGCAGTAGTGTATAACCCTTCTCATTTACTTGGATTCTTTTCTACTTTTAATTCGGATGCCATCAAAGACTTAACGGTTTATAAAGGCGGAATGCCCGCAGAATATGGTGGGCGATTATCATCAGTTATTGACATCAAGATGAACGATGGCAATAACCAAAAGTATGGCGTTAGTGGTGGTATTGGTCTTATTTCTTCTCGCTTAAATGTGGAAGGTCCAATAGTAAAAGACAAAGGATCGTTTACTGTTAGTGCCAGAAGAACGTATGCAGATATGTTCTTGAAACTTTCCAAAGACACTACACTCAACCAAAACAGCTTATATTTTTACGACTTAAATGCTAAGGCAAACTACAGGCTAAGTAGTAAAGACAGGCTATATCTTTCTGCATACACTGGGAGAGACAACTTTGGTTTTGGAAGTGTTTTCGGGATAGATTATGGTAATCTAACTAGCACCCTTCGTTTGAACCACGTATTCAACAGCCGTTTGTTCTCTAACACTTCACTTATCTATTCCAATTACAGCTATAACATTAAAATAAATGCAGGTACAAACAACATTTATATAACTTCTAAGATTAGGGATTTGAACCTAAAACAAGACTTTCAATATTTTATTAATGCGGATAACAGGCTAAACTTTGGTTTAGATATCATTCACCATAACATTGTTCCTGGAACAATTTCAGCTTCAGCAAAATCAAGCTTTAACAATGTTGATTTACAAAAGAAGAAAAGCTTAGAGAGTGCCGCTTACATTTCGCATGAATGGAATGCGTCCAACCATTTTAACCTTACTTACGGTCTTAGATTATCAACGTTTAGTGCATTAGGTGCTGGTACATTTTATACCTATAATGATGATGGCAGTACAAAAGACAGTACAAAATATGGCGATGGTAGCTTTGTGAAAACCTACACTTATGTAGAACCAAGATTTGCTACCAGCTATAAATTGAATGACAATCAGTCTATCAAGTTCTCTTACACTCGAAACATTCAAAACCTTCACCTACTTTCTAATGCCACAGGTTCTAGCCCTACTGACTTATGGATAGGCAGTAGTAATAATGTGAAGCCCGAAATTGCAGACCAAGTATCGTTGGGTTATTTCCAAAACTTCAAGCAAAATTTGTATGAGTTCTCTACCGAAATCTATTATAAGGATATGCAAAACCAGATAGACTATAAAAATGGAGCAGAACTTCGGGCCAATGAAAATGTAGAAAATCAATTGCTATTTGGAAAAGGAAGAGCCTATGGTATTGAATTGTTCTTGAAGAAGAAATATGGCAAGTTTAATGGCTGGATTGGTTATACCTTATCAAAGACAGAACGAAAAATTGATGGAATCAACAACAACAATTGGTATAATGCAACACAAGATCGTACGCATGAAGTGTCTGTAGTTGGCATCTATCAATTAAATAAAAAATGGACACTCTCTGCAACGTATGTGTATTACACTGGCAACGCAGTTACTTTCCCTAGTGGGAAATATAACATTGATGGACATACCTATTTTAACTACACAGAGAAAAATGGCTACAGAATGCCTACCTACAAACGGTTAGACATAGCCGCAACTTTGCAAGGAAAGAAGACGGCTAAATATGAAAGTAATTGGAGTTTCTCCATTTACAACGCACTTAACAGAGCCAACGCTTACAGCATTGACTTTAAAGATGACCCTAACAATCCTAACAAAACTGTGGCAGAACAAACTACACTGTTTAAGCTAATTCCTTCAGTTACTTACAACTTTAAATTTTTATAGATGAAACTTTTTAATAGATATACCTTATCAATCTTGTTGTTTTCAAGTGCAATAGCTTGTAAAAAAATCATCAATGTCGATCTTAATAACGCTGCCCCTGTATTGGTGGTTCAAGGAAATGTTACTAATGAAGCAGGTCCTTACACAGTAAAATTGACCAAATCTGTAAGTTATTCTGCAGACAATGTGTACCCAACCGTTAGTGGTGCTATTGTTAAAATAACAGATGATTCAACTGGAGTTGCAGATTTATTATCTGAGGTTTCGGCAGGAGTTTATGCCACAAATGTCACAAAGGGAAGTCCATTGCATACTTATCACTTATATATTAATGCTGAAGGAAAAGAATACACTGCTGTTTCCACAATGCCTCAACAGGTTTTCTTAGATTCACTAACCTTTTTAACAACTGCCTTTTTTGGTAGAAAGGCAACCAATCCTATTCCAAACTTTCAAGATATTGCTGGCATTTACAATGCTTACAGATTTCTGGAAACCGTTAACAGTACACCATTAAAACAGATATTTGTTTTCAATGACCGTTTATCTGATGGCAAATACATTGCACGTCAACTTAATAATGATAGTACTTACATTCAGATCGGAGATACTGTAAAAGTAGAAATGCAGTGCATTGACAAACCTAACTTCACTTACTTTAAGGAGTTAAGTGGTCAAGACCCAACCAATGGTCAACCAACTTCACCTTCAAACCCAACAAGCAATGTATCAAATGGAGCATTAGGGTATTTCAATGCACACACAGTGCAGAAAGTTCAAAAAGTGTTTAATTAGTTTAAGAGTATGAGATATGAAGTATGGAGAATTAAGTATGAAACTCTTTCCTGTATTTCATATTTCATATTTCATATTTTTTTTGTTCCCTTTATCATATCTGCATAGCCAAGCCCTTTTGAAAGATAAGTTATACTGTTAGCAATTCGCTTAGTCTTGGTCTCGATTGTTTTTGCACTTTCTATCCATTTGCTAAAGTAGTTTTGATGACCTTGTGGCAAAGAATAAAAATATTCTGACGCTTTGTTGTCATCTTCTAAGCAAGCCACAAAGTCGGCATTTAGTACATATCCTTTCTCATCCACCTCCATTGTAACCTGCACACTTTCGCCTTTTTGCTTACCTATTTCTTTTCGCATGGTCGCATTTATGGCTAAAATAAAGTTCCCCTCTCCCATTGGCACCATTGCCACGGCTTCAAACAAAACACCATCAAGTGTTATCTTTACCCTGTAACTCTTTTTATAATTGGATTTTAGTTGTTGAGCAATTTCGGCTGATACCTCAATATAAGTCCAACCCGTTTTCTCTCCCTGCTCCCTAAACTTCTTTAGTGTGGTGGTGAAATTTATCATAAATAAAAAGTTGAAATTGAAAATTAAGAGTCAAAAGTTGATCGTAAATAAAAAATAGTGAGTTGGAAGAATAGATGATAATTATTTAAGACGCTCAACTGATAGAAATAAATCTTAAATTTCTTCTTATGCCTGCATATTTAGTGCGTTTAAGAGGAGAATGTCTGAATATTTCTTTAAATCTTTCTTCTGTCAACAATTCCCAATCGGAAGTTTTGTAAGTTAAAATTTCATTTAACGGATTAAACGCTTCTTCAGTATGAGGCTTACTAAATCTATTCCATGGGCAGACATCTTGGCAGGTATCGCACCCAAACATCCAGTCGTCAAACTTACCGTTCATGTTGTTGGGGATTAATTGATCCTTTAATTCAATCGTAAAATAACTAATACACTTACTTCCATCCACCACTTTGTTTGGCAAAATGGCTTCTGTTGGGCAGGCATCAATACATTTTGTGCAGCTACCGCAATAGTCTTTGATATATACATCATCATATTTCAATTCAACATCTACAATAAGGGTAGCAATAAAAAAGAACGATCCTTGTTGTTTATTAATCAGGTTACCATTTTTGCCCACCCATCCTAATCCACTTTTAATCGCCCAACTTCTTTCTAACACAGGGGCTGAATCCACAAAACCACGACCATGCACCTCCCCTATCTGGTCATTCATCTCTTGCAAAAAGTTCTTTAATTGTTTTCTTATCACCTCGTGATAATCTTTTCCGTAGGCATATTTTGAAACCTTAGGACTATCAATTACTTGCTTTTGTGATGGATAATAGTTCTTCAACAAAGTAATTACACTCTTAGCACCTGGCAAAAGTTTGGTAGGATCAATGCGCAAATCAAAATGATTTGCCATATAATCCATCGATCCATTCATACCTTTTAACAACCATTGCTCCAATCTTTTAGCATCATCACCAAGTTGTTCTGCCTTGGCAATGCCACAATAATCGAAACCCAACTGCCTAGCAGTTTGTTTGACGAAGAGGGTGTTATTTTCTAATTGAGAATTTATAATTGATAATTATTAACTGATGATTGAAACATAATGTAATTACTTTTTGCAATGATAGTTATTATACCAATGATTTAATGATTGGAAAGATAAGAATGATAATTCACTTGATCATAAAAGATTACAGCTTTGTTTCTTGAAAAATAATTTAACAACATTGTTCAAAAAACATTTCCGTAAGGAAACCGCAATGTAAAATGTGATTGATAAAATTAGTTGCAATAGTTTATGCATAGAAGGAGCAAACCGGTTGTTTTTAAACTACAAAATAATCACTAACGACAGGTATTCACAACTATGACGTTGGTACTCGCAACTATGACGTTGGTACTCGCAACTATGACGTTGGTACTCACAACTATGACGTTGGTACTCGCAACTATGACGTTGGTACTCACAACTATGACGTTGGTACTCACAACTATGACGTTGGTACTCACAACTATGACGTTGGTACTCACAACTATGACGTTGGTACTCGCAACTATTACAATTTATATCCTACCTCAACACAAATTCAACCCTTGATTTGCATTATTACTTATAACGAATAATCAGATGCCTATTAAGTAGTCAACTTAAAATAAATGACACATTTACAAGCTAAATCTTTGCGTCCACAAAAAGCAACGATTCAACTTAATTACTTCTTTCTTTTCAAATTCTTTGCAAAAAAAAATTGCGGGCTTTGCTGTTAAATTACCCTCCATAGTTGAACAAAGAAAAATGTTGTTTATTTCAATTCAACTACTTACCTACAAAATAAATACTAACACCCATAACCTATGAAGTAACCTTTTACTATTTACACGCACCAATAGTTTTTGCACATTTAATAAAAAATTTATTGATGTTGTTTAATATTGCCCAATGACGTATAATATTCTTTATCATAGTGATTTAAACATTAAAAGTATAGAGAAATCATTTGGCAAAACGATCAGTCAGCTACAAAAAGGAGATTTTGATAGTGCTGATGTTCGCAAGATGGGCGAAACAGGGTTTTATAGAGCAAGATTGGACATTAAGGATCGTTTACTCTTTAGCATCGTGAGCTATAAAGAACAAAAACATTTGCTTTTATTAGAAATAATAAAAGATCATAATTATGCCCATAGCCGCTTTTTAAGGGGGGCAACCTTTCCTGATGAAGACAAATTGATTCCCTTTTCAGAAGATAAAACAGAAAGTAAAAAATCATTACCAGAGCTAAGTTATTTGCACCCAAAAAACAAATCTATTCACTTACTAAATAAGTTTATCTCATTCGATGAACTTCAATTACAAGTACTCGATCTGCAACCTCCACTCATTATAATTGGTTCGGCCGGTAGTGGCAAAACAGCCGTGGTGTTAGAAAAGCTAAAGACACTGCCAGGATCGGTTGCTTACATTTCATTGTCGAAGTTTTTAGTTGAGAATGCCTCTGCACTTTATTTCTCTTCAGGTTATGAGAACGAACATCAGGAAGCAGAGTTCCTTTCACTCAATGATTATCTTGCTAGCTGGGAAAAACCAGTAGGTACTGAAATAAACTTTCGATCGTTTGCCCCTTGGTTTGCCAAACATTCGCAGTCTCTACGCATCAATGAACCGTACAGGGTATTCGAAGAATTCAAAGGTGTAATAACAGGTTCACCCACACACACTGCCTATCTTTCGGAGAAAGAATATCTGGAACTTGGCGTTAAGCAATCCATTTTTAGCTTAGAGGACAGGCAAAAACTATATCCATTCTTTCTAAAATATCTTGCATGGCTAAAAGAAACAAATCATTTTGATAGCAACATTCTGTGCTTTGAATACCTTGAAAAAATTAAACCTCGATATGATTATATCATGATTGATGAGGTGCAAGATATTACCAATGTACAATTGAAGTGTATTCTTCAATCGCTCATAAATCCTTCACATTTCATTCTTACCGGAGATAGCAATCAGATAGTGCACCCTAACTTCTTTTCATGGAGTAAGGTAAAAACCTATTTTCATCAAACTGCCGCTAATTCAAAACACGATAGTAGTAGCCAGATTAAAGTGCTGCAAACTAATTATCGAAATAGTCCACAAGTGGTGGCATTGAGTAATAATCTTCTTAAAATAAAGAATACACGCTTCGGCTCCATTGATAGAGAGAGTAATTATTTGGTAAATACCATTAGCAAAGCTGCTAGTGAAGCCATCCTTTACACCGATGATGACAAAAAGAAGGCAGAACTAAATAGGCGTACACAAAACAGTACACGATTTGCAGTGATTGTGACCGATGGTGCATTTAAGGAAGAAGCCAGAAAGTTTTTTAAAACGCCATTGGTGTTTAGCGTTCAAGAAGCAAAGGGTTTGGAATATGAAAATGTAATCTTGGTAAACTTTATCTCAAACCATGAAGGAGAGTTTAAAGAAATTATCAATGGCGTAACGCCCGAAGATCTTTTGCAAGAAGAGCTCCAATATAATCGATCAGCTAATAAAAACGATAAAGATGCGGAGGTATATAAGTTTTATATCAACTCATTTTATGTAGCCATCACTCGTGCAGTAAAGAATATTTATTTATTTGAGAAGAAAGTTACCCACCCAGCCTTGCAACTACTACAACTAGTAGAAACGAAAAAGGAGATTCAAGTAACTGAAACAAAATCGACAAAAGAGGAATGGTTAGCAGAAGCACAACGCCTGCAAGACCAAGGAAAGTATGAGCAAGCGGAACAAATTAGAGCAAAATATTTGGGTTATGAATATATTAGTGAGGAGCAGTTGGAGCGAATTAAAACATTAGCCCTAGATTCTGCTAAGAAAGAAGAAGAGGTTAAAAAAGAAAGAAAGCAGCTTTTTGAATATGCCACTAACCATCAACGCTATGACTGGATTGAAGAATTGGCGAATCTGAAGCTTCAACGTGCTATGTTGTACATGCGAGAATTGAGGGTGCATAGGAAAGAATTTGCAAAGAACATTCGGCTTGGGCAAAAGCAAGGTGTATTGGCAGTTATCAACAAATATGGCATCAACTTTACTACAGATGAAGGGATCAATGCGCTCATGCTTTCCTTAAACCACGGACAAATAGCATTAAGTTTAGAACTTTTAAAACTTAATATCCCCCTAAAAGCCGTTGACCAAAAAGGATGGTTTGCTATTGATTATTTAGTGGAAGGCTTTTATAAAACCACGCTAACCAAGCAACCTCAAATGGCAACCCTTCAAACCATGAAACAGTTATGGCATTTGGTGAAACCTTCTATCATTTCGTTTCAAGAGGGCAAACGAACCATTCAAGTGGGCAGCCATCACATGCTCTTCTTTTTGCTTATTGCCATGAGAACGAAAGAGGCTATACAAAAAGAGAAAGTACAAGTAACTTTTGAAAATAGCGAACGACCACCTTACATTACAGGATATTTTGATATGGATAATTTGGAAGCAATAGCCGCTTTAATGCCAGATGAAGTATTGCCTCCTTATCGCAAAAACAGAACCTACATTAATAGCATTATGGCTTCAAATGAAATTAGTAGATCAGAAAACACAGGTTGCAAGTCGGCATTTCAACGCATTAAACGAGGATGCTACATAATTAACCCAGAGATTAAATGGGAAAAATAGGATTTCAATTTAGAATTGACAATTAATAATTATGACTTCACACATACTAATGATACGCCCTTCTCGATTTGATTTTAACAAAGAAACGGCGGTAAACAATTTATTTCAGGATGCTACTGCCAGTAAGGATAATGTGCAAACAAAAGCATTAGCCGAGTTTGATGCCTTTGTAGAAAAGCTTACGGCAAATGGAATTAATGTAACCTTAGTTCAAGACACGCCCGAACCACATACACCAGATTCTATTTTTCCAAACAATTGGGTTTCTTTTCATAGCAATGGTACTGTTTGCCTATATCCGATGTTTGCTGCTAACAGAAGATTGGAGCGTAAACCACATGTATTAGATGTTATAAAACAGAAGTTTACGGTTAAATATACCATCGATTTTTCTGTTTATGAAGCCAACCAAACCTATCTGGAAGGTACTGGAAGCATGGTTCTAGACAGAACTAATCAGATGGCATACGCTTGTTTGTCTCAAAGAACAAATAAGTTTGTGCTACGCGAGTTTTGCAAGTCTATGAACTATACTCCAATTGCTTTTACGGCTAATGACGAGGGCGGCAACCCAATCTATCATACCAATGTAATGATGTGTATGGCCGATGCTTATGTGGTTATTTGTTTGGCATCAATAACCGAAGAATTTGAAAGAGATTATTTGGTGAAAGCACTTGAAAGCAGTGGAAAACAGATAGTTGACATTAGCTATCATCAACTTAATCACTTTGCAGGAAATATGCTACAAGTGAAGAATGAACAGGGCGAGAAGTTTTTGGTGATGAGTACACAGGCCTACAATAGTTTAGAGGCTAATCAACTTAAAACTTTGGAGTCATTCAATAAAATCATTCACAGCGATATTACTACCATCGAAACAAATGGTGGCGGAAGTACAAGGTGTATGATGGCAGAAGTGTTCTTGCCATTAACCGCCGACCGTTAACCGTTTACCGTTGTTTGTCGCTTCGGTTAACGGTAAACGGTTTGCGGTAAACCCGCCCTACAACGTTTTCACAGAATAAATAGTAAAATTTACAATCAATTCGTTTTAGACTAATATAGATTCTCTTATCTTCGGCAAAATTTTTAAATAATATGAATTTACACGAGTATCAGGCAAAGGAATTACTGAAAAAGTATAATGTGCCAGTTCAAGAAGGCATAGCTGTTGAAACTGTGGCGGCGGCTGAAGAAGCTTACCGTCAGATTAAAACAGAAACCAACAACAAATTTGCTGTTGTAAAAGCACAAATCCACGCTGGTGGTCGTGGTAAGGGAAAAGTTAAAGAAACCGGCATGAACGGTGTTAAGGTAGGCAAGAGCGTTGAGGATATAGCAAGTTTTGCAACAGGTATTCTTGGTGGCACTTTGGTTACGATTCAAACTGGCGAAGCTGGTAAGAAAGTAAACAAAATCTTGGTTGCTCAAGACGTTTACTATGAAGGACCAAACCCAACAAAAGAATTCTATTTAAGTATATTATTGGATAGGGCAAAAGGGCAAAACGTGATTATGTACAGTACCGAAGGTGGTATGGACATTGAAGAAGTGGCGCACAATACTCCTGATAAAATATTTAAGGAACTAGTTCATCCAGGAGGTGGATTATTGCCTTTTCAAGCTCGTAAAATCGCTTTTAATTTCGGATTGACGGGTGAAGCTTTCAAGAGCTGTGTAAAGTTTGTTACTAACTTGTACAATGCGTATGTTGGTTTAGATGCAAACATGATTGAAATTAATCCATTCTTCAAAACCAGCGATGACAAAATGATTGCAGTGGATTGTAAGATGAATATTGATGATAACGCTTTGGCTCGTCATGCTGACATTGCTCAACTTAGAGACATTACAGAAGAAGATCCTACAGAAGTAGAAGCTGGTCAGTTCAACCTAAACTTTGTTAAGCTAGATGGTAACGTGGGATGTATGGTGAATGGGGCAGGTTTGGCAATGGCAACCATGGATATGATTAAATTGAGCGGTGGTGAGCCTGCAAACTTCTTGGACGTAGGAGGTACTGCAAATGCACAAACTGTTGAAGCTGGCTTTAGGATTATTATGAAAGACCCTAACGTTAAAGCTATCTTGATAAACATCTTTGGTGGTATTGTTCGTTGCGACCGTGTTGCTGCTGGGGTTATTGAAGCTTACAATAAATTAGGCAATATAGAAATTCCAATCATCGTTCGTTTACAAGGAACTAATGCTACAGAAGCTAAGAAATTGATTGATGAAAGTGGATTGAAAGTACAATCAGCTATCCAATTGAGCGAAGCTGCAGCATTGGTTAAACAAGCAGTTGCTTAAATTTTAATGATTAGTGGTTAATGATAAATGATTAATCACAATAAATATAAAAGAACGGTTTTCAATGAAAGTTGGAGACCGTTTTTTATTTGGAAAGGTTGATGGGAAAAATATTTCTTATTCTATTTGCATTCTATTTCCTTTCCATTGTTTATAGAGATAAAAATAAACTGCGATTGTTTGTGTTCCTCAAAACTAAAGTGTCGATACAAATCTTTCTTTTTTCTACCATTTGTTCCGTGTATTTATACAATTAGCAAAGCTAATCGTTACAAAAGGGACTTGTATCGAAACAAACGTTTCTTGTATTCAAACATTTGAACTAAATAGTCATTTATAAGCTATAATTTTTCATTGTTATTGCATCTTTTATTAAATGTCTCAATATGACTCTACAATGTTAATGGCTGATTCAATTCAAATTGTATTACCTACATAAAAAACTACTTATCAGAAGTGGGTCTATTATCACTACTCAAATATTGGTTAATAAACAATTACATCATCCATAAGTCATCAATACCAAAAATTTAAAAATTTCCATTAGATCATTAACAAGAGGCATTAATCAGTGCAATCAGTTCATTTCACATTGAGTACCAAGGAGGATGATTAAGAATGTTGTAAGAAAAATAGTTGAATTTTTGAAAACAGAAGTAGTTCCTTTTATCATATTCTCATAAACCGAAGGGTATTGAAATGTGATTGTTATTAATATTATGTACATCTTCAATAATTAATATCAGATTGACACTAGATTTTCGAGGGATTGATAATCTCAACCCTTAGTTTTGCGCCCTGAAATAAATTTTTCTAAGAGATGATTAGTGCAAGGAATATAACCCTCGCTTACGGTAAGAGGGTACTGTTTGATGATGTAAACATCAATTTTATAAAAGGAAACTGCTATGGTATAATTGGTGCTAATGGTGCTGGCAAGAGTACTTTTATGAAGATTTTGGCTGGTGAAATAGAACCAAATAAAGGTAGTGTGGACATTACTCCAGGTGAAAGGCTTGCAGTATTAAACCAAAATCAGTTTGCTTTTGACAATGAAACAGTTTTGAACACTGTTTTAATGGGGCATAAAAAAATGATGGAAGTAATGCAAAAAAAGGATGCAATCTACATGGATCCTGATGCTACCGAAGATGATTATATGCGTGCTAGTGAACTTGAAGGAGAGTTTGGCGAAATGGGTGGATATACCGCCGAAAGCGATGCAGCTACACTTTTAAGCAGCTTGGGTATTGAGGAAAACATGCACCAAAGCTTGATGAAAGACATTCCGAGCAACATGAAAGTTCGGGTTTTGTTGGCGCAAGCTTTGTTTGGTAATCCCGATATACTTTTATTAGATGAACCTACCAATGGTCTGGACATTGAAACAATTGGTTGGTTAGAAAACTTCTTAGCCGACTATCAAAACATTGTATTAGTGGTGAGTCACGATCGTCACTTTTTGGATACAGTATGTACCCATGTTTCGGATGTGGATAGAAGTAAGATTAAAACCTACACTGGTAACTATTCTTTCTGGTATGAAAGTAGCCAATTAGCCGCACGCCAATTGAATGATAAGAACAAGAAAAACGAAGATAAACGTGCTGCCTTACTAGATTTCATTGCTCGTTTCTCGGCTAATGCATCAAAAAGTAAACAAGCAACAAGCCGGAAAAAAGCTTTGGAAAAATTAACTATAGAAGAGATTGAACCAAGTAACCGTAAGTATCCTGGCATCATCTTTCAACCATTGCGTGAGGTAGGAAACCAGATACTTAATATTGAAAACCTAAAGAGAACAGTAGATGGAAGGGTGCTATTCGACAAAATAAGTTTTAGTGTAAACAAGGGCGACAAGATCGCTTTTTTAAGTAAAGATCCTTCTGCAATTACCAGCTTCTTCGAAATTATTAATGATAATATGCAAGCTGATAATGGCAAGTTTGAATGGGGCACAACAGTTACTAAAGCATATTTGCCAGTAGAACATAATGAGTTTTTTACACAAGGAGAAACATTGTTGGATTGGCTTCGCAATTATGTTCCAGCACACGTTACGGATGCTGATGAACCATTCCTAAGAGGTTTTTTTGGCAAGATGTTGTTTAGTGGTGATGACATTAGCAAGAAAACGAACGTTTTGAGCGGTGGAGAAAAGGTTCGTTGCATGGTGAGCCGTATGATGTTGCAAAACCCAAATTGTGTGGTGCTAGATCAGCCAACCAATCACCTCGATTTGGAAAGTATTCAAAGCTTCAATGAAGGTTGTAACACATTCCCCGGCATTGTTTTGCTTACCTCACATGATCATACTTTTATGCAAACAGTTGCGAATCGTATCATTGAATTAACACCTAAAGGCGCTATCGATAGATTAATGACATTTGATGAATATTTAGAAGATAAAAGGGTAAAAGAATTGAGAATTGAAATGTACTCCTAATTGGTTATTAGTAATAAATTACTACATTGGGTTTTGAATTACTCAATGTAAATCTAAGTCGATGTATTGTTTGATGTACGTGAATATTTAAATAAAGAAAGGGACTCTCGTCCCTTTCTTTATTTAACAAACGATTATTACCCACTTCAAAAAACAAGCTTCATTGGGGTTAATCTTATGAATCCACACTTTCCTTAAATACAAAATATTGACTCTTTCTTTCAAATAAATTAAACAAAATAGAACTACTATTGTCGGTTAGAGCATTCATTCTAAACTAACTTATTGTATGCTATCAAATCATCGATTGCTTGCTTGTATAATCGTAACAGTTTTTCTTTTTTTTGGAGTCTCTCCCACTCTTTCAGCACAGTCTTTCATGACCAATCCCTCAGGTAGAAATGTTACTTCATTAAATGGTAATTGGCAAATGATTGTAGATTGGTATAATAGAGGAACGGGAATGGCTATTTATCAAGACAGAAAAGCCGTTAACCCGAGTGAATTTGTTGAATATTCTTTTGGTAAACAAACTCTTAAAGTGCCTGGCGACTGGAACTCGCAAGATCCTCATCTCTTCATGTACGAAGGAAGTGTTTGGTACAAGAAGGAGTTTACGGCTACTAAAAAAGAAGGCAAAAGAAGCTTTGTTTATTTTGGAGCAGTCAATTACATTGCCGAAGTGTACCTGAATGGAAAGAAATTGGGTAGCCATGAAGGTGGTTTTACGCCTTTTCAATTTGAAGTAACCGATGTATTAAAGGAAGGAACTAATAAACTGATTGTTAGGGTAAATGCCCAACGAAAAGAAGAGTATATTCCTGCCATGAACTATGATTGGTGGAATTATGGTGGCATAACCAGAGACGTGAGTTTGATTGAAACACCCAAGACATTTATTGAAGATTATTTTATTCAGTTAAAAAAAGGTTCTACTTCCGAAATTGAAGCTTGGGTTAAAGTGGATGGATTGATTAAAACCCAAAAGGTAACCATTGCTATTCCTGCGGCAGGTATTAAGCAACAGCTTACAACAGATGCGGATGGATATGCTAAAACTTCTATTAATGCCAACGTACAACTTTGGTCTCCTGCAAACCCTAAATTATATGATGTCATTATTTCAACCGATGAAGAATCGGTGAAGGAAAAGATTGCTTTCAGGAGTATTGAAGTGAAAGGATTCGATATTTTATTGAATGGAAAACCAGTCTTTTTGAAGGGAGTTAACTTTCATGAAGAGATTTCTAAGGATAAACGAAGAGCAACTTCGGAGGCTGATTCAAGGCAGTTGATACAAGCCGCTAAAGACTTAGGTTGCAATTTTATCAGAACCACACATTATCCGCAAAGCGAACATTTACTAAAGATGGCAGACGAAATGGGGTTGATGGTCTGGGAAGAAATTCCGTTGTGGCAAGGCATTCAGTTTGGTAATCCAGTCATTTTGGCAAAGGCTGAAAATATGCTTCGGGAAATGATTAGGCGAGATAAAAACAGAGCAAGCATCATTATGTGGAGTATTTCGAACGAGACAACGCCTGCTGCAGATAGAGACAGGGTACTGACAAACATGGCTGCCACTTGCCGAAGTTTAGATCCAACCCGTTTGGTGGCATCCGCCTTTAACCATGTAAAAACAGATGGAAATAAAACAATTCTGGAAGACACTTTGAGCAATGTGCTTGATGTTGTGGGCATCAACAGATATATGGGTTGGTACAAAGCTTGGCCAGATAAACCGGGTACTATGCTGTTTGAATCTAAGTTTACCAAGCCCGTTATCATCTCTGAGTTTGGTGGAGAAGCAAAGTTTGGTAATCATGGTACGGCAGATTCTGCAGGTTTATGGAATGAAGAATACCAAGAACAACTGTATAAGGACAACATTACAATGTTTAAAAATGTGCCTTTTTTGCGTGGCATCACTCCTTGGGTTTTATATGATTTCAGGTCGCCAACCAGGATGAATGCCGCCAATCAGGATGGGTGGAACAGGAAGGGATTGCTATCTGATAAAGGAGAAAAAAAGAAAGCTTGGTATGTGTTGAAGGCTTATTACGATAGCATTAAATAAATGCCCTTGTACCCCGATACCCCCTTTGGATTGTTTAAAGGAATATGAAGATGAAATTTAGATTGCTTATTGTTTGCTTGTTTATTAATGCTGTTGTCTTTGCCCAGTCAAGCCTATTTCACAAGGGGGATAGGGTTTGTTTTGTAGGCAATAGTATTACCAGCAATGGCGAGTTTTACCACAACATACTATTGTATTATGTAACTCGTTTTCCAGATCAGCCCGTTACTTTTTTCAACTGTGGCATTTCGGGCGATGTGTGTAGCGGTGTTCTTAAAAGAATGGATGAAGATATTTTAGTCCATAATCCTACCCATGCCGTGATTAAGTTGGGCATGAACGACGTGAATCGAAGTTTATATACTTTATATTCTTCTACCAATGCCGATACGCTTGCCAAAAGAGAGGAAGCCATCAGTAAATACAAGGTTAAATTGGACAATATAATCAACATATTCCTATCCAGAGGTATAAAGGTTATTCTTCAGAAACCTACCGATTATGACCAGACTGGAGCATTGAAAGCAGTCAATAATTATGGTGTTAATGATGCTTTAAAGCGTTGTGCAGACTATATTCAAACGTTAGCGGATAAGTATAAAGTGCCTGTGGTAGATTATTGGACAATCCTACATGACATCAATATTCAGTTGCAAAAGAAAGATTCTACTGCTACTATCATCGGGCCAGACAGGGTGCATCCGGGCAGTGCGGGGCATTTAGTGATGGCTTATCAATTTCTGAAAACAACCAAAGCTCCACAAATTGTTTCTGAAATAGTGCTTGATAAGGATGCAAAATCGAGTAATAAATCAAGCAAGAATTGCACTATTTACGATTATGTGAATGGTAAGGATGGTTTTAGTTGCAAGGTAAAAGAAAATGCGTTGCCGTTTCCTTCGTCAGAAGGACAAAAGCTTGGGTTCGATTTAGTGCCATTTACAAATGATTTATCAGTAGAAAAATTAGTACTAAAGAAAGCAAAAGGTTCAAAGCAATTGAGGATTGATACAACAGTGATTGGCACTTTTACAAGTGAAGAATTGACCAAGGGAATTAATCTCTCGGTTTATCCAAACACACCACAGTATAAACAATCCATTGCTGTAAAAGATGCTTTGAATAAGATGTGGAAGGTAGTTTCCGACCTCAGAACTATCGAATATGTGGAGTTTAAGTTTTTGTCATATTACAAAGGCAATCAGGATAATATGGCTGAAGTAAAGGATTACTTGGATAATTTATTCAAGATAAAACTATCTAATACGCCTTATTACAAAACACAGTTTGATCGGTATTATATTGTGAAAGCCAATCAAAAGCAGTTGTTGCAAGATTTTGATACGTTTAAGGAAGATGCCTACAAGGTGGCTCAGCCTATAGAACATACTTTTTTATTTACCTCATCATTTTAAAATATTGAACTGACAGGTTTCCAAAACCTATCAGGTCTAAACACAACTACCATGAAGAAAATAATAATAGCAGTCGCAGTTTTTACCTGCTTTAATTCCAATGCTCAAGTTACACAACGGAATCTGTTGATGAACAAATACACATTGGCTGACATTAATCAATCAATTGTGCCCATCGAAAAGTTCAAACCTTTTCCTTCCTCTCCCGAAGAATGGAAGCAGCAAGTGCCTGATAGCATTTTGAATAAACTAATAAAAGATGGAGAGCGTGGACTGAAATTTAAGTTTAACTCCGTTTCTTTTAGTTCAATACTTGCCTTCAAAAAGAATGGTACGAGATCGCTTTATGAAGACCAATCTTTTGTAAAACGCACCACTCTTGCCCAGTTGGCTGTTGCAGAAAGCATTGAAGGTAAGGGACGTTTTATGGATGCCATCATGGAAGGATTATGGTCTATCTGCGAAGAAAGTTATTGGGGTGTGCCTGCGCATATTATTCCTTCGCAAGGCATAGCAGATGTTGAAAACCCTTATGTGGAACTGTTTACTGCCGAAACAGCTACTACTTTAGGCTTAGTAAATTATTTTGTTGGGGATAAACTCGATGCAGTTAGCCCGCTGTTGCGCAAGCGGATTGTACTAGAAGTCAATAAGCGTTTCTTTAAACCTTTGATAGAGAATCTGGATAAATATCCTTACCTAAAAAAGGATGTAAAAGTGAATAACTGGAATCCTTGGATCATGTCTAATTTTATTGCTACCAATCTTTTAATTGAAAAAGACAATGCCAAACGAAGCGAAATGTTGTATAACGGCATGAAGGGCGTGGATAGATATTTTAATGGATTGGGCGATGATGGCGGTTGCGATGAAGGCGCACATTATTGGGATGCTGCCGGTGCAAGTGCCTTCGATTGTTTGGAATGGGCGCAAAAAGGAACCAATAACAAGGTGACAATTTTTGATGTGCCATTGATACAAAAGATGGCTTCCTACATCTATAAAATGCACATTGGGGGCAACTATTTTGTGAATATTGGCGATGGCGAACCAACTATCAACAACCTGAGTGGAGCTTTTTTATACCGCTTTGGCATCGCCATAAATGATGAACAAATGAAGCAGTTTGGATTGTGGCAAAGTGCCAATAGCAAGCCATATTACAGTGTTGATAGTTTTCAGAAGTTTAGGTCTATAGAGAATTTTATAACGATAAAAACGATGCCTACTTTCTCTACTCCTTACAAATTCCCTGAACATGTTTGGATAGATGATGTGCAAACAATGACTGCCCGAACAAAAGGAAACTTGTTTTTGGGTACGCATGCGGGACATAATGGCAAGAGCCACAACCATAATGATGTAGGCGATTTTCTTATTTACTTGAATAATGAACCCTTCTTAATTGACGTGGGTAGGGGAACGTACACCGCTAAAACCTTTTCTAGTCATCGGTATGAATTATGGAATAATCAATCTCAATGCCATAATTTGCCCACTATTAATGGATTTGGAGAACATGATGGCAAAGAATTTACAGCGAGAAATGTGGTAAATACAACCAATGCAAAAGAAGATAAATTGGTGATGGATATTGCTGGTACTTATCCCAAAGAAGCAGGTGTTGTTTCGTGGAAAAGAACCAATAGTTTACTAAAAGATAAAGAAGAAGTGTTGGTGGTAGATGAATATTTATTAGACAAGAAACCCACATCTTTGCAACAAACGTTTATGACCGTTGTCAAAGTAGATTTAACTCAAAAAGGCAAGATTTTTTTTGTGGGAGATAAGGATAAATTGGTTCTTAGATATGATGGTGAGGCCTTTTCTGTAAGTACAGAAACCCCATTGATGACGGGGCCAGAGTATGGTAAACTGATGCGCCATTGGGATAATAAGGTGATTACTAGGGTGTTGTTTACGGCTAAGGATCCACAGGCAAAGGGCAAGTTTATCTATAGCTTTAAGAAGGGAGAATAGGTTTGGCTTAATAATTTAAATAAATCTTTAATGATGAACAATATTAAAAAGGGAATAATAATCGTAGTTAGTGGATTATTATTGAATCAAACAACAAAAGCACAGAACAAAATTGACTTGAAGGAAGTAATAAAAACAACCTCCACACAATATGCTCGTGCAGTAAATGAATACAAGGATAGTACTCGTTTTCCTCGTAGCACAAAGCCTGATGGTACGCTACGAACCGTAAAAAGTGATGATTGGTGTAGCGGATTTTTTCCTGCTTCTTTGTGGTTATTGTATGATTTAACTAAGGATGATTTTTATAAAAAAGCTGCTATTAAATGGAGTGTTGCGTTAGAAAAAGAACAATACAATACAACCACGCACGATCTTGGGTTTATGATGTACCTACCCTTTGGAGCAGGATTAAACGACACCAAGAGTGAGGCTTATAAACAGATTATCATACAGTCTGCAAAGTCATTGGCAACAAGGTTTCATCCAAATGTAGGCGTAATAAAATCTTGGGACTATAAGCAATATACTTATCCTGTTATCATAGATAATATGATGAACCTAGAATTGTTGTTTGAAGCAAGTAAGCTTACTGGGGATGATACGTACAAGCAAATAGCCATCAAACATGCCGACCATGATATGGAGAATCATTTTAGAAAAGACTTTAGTTCTTATCATGTAGTAGATTATGATAGCCTGACAGGCAAAGTGCTTAGAAAGATAACCAATCAAGGCTTTGCCGATGAATCTGCTTGGGCAAGAGGACAAGCTTGGGGATTGTATGGTTTTACGGTGATGTATCGCTATACCCACGACAAAAAGTATTTGGATCTAGCGAATCATATTGCTGATTTCATATTGAATAATCCAAATTATCCCAAAGATGGGGTTCCATATTGGGACTTTAATGATCCTAAAATACCCGACACCTACCGTGATGCTTCTGCTGGCGCAGTTATGGCTTCTGCCTTATTAGAGTTAAAGAATTATGTAGGAAAGGAACAGAAAGAGCGTTATTATAAACAAGCTGAAAAGATACTTTCCACACTTTCTACGCCAGAATATCTAGCAAGTAGTGGCAATTGCAACTTTATTATTAAACATTGTGTAGGCAATTGGCCAAAAGGTAAAGCAACCGGAGAAATAGATGTGCCAATAAATTACGGAGATTACTATTATTTGGAAGCTATAATGCGATATAAGAAAACGAAGAAGTAGCGTAAATTACCTTTTCTTTTGCATTGAGAAAAGGTGTTTGATTACAGTCAAATGTTAGCTTTTTCAATTGCTTTAAACAGGTTGCAAAAATAAATTTTCAAAAAAATAAAAAAAGTTTTGCCAATAACAAATCTACTCCTATATTTGCACTCCCAAAGCGAAAGAGGGATACAAAAAAGGGAGTTTAGCTCAGTTGGTTTAGAGCATCTGCCTTACAAGCAGAGGGTCGGCGGTTCGACCCCGTCAACTCCCACAGAAGTAAAAAAGCAGTTATGATACTATTTCATAACTGCTTTTTTTTTGACCTGAAATGTGTCCAATAACAGCTATAAGAAAAAAAGTAAGGAAAGAAAGAAGGAAATATAAAGCTGATCATTGAACACGGGAAGCTGCCTGAACGAAGGTTATGGTGAACTGCAAAAAGTTTGACAACCTTTTTTACCCCATATATAACCCTAAATTTATTGTATTCTTTTTCTTCCAATTCAATTGCTACATCGTGGCTTACTCTCCCTGCATATTTTAATAATTGGTATTCGTTGAATTACAAGAAAGCATCTTGATTTTGCATCCGATCTGACATTTACATAGGAATTATAGGGGGATGCCTGGAATTCTGCATACTCTAAATATACCGTTACTACTCTTTCTAGTTCTTTTAATCTCTTTATGACTTGTAATAATTTTTGAACATCTGCAACATCATTTTCTCTCATTTAACCATCATTTGCTTTTTAGCTTGAATTATCGACAGTTTGCCAACAATTCAAGTCTATCTTCTGAGTTCACACTCCCTTGTAATATCCCTTTTTTCTCCATTCATGCCCAAGTGGGTCTACGAAAAAAAGAAGCACTTATACTGTAAAAGGTATAGGTGCTTATTTATTTTACCTATCTTAGGATTAGTTGTTCACTGATAATAAAATAAAACGATTTGATTCTGCTAAATTTGTAGGAATTAAAAATAAGAAGATGCCTTTACAATACTTAACAGATATAACTGGTGCCCACACAGCCGTAGTGATACCGATTAACGAATGGGAGAAACTGACACGAAAGCACGAGGATTTGAAATCGCTGGAGGCAGACCCTATTAAACCGAAAGTAAAGTTGTCTGATTATGCAGGAAAGCTATCCAACGAAACAGCGGATGAAATGCTTAATTATGTTGCCGAAAGCAGGAACGAGTGGAACGAAAGGCCGAATAAACAATTATAGAACCAATGTATTTATTAGATACCAACATCGTAATTTATTATTTGAAAGCTGCATTGCCGGCAAAAGCAATGCAGCTTTTGCATACAATTGTTGATGAACAACCAATGCTTTCGGTGATTACTAAAATAGAAGTGCTTGGTTTTATTATACCAAACAAGGAGGAGCAAGACATTACAACCCTCTTTGTACAAGCAGCCGACATAATAAATTTAGACGATGAAATTGTTGCCCAAACCATTGCCCTGCGAAAACAGATCCATATTAAATTGCCTGATGCTATAATCGCAGCCACCGCCATTGTATATAACCTTACCCTGCTTACCCGCAACACTGCCGATTTTACCAAGATAACAAACCTAAAGTTGATGGATCCTTCTTTGATATCCTGAAAAAACTTACATTAAATTTAAGTATGAGACAATAATAGGTCTAGAGTAATACAAAGAATAATGACAAAATACGTTAAATACACAAAAGACATTTCTTCTGAGGAACTTTAATGATTAGTGAAAGTGATCTCTGATCTGTGCTTAGAGTTGCTAATTATTGAAATTGTATGAAAATTGACTACTAAGCAAAGCATCCCATCCCCCATCCTCCACCAAAATAAATCTGCCATTCGTTTCAACTGGTCTATCTTACGAGAATTATTTTCATTTTTTAATACTTTTTTACCATGGCAAACATCTTACAAAACAGAATCAGCACCACTTTTACTGCTGCTGAACAAACACTGTTAGTCACCAAAAAAAGCGATTATGCCGCTATCATCGATGCCAAAACCATCGCTTTAACCGAAAGCGAATTGAAAACGCTTAGTAGTATTGATGTGGACAATCAGATTTTTGTGGACGACACCATCCGTATAGCGGATGCAGAAACGGTGGCTATGTTGCCGCCAAGTATTGGGGCTTTAGTGCCCGAATTGGTAAAAGATAAAACGTTTTATGAACAACTGGATGCGGAGGAAGCTTGGCTTAAAGGCAGGCTGGTGCGTGTGGAACAAACCAAAAGGTTATTGGCTCATGAAGCCTACTCGGTGTCATTAAAAATTTATGAAATGTTGGGTTCCCTTGCCTCAGCGGGTGTGCCGGGCGCACAGTCCAAATACGATATATTGGCTAAAAGATTTAAGAGTACCGGAAGACCACCGGCTGTTCCTGTATAGCCTTCTTTGAATTCAAAATAGGATTTAGCGCATTAATATTTCTCCCCTGCTTTATTTAAAAGCGGGGATTTTTATTTTATACCACTCATTAAATAAGTGATAGCAATAGGTTTATATCACCTAACAAGTGGCAATATAACACTTAGCAAGTGGCATAATGACACCTCACAAGTGCTAATATGGGGCTTTAAAGGTGGTATAATACCACCCAGTAGGTGGCAAGATGGTACTTATCAAGTGGTATAATAGCATCTATAAAGTGGTAATATGGTACTCTATAGGTGGTATAATGCCACCTAGCAAGTGGCAATATGGGACTTTGGAAGTGGGATAATACCACTTGTGGGGTGATAGTTTACCCCAATGGGAATATTTTATGGTACATTGCAGGATGGAAAAGTATAATTTACCCGATACAGGCAAAATGATAAGTGATTGCATAAGCAATAATCGATTGTATAAAAGTGCTTTGGCCAGATATGCTTCTGTGAAATATAAAACACTTGTTGGTTATACCAAACAAAAAAACCTAAGCACCCATAACCTATACACCATGAGCATGGCACTAAAACACAACTTTTTTGCAGATATTGCCGCCACTTTACCCACCACTTTTCAGCCTATCCAACTAGAAAATAATACAACAGAAACACTTGCCCTACAAAGCCGCATTGCTGCATTGGAAATAGAAGTGAAAACTTTGGAAAATGCACTGCGCATTTTGGGTGGTAAGTAGATGCTTTATTTGATGGAACTGTTAGGTTATTGTCATGATGAAAATTAAATAGCAAACGCCTTATTGCAGGTATGGCTTATGTATTGAAAAAAATCTAAACATGGTTCACCTTACTAAGCCTAACATGTAAGCATTGTACTTATCTCGCCTGATTCCATAATATGCAATGCAGAAATAATCATCATTATTCTAAAGGCAATTAATTCAATAAAAAAGATCAAATGTTTGTTTGGTGAAAGCAAATAAGCGAGTTTATTATTAAAAGAGAAGTATTAAAAATGAAATTCATCACAATGCGACATATTTTTTGCATCTATTAAACGCATAGACTATAAAGTTTATCAACCAATGCTTGTTTCTTATACTTTTGCGTTCATGGCTTTGTAGTACAATGGATAGTATAAGAGTTTCCGAAGCTCCAGATCCAAGTTCGATTCTTGGCAAAGCCACTACCTTATTTTAAGGTGCAAATTCTAAAGCATTAGTTTTTTATTGTAATTGATAAATTATTAAATGTTTGTGTTAGCAGTTCTCACTTAAAATCTATGAACAAACATTATTTTAACTGCATCATTCGCCCTATTTTCTTGGAATAATTGCAATAAAGCCACTTTAGTGGCAACCAAAAAAAAATCTTCAATCGTTATCGTTAAAAACTTTATTTTTAATTTTCTTTTGAAAATACGTTTACCCTATTTTTGCGATGCGCTTCAAAACAGGGTGCAGCCTCAATATGTCAGTATTAGTAAACAAAGATTCTAAAATTATCGTTCAGGGTTTTACAGGAACTGAAGGAACTTTTCATGCTACTCAAATGATTGAGTACGGAACCAATGTGGTAGGTGGTGTTACCCCCAACAAAGGAGGTTCACTTCATTTGGATAAACCAGTATTCAACACTGTTGCCGATGCAGTGAAAGCAACTGGAGCCAACGTGAGTATCATTTTTGTGCCACCAGCATTTGCAGGTGATGCCATCATGGAAGCCGCAGAAGCAGGTGTTGCATTGGTTGTTTGTATAACAGAAGGTATTCCTGTTCAGGATATGGTGAAAGTAAAGAATTATTTGTTGGGTAAACCCACACGTTTAATTGGACCAAACTGCCCAGGAGTTATTACTGCCGAAGAAGCTAAAGTGGGTATCATGCCGGGCTTTATCTTTAAGAAAGGAAAAATTGGTATTGTTTCTAAATCTGGTACACTTACCTATGAAGCAGCAGATCAAACTGTTAAAGCAGGTTTAGGCATAAGTACTGCAATCGGAATTGGTGGTGATCCAATTATTGGTACTCCTACCGTTGAAGCAGTTAAATTATTGATGGAAGATCCTGAAACAGAAGGTATCATCATGATTGGAGAAATTGGAGGAAGCATGGAAGCTGATGCAGCCTATTGGATTAAGGATAATGCTACAAAACCAGTTGTAGGATTTATTGCTGGTCAAACGGCACCTCCGGGTAGAAGAATGGGTCATGCTGGTGCAATCATTGGTGGTGCTGATGATACAGCAGCTGCTAAAATGAAAATCATGGCAGAATGTGGCATTCATGTAGTAGCAAGTCCAGCAGACATTGGAAAAACAATGGCAGAAGCATTGAAAAAATAATTCTTTTTTACTTAGAACAGAAAGAATAGGATATGAGGAAATAGGTAAAGAATTGAATAGCAAAATAGGCAAAGAGTGAATATAATTCAGACTCTTTGCCTATTTCATTTTTATCAACATCCGAAGTCCTTTCAGCTTTCCCTTTTATCCTATCCCCTCCTACCCTCCCCTAACATACTATTTCCCTTATTTTTGTGCCAATATGAACAAAAAAACAGTTGTTATTGGTGCATCAGAAAATCCAGAAAGGTATAGTTATCTTGCCGTAATGAAACTATGCTTGTTGCAACATGAAGTTATTGCTATTGGTAAATCAACGGGGCATATTGGTAACATTCAAATAATAAACGAAAATCCAGTAATAGTAGGTGTTCATACTATTACGCTCTATATAAACCCTATTCTTCAAAAAGAATTCTACAATTATATCCTTTCTATAAACCCTAAGAGAATTATTTTCAACCCAGGTGCAGAGAATAATGAATTGTTCAATCTAGCAAAAGAACACAATATAGAACCAATTAATGCTTGTACGCTAGTGTTACTAAGTACTGGGATGTACTAATAGTTTTTCATTGTCAGCCTTTTCGTTACTGATAGTTTAGTACTTCAATCTAATATCCTCTTTTCCTATTCAAACTTATTCCCCTCTCTTAACTATTACTTAAAGCCTGTTCAATATCCGCAATAATATCATTAACATTCTCTAAACCGGCGGATATACGAATTAAACCTGGTGTTATACCTACAGATAATCTTTCAGCTTCTGTTAATTTGGAATGGGTTGTGCTAGCAGGATGCGATGCAATACTACGTGTATCTCCCAGATTTGGTGTCATAGAAAGTAACTGTAAAGCATCCAAAAACTTGCGACCACTTTCAATACCTCCTTTAAGTTCAAAACACAAAAGCCCTCCTCCCTTCGCCATCTGTTTGATGGCAATACTATATTCTGGATGCGATGGAAGAAACGGATATTTCACCCAACTAATCTTCTCGTTTGTCTCTAATTTGGTGGCAATTGCAAGTGCATTATTGCAATGTCTTTCCATGCGTACATCTAATGTTTCCAGACTTTTAGTAAGAACCCAAGCATTAAAAGCACTCATACTTGGCCCTGTATTTCTACAGAACATATAGATTTCATGAATTAAGTCCTTTCTTCCCAAAACCACCCCACCAAGAACACGACCTTGTCCATCAATCCATTTAGTAGCACTATGGCTAACAATATCGGCACCAAAAGCAATAGGGTTTTGAATGATTGGTGAAGCAAAACAATTGTCTATGTTGAAAATTAAGTTATGGTGTTTGCAAAAGTTGCCCACCCATTCCAAATCCAGTATCTCAAGCTGCGGATTAGTAGGTGTTTCCAAAAAAACCATCTTAGTGTTTGGCTTAACGGCTGCTTCCCATTCCGCTGGACTGTTTGCCTTAACCAAAGTACATTCAATGTTATAACGAGGTAAATATTTTGTTGCAAGTGCATAAGTACTACCAAAAACAGAGCTACAACAAATAAGGTGATCGCCCGCTTTTAGTAAAGCAAAAATAGAATTGAACACGGCAGCCATACCAGATGCAGTTGCAAAACCAGCTTCAGCCCCTTCTAAAGCACACATCTTTTTAACAAACTCATCCACAGTAGGATTACTGTAACGACTATAAATATTATCGTCAGTTTCATCAGCAAAAGCTGCACGCATATCCTCGGCAGTATCAAAAGTAAAGCTACTGGTAAGATATAATGGGGTAGAATGCTCTTTTTCTGGAGACTGTTCAGCTTGAATCCGTATTGCTTGTGTTTGTTTATGCATCTCTTCTTAATGTTTAATGATAAAAGTTTAATGATTAATATTTATCACTAAACATTAATCATTAATCATTACTTATTCGTGTACAAAAGTTTCTGTGGTAATGTTTGTTCCAGAACCGATAAGTGTAGCCGCAACAGAGCAGTATTTGTTAAGTGATAAATCAACAGCTTTCTTTGCTTTATCTACATCTACATTACCATAAATATGAAATTCAATAATTATTTTTTTCCACAAAGAAGGTTCCTTTCCAGCTTCTCTGTCGCCTTTTATAATCATTTTATAGTCTCTTATTTCTTGACGTTGCTTTTTCAATATCATAATAACATCAATTGCACTACAACCACCCAAGCCCATTAACAACATTTGCATTGGACGAACACCATAGTTTTGACCACCACTTTCGGGGCTACTGTCCATTTTAACTACATGTCCATTTTCGTCACTTGCTTCAAAGCCAAAATCACCACTCACTCTAGCTAATTCAATTACAGGCATCTCTATTTTTATTTAATAAGGCGGCGAAGTTATTTTATTTTACTTAATGAATTTACTCTTTAAGAGTTGAGGTTTTCAATATTCCCATTTTAATAACTTTTCAAACTACAAAATGGCAGCTATTTCAAAACGATACATAAAATTCAAACTGCATATCCCACAGTTTGCCAATTGTTTTTTACCAAAGAATTCAAATAAGAATAATTGTTTGAAAGACTCTATTTACAACAAAACAAATGCCCCCTTTAAACCAAAAACCATGTATTGTAATTGTCTCTTATGAAGTAAAACTCGATTTATATCCATAAAAAAGATGAAAGCCTAATAATTAAACAAGTTATAAGTTTAATTACTAGGCTTTCACCTTTTAAATATTTCCTATCAATTTTAATCCTCTTTTATGGATATAGCAGCAACATCTGGCTTTGCTTTTCCACGATGACAAGTATTGCAAGTAACCAATTGCAATTGCGTGGCATCGCTAGAAGGATGAGTGATTGAATGAATGTATTTATCATTCATTTCATTGGTCATCAAAATCATTTTACGAGTCACTTCTTTTATAGGATTTCCATCAGCAGCCATATCCAATTTCTTAGGATTCTTTTCTGAACGAGTATGGCAATACCCACATTTCACATTTAATGCCACCTTGTAATAATCCATTAAATGATCTAGACTATCATGGCTAATGTCTTTTGGCAAAACTTTCAAATTCCTTTCTCTAGGTTGCATTTCTTTAGGAGAAATCGCTGCTATACTTGCAAACGTAATTAAACCAATTAAGGCAACAATTGCATATTTGTTTCTGTTTGTACTTTTCATACTTTCATTATTTAGATTGGAAAAATAAAAGTAATTTTCTATTCTTGGAAAAGTTTCGGTGAATAGGCTTACTTAATACTCGTTCTGAGGTTGTGGAGGCGTTTGCTGCACTTGCTGCTTCTTATCTTTAACAGCCTTTTCAGGTTTACGCTCTTCTTTCATTTCTTCTAATTGAAGTTTTTTGTTCTTTTTCAGCATCTCTTCCAGTTTTTGCTGGTTAACATTGCCATCCTCATTCAATATGGCATCATCCATGGGTGCATTACCATTTGTGAGCGCAATAGAAGGTAGTTTATTTGTATGTTCCCACTTATTGTTTGTCCATTTAAATGCTTCATAACTACCATCAGGAACATACGTATATAAATTTTCAGGCTCGTTTTGTTCACTTATCAAATGATCGTAAACAATCATTTGAGCATTCTTATCGTAATTAAACCGCAGCTTCGATTCTTTTTTATACTCAACCGAATACCTAACAACTGGCTTTCTATTCTTTACAGTATCTTTTGCAGGAGCTTCAAATTTAAAATAATCTCCACCAAAATGAGGAATACCTACTTCATCAAACGTAAGAATGTCCATCCACTTTTTATTACTTCTTGGTCCATTTTCATCGAATCCTAAAAGCGTATAAACATTTTTGTCCCCATCTTTTGTCAGCAATATTTTATAATAAATAGCTCCAATCCAGTTGTTAATATTTCTAATTGAATCATTTGGCCCATTGGTAAACGAACTTGCATCAAACAAAGGAAACAACTTTAAACTACCATCTTTGGTACGCATCTGTATCGCCCCTCTCTGACGATAATAGGTGTAGTCTTTCATCATTTGCCAAGTAAAAATTCTAAAACTACTGTCAGGGGCATACAGCTTCGAGATGGTAGTGATGGAATCGAATGGATAAGAAAAGGAGTTTTTCACTTTTAAAGCCTGCACTAGGCCACGAGTAAACACACTATCTGCATAAAAGCGCAGATACCAATGCTTCTCATTAATCATGTCTTCAGCAAAAACTGCAAGCTTTGCTTCTCTTTGTCTTAACTCTGTTCTGCTATCCCCCTTTGAAGTTTGAGAAAACCCCTTTTCAAAAGAAATTATTAATAAAATAAAAATTAGAAGCTTTTTCATTTTGTTTTTGTGTTGAATCAAAGTTAATGGACTAGACTATCAAAAACAGTTTGCCGACAAGGATTTATTAATTTTAAGGATAAATTATAATGCTTTCGCAAATTCTAGCAAATCAGCAAATCTAACATCAATACTTGGATGAGGAAATGGCGTTTCAGGATTAGTAGTAGCCACAAAAACGGTTTTAACGCCAGCATTCCTACCAAAATTCATATCACTAAGCTTGTTGCCTACCATAAAACTTTTGTTGAAATCGATAGTAGGAAAATCATTTTTAGCTTGAAATGCCATTCCAGCATTTGGTTTCCTATTGGGCGAAGTATCTTCTAGGTCGGAGCAATAGTATATTTTATCTACTCTCCCATTATTGTTTACCACACTATTCAACATGTTTTCATGGATGTTGTCCAAATCACTTACAGTCATCAACCCCTTGCCAACTCCTTTTTGGTTGGTGACCATTACAATAACTCCAAATTTTTCATTAATTATTTTCATCGCCTCTAACACTCCATCATAAAACTTAAACTCATCCCAATTTCTGATGTAATCAGCTTTCTTTTCATGATTAATAACCCCATCACGATCTATGAAAAGTGTCCATGCTTTGTCAATTTGACTGAAAAGTTGAGTGTCGAAAGTTGTGAGTTGTGAATCCAAAGTTTAAAACTGTTCGTTATTGATGAAGTAATAAATATAATTGATAAAAAAATAAAGCGTACACTGGTTTATTTCCTACTGTAATTAGGTGCCTCCTTCGTTACGTCAACATCATGTGCATGGCTTTCTTTCATACCCGCATTGGTTATTTGAACAAAGGTTGCTTGCTGCAAATCCTTAATTGTTTTTGCGCCACAATAGCCCATTCCTGCCCTCAATCCACCTGCATATTGATACACAATTTCGCTAAGGCTTCCTTTGTATGCCACCCTTCCTTCAATTCCTTCTGGCACCAACTTCTTAATGCCCTCTTCCACATCCTGAAAATACCTGTCACCACTCCCTTGGCTCATGGCACCCAAACTTCCCATGCCTCTATATTCTTTATATTTTCTTGCTTCAAAAATGATGGTTTCTCCTGGGCTTTCTTCTACTCCTGCAAAAACACTACCCATCATTACCGCGTTTGCACCCGCCGCTAAAGCCTTCACCATGTCGCCTGTGTATCTAATTCCACCATCAGCTATCACCGGAACGCCTGTGTTTTTCAACGCATAAGAGGCTTCCATCACAGCCGTCAATTGAGGCACACCCGCACCTGCCACTATGCGTGTTGTACAGATGGATCCTGGCCCAATACCCACTTTTACTGCGTCTGCACCAGCCTCGGCTAAAGCCTTTGCTCCCTCAGAAGTACCCACATTACCAGCAATAATCTGAAGGTCTTTAAAATTCTTACGCAATTCTTTCAGTGCATCAATTACGCCTTTACTATGCCCATGCGCACTATCAAGCGTAACCACATCTACCCCTACATATTGCAAGGCCGATGCCCTATCCAGCATATCCTTCGTTATTCCTAATGCCGCCCCTATCAATAATCTTCCAAAACCATCCTTAACGGCATTTGGATTATTGTTAAGTTGCAAAATATCTCGGTAAGTAATTAACCCAATCAAATGACCATCATTGCTTACTACGGGAAGTTTTTCAATTTTATATTGTTGTAAAATCTTTTCTGCCTTTTTAAGATCCGTTCCATCAGGTGCAGTAATCAAATTAGTGGAGGTCATTACCTCGCTTATCTTTTTGGTTTTATTGGCTATTTCAAAACGCAAATCTCTATTAGTCAAAATACCCACAAGTAAATTATTAGCATCCACAATTGGAATACCACCAATTTTATTTTCACGCATAATGCGCAAAGCATCTGCCACAGTGGCATCAGCAGTAAGCGTAACTGGATCAATAATCATCCCGCTCTCACTTCTTTTCACTTTGCGTACTTGTTCGGCTTGTTTTTCAATAGTCATATTCTTATGCAGAATACCCACACCACCTTCTCTAGCCAATGCAATAGCCAAATTAGCTTCTGTAACCGTATCCATCGCTGCCGAAAGGATAGGAACATTTAAAATTATGTCTTTAGTAAGATTCGATTGAATGTTAACGTCTCTTGGAAGAATTTCGCTGTAAGCGGGCATTAAGAGTACGTCGTCAAAAGTAAGACCTACACCAAATAGTCTTGAGCTTGGAGTTTTTTCCTCTAGGGAAGATTTTATTATTGCCATAGGCAAAGATATTGGTTGAAGATAATATGACAAATCATTTTCTTGATTTAACAAAATGATTTTATTGAATACGTCATTTAGGATAAAAGTTTCGTTTTTTTCTGCAACGTTACCATAAGGATTACTAGAAAAAAACAAAGTACTCAAAGGGCTGCTTTGATCTTTGCAAATACGGCATTAATAACTCTATTAAAAAGCTATTTTAATTGTTGAATAAATAACTTTTAGTTTCAATCCCCCTTCCCCTAACAGAAAACTTTCCTTTTGTTTTACCCAAAAAAATACCTCAATGATTACAGGAAAAATAAGTAAACCTTATTCTTTGCCATCTAATCATTGAGGTAAATATCCTATAGAAAAAAAGTCCTATTTCCCTACAACCAATCTACTTACAGAAGAAGTATTGTTGAGTAACGATTTAACAGTTACGATATATACACCATTCAACAATTTTTTTCCACCTACATTATTTGTGTTTAGCGTTATAGATGGCGAAGTAACTTTTTGTTCAAAATATTTTACCCCTTGCAAATTAGTTATTGTAAGTAAACTTCCTGCTGTTAACTCAGCCACCGTAAATGAGCTATTTGTGTTGGAAGAAATAGGGTTTGGAAAGATATTTATTTTGCTAGTTGCTTGCGAAGGAGTTATTGAAACAACTTTCGAATAGGTGATTGCCCCATTATCAATAGCTTTAATTCGATAATAAACGGTAGAAGTTATGCTTTCCTTAGTTGAAAACTCGTAATTACTTAATGCGTTGTTTACATTTTTAGCAGCTTTAACGTCAGTAACCGTACTGAAATTATTACCATCAATAGAACGCTCCACTTCATAATTGGATTGTTCATTGACACTACCATTCACTTGCCATTGAATGGTGGTACTGTTATTACTATTAGTACCAGTTACGTTCACAAAATTTATTGGCAAAACAGTATCTGTAGTAGCCAACCAAATAGTGGCGTTCATACATAAATAGCGATGATTATCAGCCACTTTACTATCGCCAGAATAACTTTTGTATAAACCAGTATTAGTAAATCCAGTTCCGTCATCCATGGGTGAGCTATCCCCAATAGCAACTATTTTTCCTTTGCCATATTTAGCATAAGCAACCATTGCCCCACTTGTTATACCTGTAGATTGTTTTGAAAAAACAACCCCTTTAACGGTATTGTTAGCCACCGTATCTAAAACCATCGTTGTTCCTCTAGAAAAACTAAGTTTGGTCACCGTTCCATAAGTCCCTTTTATAATGGGGTTGGTCAACTTTGTTAAATTTGTACTTACTTCTGTAATGTCTGATGGATAAGTTTTTCCATTAGGATTAGTCGTATCAAATCTTATCCCAAAAGGATTACTTACCGTGCCATTATTTGTAAACAAATCATCCCAAACTGTAGGAGAATCACTGCCATCGTTGTTTCTATCAGATCCTGCATGATCAGAAATAATGAACAATCCACCACCATTCTTTACAAAATTCAGAATAGCTGTTTTTTCAGTAGCAGTAAATTTTGTGTTTGGTTCATCTATAATGTACACTTTATAATTGCTCAAATCCTGCGCATTTGTTTTACTGCCATAGGTAATTTTTCCTGATGAGGGCAAAGATTCCACATGATACCCTTTATTAACACAGTCAATGCCCCAACTAGATAAAGCACCTGTCCAAAAAGTGTCAGTAGTTTTCGATGTAACAGTAGTTTGGCTTGGCGTAGGTAATTGGGGAACAGCATATTTAGTTACATCTGCATCAATAACCCAATCGGCACTACCAGAAGTTTGATTTTTAGTGTCATCAAATAAAATTTTCACTTGTGCTTGTAGCGTATTCAAAGATGCACATAAAATTAAAGTAAAAGCCAGTGCTAAAATTCGTTTCATTAATTTATTAGTTGTTAGAAATCAATAATTTAGATTTAAGAAAAATGTTTTCAATAAAATAGTTTTCTGGAAAAGAAGTACCGTTTATGCTTTAAACATTTCAGTTAACACACTTGCCAAACGCAAACCAGCAATCAACAGTTGTTTTTCTACTACTTCGGTGTTACTATCAATATATTCTTTAGTGATATTTCCGTCTTTAAAATTGTAAACCCTATCTAAAAAAGAACGAGATTCTTGCATCCACTGCAACAAATTAATATTGGTGATACCTTTAATTTGAGCCGGACTGAAAGTGCTGTAAAACTGGGTGCAACTATCTATGTTTATATTCTTTTGCTCAATTATTTCAGTATCCCAAAAACTATGAAGGTTACCAGAATAATGAGGTGCTTTAACATTGATGGCATTGCCGCCTTTGTCATCGGTGTATCCTGTGTGAAGTGGCTGATGCAGATCGCCTACTAAATGAAAAGCCATTAATGTGTACTCCTTAATTTTACTTTCTTTAAGATTTTCTTTGTGCTTCATGGCATTGAGAATACTATTCAATACCGTAACAATATTGCCTTCACTAACTGGTTTATAAACACTATCTCTCGGAATATCAATGTAGTGCCATGTTTTCATATAATCATAATAATTATTAGAACGCATATCATCCATCCATGTTCCAGCTTCGGCTATGGTGGTTCTTTTTAAGTAGTGCTTCACTAAGTTCTGCGTATTTTCATCTAAATACTTATAAGCTATCTCAGCCACTAATTGATGCCCCTTACTTCCCCATGCAAAAGACTTATTGGGAAGAATGGAAATGAGAAAAAAGCAAAAAACAATTGAAATTCTTGTCATGTATGTTGTGTTATTAAATAATATTAAGAAAAATGTTTAAGAACAAGATTCCCTTAACCCAAATTATGCTTGCTATGAAAATACTTGTATATTAAAAAAGCTGCAAAAAAATCAAATTAGCCACAATTAACGCCAAAAATTATTCTTACAAAGCAACATTACTAAAAAAAAAGCAAACAAGACTTTTTGTATTATTATTAATTGATTAATAAAAAAAGAACTTAATTGTTTTGCAGAATCAATAAAAGAATCACTTATAGATGATAGTTTTTCTTTAATATTAAAAATCACGTTCATAAAGATAAAAAGTATAAATAAATTACTTCCAAACTTTTACCTATATAAACATAACATTTAGCTTAACAGACACAGCTTTTGTGAAAGTAAACGTAATTGCTATTTAAATTGAGGTAACTTTTACCTTAGCAAACATCACTTTTACCATAGAAGATCTAACTTTTATTTTAGGAAACATAACTTTTAGCTTAAAAGACACAACTTTTAGCTTAGGAAACAACCTTTTTAGCTATAAAAACATAACTTTTAGCTTAACAGACACAATTTTTACTGTACAGTAAAAGTTCATTACTGTACAGTAAAATGATTTTACTGTAGAGGAAAAAGGTTTTACTCTACAGTAAAACGATTTTACTGTAGAGGAAAATGAATTTACTGTACAGTAAAATGATTTTACTGTACAGTAAAAAGGTTTTCCTGTACAGTAATGCTCCATTACTGTACAGGAAAATTGGCATCCTGATGAATAATTCATTAAAAAAGTATTTTTTAGAGAAGGGAAAATGTGGTTGAAACTTGCTTTACAATTGAAGGGTACTTTTTGCTATAACTCTGTAGCTTTACCACAAAGAAAACGAGGAAAAAACAAAGGACACTAAGGTTTACAATCCATATTGGCAATTCGGTACAAACACTTCATAACCCACAATTCTGGTGTTACTCGCTAAAACCATTGTTTACATTTTGGCAAGAAAAGGCCAGAGGGATACCATAATTGAACAAAATCTTTGTTTGCTTTGTGCAATAAATAGTTTGATTTATGGTTAAAATGCACCTAGATACACATAACTTTTCACTTTATAGAAAACTAGGTGGCTATAACAAAAAAAAATCACACCAAGAAATTCTTGGTGTGATTTCAATGCTAATGTAAAAGACTATTGTTTCACAAAACTAACAGTGCTTGTTGAACCATTTTTAGTGATCGCTAAAAAGTAGGTTCCTTTAGCCAAAGAACTTACGTTTATAGAAGTTTCTGTTGAACCAGCTTTTAAAGTTACTTGTTTAACAGTTGCACCAGTTGAACTAATAACTTGAGCAATTGCATCAGTTGCAAGTGCATCGTAAGTTAGTTTGGTGGTAGAGATTGTTGGGTTTGGTGCAAGGGTTAATTTAACCGCAGACGCAAATTTTACCACGATAATATTGCTGTAAATAAATTTACCATCTTTATCTAAAGATTTCAAACGATAGTAAACAGTTGAATTTACTTTATTAGTAGCATCGGTAAACGAGTAATCATTGCTAGACAATCCTTTTGCTACTACTGTGTTATAAGTATTGAAAACTAAACCATCAGTGCTTTTTTCAATAACAAATTTGCTAGTGTTAACTTCACTACCAGTACTCCAAGATAATACACTGCTGGTTCCTTTAGCAACAGCAGAGAAAGATTTAAACACCAACGGCAATGTGACAAAATCATTCAAGTTTCTTAAAGTAAATTCTGGTGTTCCATTGTAATTAGCAACATAGCCAGTCCAATTACCAGCAACTGTTGGCATGGCAGTTTTAGCAAAACTAGATTTAGAAGGTGTGTACAACATCATTGAACCACTTGCATCTGTCATAGTTTTAGAACCACTAAAGGTAGTGCCAGCAGTAGTGCCATAAGAACCACCAGAAACTCCAGGAGCAACTTTTGCATTGTTAATTTGAACTAAGGTGTAACCAAGGCTATCCAAATTTGCAGTAATGTCGGCAAGGGTAGTAACTAGAGGTGCAATTGGTACACCAGAAGCCACTGGTGCAGGAAAGGTACTTGCCTTTCTGATAATTTCCAAAGCCCCATTATACATAACCAAAGAATCTCCAGTAACATCAATGCTAACAGAATCACCGGTAGTGTAAGGAGTGTATTTTGCATATCTAAAAATGATACCAGTACCTCCTGCTTGCACAATAGAATTACCCTTACTTGTTGAAAGAGTGGAAGAATCGGAGATAACTACGCCCGTTAATGTGGCACTTGGAAGCACAATTCCTGGTGCAGAGTAAAGTGCTTTAATACCCTGTAGGGTGGTAACTTGTGCACTTACTGATTGTGAAATTAACGCTGCAACAAACATTGCAGAAAAACTTAATGTAAATTTTTTCTTCATAAATTAAATATTTAAACTGCAAAATACTCAGAAAAATCCATTCAAACAAAAAAAAATATATTATTTAATTGTTAAGCTATTAAAAAAACAAAGATTAAAATTTTAGCAGATTGATTCTTTCATTCATTTTTCGCTGGTATTATACTTTTATTTTACTATTTAACCGATTTGAATGCAATAAATGCAGCTACCAATGTTCAATATGGGTTTTGAATGCTACTATTACAGTTTGAGGAACCATATTTAAACATTAACATAAAAAGTACAGTTTAAGAACCTAAGTTTTAGCCCTTTAAAGAAATATGATAGAATTTATGAAAAGACAAGCACTGGTATTATTTTATTTATTAGTATCACTAATTGCAGCAAATGCACAGAATCCAAAAATTAAATGTTACTTTAATCATCCAGTAAATAATGCTTTATCCACAGGCACCAATGCCGTTTATTTAAATGGTAAGTTTCCAGATACCATTGTTTCCTACATAAACAACGCTAAATACACACTAGATTTTGCTGTCTACAACTTTCTTTCAAATGGGTCTGATGCAACAGCAAAAATTGCAACAGCCGTAAACAATGCCTACAAAAGAGGTGTTGTGGTGCGTTGGGTGGCAGATGGAACTACAAAAAATACGGGGCTTTCGCTGTTAGATGCGGGCATACCCATCATAAAAAGCCCTACAAGCCCTGGTTATACCATTATGCACAATAAGTTTTTAGTAGTGGATGTGAACTCACCAGACACAAATGATGCTTATTTGCTAACAGGTTCCTATAATTATTCCGTTCAACAATCGGTTACAGACTATAATAACATCATCATATTGCATGACCAAAAAGTTGCCAATGCTTACTACAGCCAATTTAACCAAATGTGGGGAGGAACAGGCAACCTTCCAGACACTACAAAAAGTTTGTTTGGCTCGCATAAAAAAACTTCAACAGCACATTATTTTTATGTAGGCGGAACAAAAGTGCAAGTACATTTTAGCCCAAAAGATAGCTGTAACAAATACTTAACAGCCGTAGCAAATTCGGCCAGTAATGATTTAACGGTTGGTATTTATACGTTTACAGACAATAGTGTTGCGAACACTATACTAAATAGGTTTAATGCAAAAGTGAATGTTAGGGCAATTGCGGATGCTTCTATAAAGACTTACACACCTTATACAACCTTGGGTACACCTTTAGGGAACAATTTAGTGCTTTATACAGGGGGTGGCTTATACCACAGTAAAATAATGATTGCAGATGCATTATCACCTTCTTCTGATCCACAAGTTGCAACAGGTTCTTACAATTGGACAGTTTCTGCCACCAATTCAAACGATGAGAACCTATTAATTATTCACGATGCTGACCTTGCCAATCAATATTACCAAGCAGTTTGTAATGACATTAGCGTTAATG
>CANFLL010000016.1 GCA_947447825.1 Chitinophagaceae bacterium | reverse complement strand
TGTTGCGGTTACAAAGCCAGTTTCATTCTCCAATTGTAGTAGTGTATTGTACAAAAACAAAACTTATACAAGTTCAACAGTGATTAGAGATACAGTTAAGAGTGTTCAAGGTTGTGATAGTATTTACAACGTAGCCACCATTACCATTACGCCAATTACGCCTACTACTATAGCTACTAGTTTGTATGGTTGCAATAGTGTTGCCTACAATAATATCACTTACACAAGTTCAACCATTAAACGTGATACTACTAAGAGTGTTGGCGGTTGTGATAGTATCTATAAAGTAACTACAATAACTGTAAATATTCCTATTGCACCAATTATCACAAGTGTAGGAAACAATCCTATTTGTTTAACAACTGGAGATAGTTTAATAATGAGTACAACGTCAAGCTCTGCACAGTGGTTTAGAAATAATGTTTCCATACCGAAATCAACGGGTTCACGTTATGTTGCTCATTTGTATGGAACTTATAATGTGTATGCACCAGATGTTAACGGTTGTTATGCTACTTCAACGCCTGTAGCATTACGTGAACAGTTTGTTCCAGCACCATTAATTTCAAGAATTGGCAATGTGTTGACTTCATCTTTTACTGGTAGCAATCAGTGGTATCAAAACTCTGCTATACCAGTGGCAAGCACTACTTCTTATGTTATGGATACTACTGTTTATGGCGTGTATAGTGTTCAAGCAAATGTAAATGGTTGTAAATCACCAATGAGCAACTACATTGTAAACACAAGAGATTCTATTAATAGTGTTAATGAGAATTGTCCTACGGTAACAACACCATCTTTGTTTAGCGAGAATACACAAAAAGCAGAGACTAGTTCTGTAACATTAACTTACGAAGGTGCAGATTTGAATGTTAAGTTATTCCCTAATCCTTCTGGAAGTAATGCTTTTGTTCAAATAACTGGAGCAACTAGTAAAACAGATATTACTGTAACAGATATGTTGGGCAGAACTATCTGGAGAAACAGTGTTGGTGGCAACAAAACAATTTCCCTTCCAGCAGGAACACTTGCACAGGGAGTTTATATGGTTTCAGTTACTAATGAAGGTCAACGTCGAGAAATTAAATGGGTTATAAACCGATAACTCAGGCAATTTGATTGTATTTTATTTGATAAATATATTTTCAAATACACAATTTAAGAACTAAAAGTAGAAAGGCATCCTGTAAATGGATGCCTTTCTTATTATTGCATAATATTTTGTTGAGAGTAGCTTTATCATTCGTTTTATAAATGAAAGGATAAATTAGCACTTATGTTAATTCACAACCAGTAATTAGGTGTTAGTTTTTCTGAAATGCTACTAATTGATAAGTTTTACATGGGTTTTAAACTCTAATATGACACATTAAATTTAATAATTTTAGGGTGTAATATTTTTAGGTTAAGCATTGGCATTTATAAAAAGCTTTAGGATAAAAGGATAAACCCTGATATCGTTAACCTGAATCGTCGACTCACTCAGGTGAATCTTTCACTCATTCAAGTGAATATATGCGTCATTCAGTCGAATAATTGGAAGAAAGAGGATTGAAAAAAGGAACTCACTTTGATATTCTGCGTATTTGTCATAAGCTTCCGAAAAGTTTAAACCTTTAAGAAGTTGACACTGGCACATAAAAATTTATAGCTTTTATCTCTTGAAATTAGCTGTAAATCGTCTGATGAATAACAATCATTTTGTCTGTAAAAATAGAATTAAGGTGCTTATTGAATTAGTGAAATACATTGTTTTTAAATTTTATTGATTATTACAAAGAGTATGGTTTTAAATATTATTAACATTCGATTTCAGTCGTACTATCACCCAAAATTTCTTTTGTTTTTTAGTATGATTCTGTTATTAACTTCCTGTTATAAAGAGACAACGCCATTTAAACAAAACTCAACTATTGATGACATTAATGCTGAAATTTGGAAAAGATTTATTGATAAAAACAATATTTTTATTGATTACACTGACTTAAATGGAAATATCATTTTCCCCACTTTGTTAGATTATAAAGAAGGAAGACCAAATTCAATAGGATGGTGGACTCCTACAGAGAATGGATCAATGTTCGGAGGTTTATATATGGATGGAGCAATCAAGCGCTGGGAGCACACTAAAAAACCAGATGATTCATTGAAAGTAAGAAATTTAGCTAATGGATTAATGTTATTAGCAACTGTTAGTTCTGTTGAAGGTTTTTTTGCAAGAGGTTACAATGGTAATGATGGAAACTCTTATTATCCTTTAAGTTCAGATGATCAAGCAAGTGGCTGGTTCTATGGAATGTGGCGTTATTTAGAAACTAATATCCCAACATCTGATGAAAGAGTAAGAATTCAGAACAAAATTGTGAGTGCAGCAACGGCAATTGTAAGTAAACATTGGTTAATTCCGGCAGAAGCACCTTTCAAAGTAAGAGGCTCTTTCGCAACTTTTGATTTTAGAGCAGCAAGAATGTTGTTTACTGCTAAAATATGTTATAAAATTACCAAAGACAGTTACTGGAATAATTTGTATTTAAATGCTATGTATGAAACTGGGGGTAATAAGAAACAGTCACGTTTACAAATTATAGCTAAAGGACTCGATTCACAAGCGGAAAGTACTAATACATGGCATAATTCTCCTTCTTTTGCTTGTTTAAGGTGCCTTTGGGAAATGGAAGATGATAACTCAATAAAAGAGAGCTATGGAAAAGGTTTAGAAGCAACGGCAACAAATGCATTAGCAAGTTTAAAAAAATCTAGCTACTATCCTCAATATGACATAAACTCCTTTAGTTTAAATTGGTATCCAATGAATAAGTTTTGGAAATCGCAAACTTCTTCCGCTCAAGCGGATTCAGTTGCTTTAGCTCAATTAGCTGATTGGATAATTCGTGAGCCTAGGCGTTCAACTGAAGTTATTTATGTTAGAGAGCCAATATTTGCTGCTTGGGCTATTTCATTAGCACCAGATAAAAAGGTTCTTCAATCTAGGAGAAATGATTTAATGAACGTGTTTAATACTTATAAGTTCAATCAACTTTATTTTGTTTATTTCTTTCCTCTTGAGGCTGTGTGGTGGCGTTTAAATGAATTTTGATGGGTGGCATCAGGCCAAATGACTATATTTAAAAGTGTTCTCTTGCAAATTATATCCTATTCATTACGGTAGCTTTCTACCAATCGATAGTAAAACAAAATGATTGTGTTTGAACGAAGCATTTATATAAATGAAGTAAGATTTTGAAACATCACCTCTTATCTCTCCCATTGTGTACCGCAAAAATGAATTCAGCCTAAAATGCCCTGAACATAGTGGTTTTGGAAAGAATATTGCATTCCTTTGCCCAAAATAAGTTGAAAACGGATGGGAATTGTTTGAATCAGCTGCAACTTGGGTTAAATAATTTAGAAAGAAAACACTTGTTAAACATACTAAAAATAGTGTTTTACTGTGTTATCAAACAGCCTTGTAGGGATTTACAGGACTGTGACTTTAATAATTTCAAAACAAATTGATTTATTAATATATATTCGTTTTCTTTGTTAAATTAACTACAAAATATTCACAATATGTTTTCAACAAGTACCCACAAATTCAATTACTTATTTTATCGTACAGTAATTTTTTCATTTTTTGTTTTTTGCATACTTCCTTTAACCTCCTGTCAAAAATCGGCAAATTCAGTTAGTGCAACATCAACTTCAACTGTTGATGAGATAAATTCAGAGATTTGGAGGAGGTACATAGATAAAAACTATATTTTCAATGATTATAAAGATTTGAATGGGGGAGTGATTTATCCAACTGTCCAAGAATACAAGGACGGAAAGCCAAATGCTACGGGTTGGTGGTCTCCTACAGAGAATGGATCAATGTTCGGAGGTTTATATATGGATGGAGCAATCAAGCGCTGGGAGCACACAAGAAAACCAGAAGATTCATTAAAAGTAAGAAATTTAGCTAGTGGCTTAATGTTGTTGGCTACCGTAAGTTCAGTTGAAGGCTTTTTTGCAAGAGGTTACAACGGTAGTGATGGTAATGCATATTATCCAATGAGTTCAGATGATCAAGCTGGAGGATGGATATATGGCATGTGGCGATATTTAGAAACTACTATTCCAACCGCATCTGAAAGAACAAATATCGAGAATAAAATTATTGCTGCTTCGAAAGCGATGGTAAGTAAAAATTGGGGAATACCTGCTGAACCCCCTTTTAATGTAAGAGGCTCATTTGCACCTTTCGATTATAGAGCTGCGAGATTATTGTTTACTGCTAAAATATGTTATAAAATTACCAAGGACAGTTACTGGAATAATTTGTATCTGAAAACTATGGCAGAAACTGGTGGCCCTTTAAAAGAGTCCCGTTTACAAATTCTTGCTGACGGTCTTGCTTCTCAGGCTAAAACCACGGATACTTGGCATAATTCGCCTTCATTTGCTTGTTTAAGAAGTTTATGGGAATTGGAAGAAGATACAGCCATAAAAGAGAGCTATAGAAAAGGTCTTGAAACAACAGCAACAAATGCATTAGCTAGTTTAAAAAAAGCTGGCTACTATCCGCAAAATGATACAAATTCGTTAAGTATAGATTGGCGTCCGATGAATAAATTTTGGAAAGTACAAACTTCTCCTGCCCAAGCAGATTCGGTTGCTTATGCCCAATTAGCTGATTGGATGAAACGTCAGCCAAGGCGTTCCACAGAAGTTGCTTATGTTAGAGAGCCAATTTTTGCTGCTTGGGCTATTTCTTTGGCTCCAGATAAAAAAGTCCTGCAGTCTAGGAAAAACGATTTGATGGCCGTCTTTAATACCTACAAGTTCAATAAACTTTATTTTGTCTATTTTTTCCCACTTGAGGCTGTATGGTGGCGCTTACAAGAATAGTAAAAGCCGCCAGTTATTAATAAGTACTCCGGATCTTTATTGTAAAGGTCACAATGGTAATCACAAAGTTCACTAGGAAATGGCGCATACTTTAGGAACGATTTATAACTAATAACCCAAATATTTGGCTTTCTTGGCGAAAATCTTAGTATTCTTATTACTTAGTACAATCAATCTCCTTATGCTACACAATGTGCCCCCCAATCATTTTTTTCGATAGATGGCTAAATGGGTTTCATATCGATGTATGCTAATTTGTTTATCATTCGTTTAAATATAAATCAATTACTGTCATTGGGTGAATGTTCTGTTTCAACATGCTTCATGTAACACTACTTGATGTATTACTAAACTAAATAGGGCTTCAGTAACGTCACTGGGAGCATCTTATTTTGAAACATCCTTCCAGTAACTCTCTTTGATGTATATTCAAGATAAATATCCTTCCAGTTACTTTACCTGAAGGATAATTATTTTAAGCATGCTTTCAGTAATGCTGTTTGTTGAATGTTTATTTTAAACATGCTCCCAGTAATATCACTTGGAGCATTCCCCAGGATAACATGCTCCCAGTAACACTACTTGGAGCATTCTCCAGAATAATATGCTTCCAGTATTATCACTTGGAGTATTCCCCAAAATAATATGCTTCCAGTAATATCACTTGGAGTATTCTTAATCAAAATATGTTTCCAGTAATATGGTTTAGTGTGTTCTTAAATGAAGGATGATCCAAGCAGTATTGTTTAGTTCATACTTCATTTACGAATGCCTCCATTTTCATTATAAGCTATCTAGTTATTAAAAAAACTATCCCTTTTACCAAACTTTATTCTAGCCTGCATTAGGCTTATTTATTTACCTTTAACTTACCTAAACTATCTACTTTCAAAACCTTATTGTTGGCTTACCATACGCTAATCATTATCTTCGCAACCTTATGGCAAAAGAGGTTGTTTTAAGTGGAATTCGTCCCACTGGTTTTTTACATTTGGGAAATTATTTTGGCGCAATGCGTAACTATGTCAGAATGCAAGACGAGTATAATTGTTACTTTTTTGTTGCTAATTGGCACAGCCTAACCACCCATCCAGACACTAGGGAACTTAAAATTGCAGTACATAGAGTAATCGCTGAAAACGTTGCATGTGGTCTTGATCCTGAAAAAGTGTCGTTATATGTGCAAAGTGATGTTCCTGAAATTGCAGAATTATATCTTTATCTTAATATGCTTGCCTATAAAGGTGAGCTCGAAAAAACGACCACTTTCAAGGATAAAGTACGCTTGCAACCAGAAAATATTAATGCAGGCTTACTAACTTATCCTGTTTTGCAAGCTGCCGACATACTTATTCATAGAGCAGTAAAAGTGCCTGTGGGCAAAGATCAGGAACAACACTTGGAGATGGCGCGCAATTTTGCCCAACGCTTCAATCATAGATATGGCGATGTTTTACCAGAACCTCATGCCTTCAATTATGGTGGTGAGCTAGTGAAAATACTTAGCCTTGATGGAAATGGAAAGATGAGCAAGAGTGAGAATCAACTAAATACCTTATATCTTGCCGATACTGATGATTTGTTGAAAAAGAAAATTATGAAGGCTAAAACTGATGGTGGTCCAGAAACACCGAATAGCATCATGCCTGACTATATTGAAAATTTATTTACCCTGATGGGGCTAGTGAGTTCTGCTGATGCTTTTGAAAAGTTTAAAGCTGACTTTAATGCAAGTAGTACTGGTAACTGCATTATTAGATACGGGGATATGAAGAAACAGTTGGCTGAAGATATGATTAAATTCATTTCTCCGATAAGAGAAAGGGCTGTGGATATTCAGAATGATAAGGAACTGCTTTCGAAAATCATAAAGCAAGGGGCTGATAAGGCAAGAGAAAGTGCCTCTGCTACTTTGAAAGAAGTTAGGCAAGCAATAGGAATGAATTATTAGTAAAATTTGTATTGTTTTGCTTCGACAAGTTTACATTTGCAAACTTAATTTTGTAAAGCTTGCTTTTTTTAAACAGGAAAATAGCTCCTGCTCCTAATTTTTCTTTAATAATACTTATTATAATTACACAATTAACTGTATGACAGATATAAGAAAGCCTAAGCATATTGCTATAGCAGGCAACATTGGCGCAGGCAAAACAACACTTACAGAAATGCTTAGTAAGCATTATAAGTGGATTCCACAATTTGAAGACGTTGATCATAATCCTTATTTAATGGATTTTTATGATGATATGCCACGTTGGAGCTTTAATCTTCAAATCTATTTTTTAAATAGTAGATTAAAACAGTTGTTAGAAATTAGAAGAGGAACAGAAACGGTTATTCAGGATAGAACTATTTATGAAGATGCAAACATTTTTGCCCCTAATCTTCATGACATGAACTTGATGAGCAAAAGGGATTATGATAATTACTTTCAGTTTTTTCAGACACTGAAATCAATGGTTGATCCGCCGGATTTATTAATCTATCTTAAAGCATCTGTTCCTACCTTGGTTTATCAAATACAAAAAAGAGGTAGGGAGTATGAAGAAAACATTCGCTTAGATTATCTGAAAAAGCTGAATGCTTATTATGATAAATTTATAGAAGATTATAAAGAAGGTCCTATACTTATTATTGATTGTGATAAGAACAAATTTGCAGAAAACGAAGAACATCTGGGAGAGGTGATTAGAAAAGTAGATAGCCAATTATTCGGCTTGTTTTAAAGATGGAAAGAAACTACATAGAAGATAAGGTGTTTGAGCAAATAGATTTTGGTGAAGATGCCTTACAAGTTGCAGATTATGATAACTGTCAGTTCATAAACTGCAACTTTTCTAATTCGTATCTGTCAAGCGTTAACTTTTCAGAGTGTACTTTTCAAGGATGCAATTTGAGTATGACAAAACTGCTAGATACTGTTTTTAACGATGTGAAATTTATAGATTGTAAGATGCTAGGCTTACATTTTGAACAATGTAACCAGTTTTTATTCACCACTTATTTTGAAGATTGCAACTTAAACCTTTCCTCGTTTTACAAGGTAAATCTTAAAAAGACAACATTCAGAAATTCTAGCTTGAATGAAGTTGATTTTACTGAAACAGATCTTACGAGTGCAGTATTAGAAAATTGCAACTTACTTCTTGCGGCTTTTGTGAACACAATACTTGAAAAAGCAGATTTGCGAACTGCCTATAATTATTCTATCGACCCAGAATTGAACCGTATCAAAAAGGCTAAATTTTCTGCAAATGGAATCGTGGGGTTACTTAATAAATACAACATCATTATTGAATAATTTCTGAACTATTGGAGTAATTAAATCTACTATTAATTAGCGACTCTTATAACTAGAACACTCTTTAATAATTTTAGGCTTCATTATTAAACCAAGCAGAAATACATTTGTTACAGTTAATTAAAATATAAACACATGAGATATTTCCTTTTTATTCTTGCCTTTGTAGCAATCTTTTCGTTCAGAACACTTCCTATTAAGTCGATACACCAGTTTAAAGTTAAAAGCATTAGTGGTGAAACAATTGATTTTTCTAAATTTAAAGGAAAGAAAATATTGGTAGTTAATGTAGCGTCTAAATGCGGGTTTACCAGACAATATGAAGGGTTAGAAAAGCTATATAAATTGAACAAGGAGAAGCTTGTTATAGTTGGTTTTCCGGCCAATAATTTTGGTTCACAAGAACCAGGTACAGATAGTGAAATAATTACCTTCTGTAAGGCCCGTTTTGGAGTTACTTTTCCATTGTCAAGTAAGATTAGTGTGAAGGGGGATGATATTGCGCCAATCTATAAATGGCTAACCAACAAATCAGAGAATGGCGTTCTGGATGCTACCATAAGTTGGAACTTCAATAAGTTTATACTAGATGAAAATGGGAAGTTGTTGGCTTATTTTCCAAGTAATACTGAACCTGATAGTGAAGAGATTGCAAAATATTTGAAATAATAGGGTTGAAAGTGCAGTAAAATAAAAAAGCAGACTAAATTATAGTCTGCTTTTTTTGTTGTTATACTTTTAAATGCTTTTAGATTATATCCATTCCTTTTACGAAAGAAGTAATTACGCCGGGAAGTGCCAACCAAAAGAATTCACGATATACAAACATTAGAGTAATTAATATACCCAACCAAATTGTGAAATACAACCAATAAATTCCAGTAGATTTTTTTGCTTCCATTGTTTATTTTTTTGCAAATGTAATAGTACGACCCATTTGTACCAAATGGTTTACTTATTTTCTTTTACTTATTTTTTTTCTATATTTTGCTTTTCTGTTATTTCTTTTGGAGAAGGCTTATCTATTAATAACATTTTAACTGCCGTAATTAACATGAAAATAGCAAATATCTTTTTAATTGTTGCTACGGGCAGTGATACTGCCATTTTGCTTCCAAACCAACCTCCTATTAAAAAACCTGTTGAAACAATCAAAACAACCTTAATATCAATGAACCCCTTTTGATAATATTGCATAACAGCTAATATTCCAACAGGAAGCAGCAGTATGCCTAAAGAAGTACCTTGAGCTTCTTTTTGAGAAAAAGCCAAGAAATAAACTAATGAAGGCACAATGATTAGTCCACCACCCACTCCAACTAGTCCACTAAGAATGCCAGCAGCAACCCCAATTACAACAAGTATTATTATAGTAGCAATGGACATCTTCAACATTGTAATTATCTGGGAAAGTTTTCTTTGTAGTAAGCAATCGCTTCTTGCACTATGGCAATTGCCTTTGTTTTATCACCAAATTCTTCCACTTTTACTGCTTTCTTTTCTAGTTTTTTGTACTCTTCAAAGAAGTGTCTTAACTCATCAAAGAAGTGTGGTTGCAATTCTTCAATATTATTATAGTGATTAACAGTAGGATCTGTAGCAGCAACTGCAATGATTTTATCATCAGCCTCACCTTGATCAATCATTTGCATTACACCAATCACTTTTGCATCCATCATTGTTAGCGGTACAACCGGTAGAGAAGTAATTACTAAAATATCTAGCGGATCTTTATCGCCACCATAAGTTTGAGGTATAAAGCCATAGTTGATTGGATAGTGAAATGAAGAATAAATAATTCTATCCAACTTTAGAAGACCAGTAGCCTTATCTATTTCATATTTACATCGGCTTCCTTCTGGGATTTCGATAATCGCAGTAACAATTCTAGGCGCATTTTCACCAGGGTTAACACTGTGCCAAGGGTGGAGAACATTTGTAGTAATCATATATTATACTTAGTTATGAAAAATGTTATAACGAAAACGATTGCAATAAACAACAATAATTCGATATGGGCAATTATAAATTTGGGTCAAAGGTATATTTAAAGTCTACTAACCATTTATTGTCCTTTTGAATGACTTTAATTTTATGGGCAACTTTATCATAAGAGTTACTGTAGTTTATAATGGTTATTGATTCTGTAGGGTTAGCTACCTCGGCAATATTAATACTCGCTTCTCGATATTGTCGTCTTCCATCACGATCTTTTTCACGATATTGATGCTCAATCTTTTTTAAATCTTCTGCATTTGTTTCATCAGGGATCATGTAAAAAGATGCTTTAACAAAATCACCTTTCAAACAAGCATCAATAAATTCTCGCCCAGCATCCAAGGCATTATCTGCATTTTTATATTCTTGATTCATGTTATTGCATGACATTAAAAGAATAGAAACTAAAATAAATAGATATCTCATTAACTAATTTTTGAAAGAATGCGAATATAAGAGCTTGTAATCTATTATTGGAAGTCATAAACAATCAAAATATCGTTTAAGAAAGGGAAGAAAAGAAAATATTTTATCTAGTAAAAAAATACCCTACTTTTGCCGCCCCAAATCTGTCTTGGCAGATTCTTTCCAAATAGCATTGGAATGTCCGTTGGGATAAACCCATTTTATAATTTTAAATTCAGTTAATGAACAGTTACGAATTGATGGTGATTTTTACACCAATCCTTTCTGAGGAAGAGTTTAAGGCTTCTCAGAAAAAGTATTCCGACCTAGTAGCAGAAGCAGGCGGTTCGATTGTGCACAGTAATCCTTGGGGTCTAAAGTCCTTAGCTTACCCAATTGAAAAGAAAACAACAGGTATTTATTGGGTAGTTGAGTACATCGCTCCCAGCGATTTCAATGAAAAATTGAAAGTACAAATACTACGTGACGAACAAATTATGCGTCACATGATTACGAAACTCGACAAAAACGCCGTTGAGTATAACTACGTAAAGAGAAATGGCGGATTTAAGAAACTTGACAAAGAAATCGTATAATTATGGCAAAGAGTAGTGATATCAAATACCTTACAGCGGTAAAACAAGAAAAGCAAAAGAAAAAATTCTGTCGCTTTAAAAAATACGGTATCAAATATGTCGATTACAAAGACATAGATTTTTTGAAGAAATTCCTTAACGAACAAGGCAAATTATTACCTCGTCGCTTGAGTGGTAACTCTTTAAAATATCAACGTAAAGTTGGTGATGCTGTGAAAAGAGCTAGACAAATGGCTTTGTTACCTTACGTAACAGATTTAATGAAATAAACAATTTTAGTAACCCTCCCTAATCTCAGCAAACAAACTTGAGAGACAGCTTTTTAAAAGCTGGGTTCTGGGAACTAACAACAAAAAATTATGCAAGTTATATTAATACAAGATGTAGATAATTTAGGCGGTAAAAACGAACTAGTAACCGTTAAAAATGGCTACGCACGTAACTATTTAATTCCTCAAAAGTTTGCGATTGAAGGAACACCTTCAAACTTGAAGAAGCTAGAAGAGTCTTTAAAAGTAAAAGCTAAGAAAGAAGCAGCTATGCTTGCTGAAATCAAAAGTGTTATTGCTACAATTACTTCTTCTCCACTTAGCATTGGTGCTAAAGTGGGTACAACTGGTAAAATATTTGGTAGCGTTACTTCTTTGCAGATTGCAAGAGCTATCCGTGATCAAAAAGGATATGAAGTTGATCGCAAAAGAATCACTATCATTACTGAAGTAAAAGAAATAGGTTCTCATAAAGCTTCTATCGATTTTGGTGGCGGTCACGTTACTGAAGTAGATTTTGAAGTGGTTGCTGAATAATCAATCTTTTAAAATGCTAATAAAAAAAGCCACTTTCATTTGAAAGTGGCTTTTTTTATTAACTAAGAATTAATTTGTTTTCATACAATGTAATGTTCCTCCAAAAAGTTAAGCAACTTGCAATATAATGCAAGCTCTATTTGGCTTGATACATATAATTAATCTATTTATACCAAGTTATTAGCATGTGCATATTTAATAATATCTGCAAAGCCTTGAAAGTTCATTTTATCTAAAATCCTTGATTTATAGGTGCTAATTGTATTGATACTAACTTTTAAAGTTTCTGCAATCTGTGTAACCGTTTTACCTTGTGCAAGCATCTGAAACACTTCGAACTCTCTGTCTGAAAGTGTTTCGTGCGGTTTTTTCTCTGTATCATCCAAATAAGCATCAGCTAGAAGAGAAGCAATTTCGGGCGTGATATATTTACGACCTTGCAACACAAATTGCATTGCTTTTATCAACTCTTCCGGAACAGTATCCTTGCTTAAATAACCATTTGCACCTGCCCTAATTACCCTAACTGCGTTACGTTCAGGAAGAGACATACTTAAAATAATAATTGGTATCTTATTCCCCGAATCCCTCACTTGTTTTATCACTTCTATAACTGGAGGCCCTGGCATAAACAAATCAGTAATAACAATATCAAACGTTGTATCAGACAGAGAGTCTCTTAAACCAACCGCATCGTTTTTCTCAACTATTTCAGCAGAAGGGTAGGTTTGTCTTAATAATAAGACCAAACCTTGTCTAATCATAGCATGATCATCTACTAGAAGAATTTTCATTTATTTATAATTTATAGCCTGTATAATTACAAACTAAAGCATTTTATGGCTTCATTAATCAATTGGGGATTAAAAAAGAAACTATTCCTTTTCTTCAGATGTATTTAACTTGATTAATCCAAGTTATGCTGGATGCCATACTTTATTAAATCTGCATCCCCCTGAATGTTCATTTTTTTATGAATGTGTACTTTATGTGATCTTACCGTATTGATGCTTATAGATAATTTATTAGCTATATCCTGCATAGAATGACCATCAATTAGCATCTTGAATATTTGATATTCTCTATCAGATAAATTCTCATGTGTATCTGTTTTAGATTTACTTTCATAGGAGGACGCTAATATCTCTGCTACTTCTAGATTAAGGTATCTTCTTCCTGCTAATATTTGATTTACGGCTGTAATTAACTCTTCAGAAATATTATCTTTTGTAAGATAGCCAGCACTGCCGGCTGTAATACATCTAATGGCATACTCTTGTGCTGGATACATGCTTAATATTAGCACTGGAATCTTTGGGGCATGCGTCTTTATTTGTTTAAGTACTTCCAATCCTGATTGATCAGGAAAAGAAAGATCCGAAATTATTAAATCCCACTTTTCTTTTACAGCGCGCTTAAATAAGGCAACTGTATTATCCACTTCCTCCAATTCTACTGTAGGATAAGCTTCCTTTAAAATGTACTTCAAAGCCGTTCTTACTAGCTGGTGATCATCCGCAATTAAAATTCTCATAGACAGTTAACTTTTAATGTAATTCCCTTTAATTTCTCCGCTCTAAAATCTAAATTATATATCGAAGTTTATTGATTTATAGTGCTTTATTTCAAGCGATAAAATTATGGACACTTCTCCAAATTAGTATTAAACTATTGACTAAAACACTGGTAGTTAAAACACTACGATGTTTTATATAATTTTAATGATGGTGTACTCATTTGTTTCGCTATATCCAATTGAACAGAAAACAACATTTACTTCTTTCTATAAATTAAATATTCATAAGCCATCACTTCAAAGTTCTCCGTTTTGTTAAATGAATAGTCTAGTCCTGAAAAACAGTTGGTAAATGTTCCTACAATCCATTGATGATGAACAGATAGCGTTAATTTGCTACTACTGCTTAAATTAATAATTACCAATACTACTTCTTCTTCAAACTTCCTCAAAAATGCCATCACTCCATTGTGGTTTGATGGCAGAATAAATATTTCTCCTTGGGCAACTGCCTTAGTTTTATGCAAATTGAGAATTATCTTATAAAAGTTACCCAATTCAATTTTTGTACTCCACTCAATTTCATCTTTATTAAAGAAGGCTAACCTTTTTTTATTGGGTAATTCCTGACCACTATACACTAGCGGAACACTGTTAATCCATGTAGCATTCAATACCGCCAATGGTTTGGCCATATTACCATATTTCTCATATTCGGTTCCATTCCAGCTATTCTCATCATGGTTCGACGTGAAAAATAACTTCAAAGCCTCATAAGGATATTGGCTGTATCCATGTAAAATATTATATAAGTCTGTAATAGCCACCTCTCCTTTCACAAATTTTTCAGTGGCGTGCATCCAGTGCCAAGCATAACTAACATCATACACATGGTGATAAGAGGGATCTTCGCATTCTGCCAACCAGAAAAGTGGCTTAATGGTTTCGCAACTTGTTCTTGCGCTCTCCCAGAAATTTAATGGTACCAGATGAGCCATATCGCATCTAAACCCGTCAATATCAAACTCTTTCACCCAAAAGCGCATCGCACTAATCATTGCAGCACGCATATCATAGTTGGTATAATCCAGATCAATTACATCTTTCCATCCATTGCGTTCCGTGAAGTGACCTTCTGCATTTCTTGTATAAAATTCAGGGTTGCTTTCCGTCCATTCATGATCGCAACCCGTATGATTAGCCACCCAATCAATAATAATTTTAAATCCTAATCCGTGTGCTTCATCCACTAATTCCTTAAAATCAGTCAGATTGCCAAACTCAGGATTAATGCCCACATAACTACTACAAGCATAATAGCTACCCAAGGTTCCCAATCTGTTTTTATGACTAATTGGGGTAATTGGCATCAACCATAAAACTTCAACCCCCATATCTGCAAGTCTGGGCAAATGCTTTCTAAAGGCTTTAAATGTTCCTTCGGTAGTATATTGCCTAATGTTTACTTCGTAAATATTAGTTCCTTTTGCCCAACCAATGGTTTCAAATGGTTTACTCATAATATATAATTAATGTATTTTAATGTTCTGCTCGTTTGGTTTTATCTAGTTTCCATCAAAAGAAAAACTTTATAATTCTCCTCCTTTGCTTCTTTAAAATAATGTGTTTTGACTAAATCACCCACTTATTACCTTTTACTATGTAACTCATTTTTTAGGTTTCTTCAACACAAAGACTCAAAGGCTCGAAGTAAAACTAAGCCTAGCTTATGTTTCTTTTTTCTTTGTGCATCTTAGCGTCTTTGAGTCTTTGTGTTGAAGAAAAAAAAGTAGACCTCATTTATTAGCTAATTAATTAGAAACATAAAAGCTTTCAATGCGCTTCTTATTGTAAAAATGCCCCTCATAAGTTACAAACATCCTGACTAGTAACATTTCTTGCAAATAAAACCTTTATTTTTATTCTCTATGGACATAAATAAGTCAGAAAGAAAAATAAGTCTTCTTCAAGCCACCGCCATAAACATGATTGATATGGTGGGCATTGGTCCTTTTGTGGTGCTAAGTGTTGTGGTGGAAATTATTAATGGTCCTTATTTTCTATATGCTTGGATTGCTGGGGCATTTTTGGCCTTTATTGATGGTAATGTCTGGAGCCAGTTAGGTGCCACATATCCGATGGCTGGCGGAAGTTACAATTTTTTAAAAGAAGGTTATGGCGGTAAGGCTGGCAAGCTAATAAGTTTCCTTTTTGTTTGGCAAACACTCATTCAGGCTCCCCTTGTTATTGCTTCTGCAGCCATTGGTTTTTCTCAATATTTCTGTTACATCATCCCATTATCCACTTTTCAAAGTAAAGTACTAAGTGGTAGTGTGGTTATTTTAATTATTGTTTTATTGTATCGAAAAATAGAAAGTATTGGCAAAATAAGTGTGTTTCTTTGGATCGGCGTAATGGCAACCATGGCAGGCATTATTGGTGGTGGCCTTTTTCATGGGCATTTTATGGAACCTATTCAGCACATAAACGATGGATTAGTGCTAAACCAAGCATTTGTTGCGGCCATTGGCTTTGCCAGTGTGAAAACAATGTATAGTTATTTAGGCTACTACAATGTTTGCCAGTTGGGAGGTGAAATCGTAAATCCCAAACGAAACATCCCGCTAAGTATGTTTATTTCCATTGGGGGAATTGCTGTTTTATACCTATTGATGAACATTAGTGTGGCTTCGGTTTTGCCTATTGACGAGATAAAACACAGCAAGTTTGTAGTAAGCTTGTTCATACAAAAACTCTGGGGGCCAACCGCTGCAACTGTGGTGACAATATTGGTTTTATGGGTTGCTTTTGCTTCTGTTTTCAGTGCCACGTTGGGTTATAGCCGTGTGCCTTTTGCGGCCGCCAAAGATGGTGCGTTTTTTTCTGCTTTTGCCCGCCTACATCCCACCAAACACTTTCCCTATATCTCCCTTTTGTTTTTGGGAGGAATTGCGTTTGTGTTTAGTTTATTGTTTAAGCTAAAAGATGTAATTGATGCCATACTGGCCATGCGGATAATGGTGCAGTTTATTGGTCAGGCCATTGGGCTTTTACTTTTAGTGCGTCGAAAAGGGCTCAATCATTTTGCATGGAAGATGCCACTCTATCCACTTCCTGCTGTTATTGCTATTGTGTTGTGGGCATTTATTTTTTATTCCACAGGAAGCAAGATGATGATGGGCGGCGTAACGGTTATTAGCCTAGGAGTAGTGGCTTACCTCATAAAAATCGGAGTTGATAACAGAAAAGTTAATTAAAAACATGTTGCTACTCATGAGCAGTACTAGATAGGCTAAAATTAGTGACTTCATGTTTCATTATTAAATAACTTACTTAAGAAATAATTTGCCACTAATTGCTCTGAAAAATTTGTGACCAATAAGTTTTATTCAAAACAAGTTATATGATGAAGCAGTATGAAAAAAAGGACACTAAAGTTTAGCATTAATACTGGTAAATCTATACAAACAATACATCCAGCAATTCTTGTGTTCTTGGTAAAAACCTTATTTTTTGATTAACATTGAATAAAACAACCTTTTGTACACATTTTTAATGAACCGGTAGAAATAGGTCGAAAATCATGGAATTGAATGGTTATAGTTGAGCTGAAAATTATTTAATCGTCTTTAAAAATTAGTGAAATGAAACCAGAATAAAAGCAATAATTACGATAAATGTTTGTGTTTAAGAAGACAGAATTGTGGCATATTATCACATTTACCTTACCATAAACGTAGTTGAATTGAGATAATCATCGTTTCTTTAGATAATTCTGGAGTATGGATAAACCATAATGTTCGCTGTGTTATTACGCTAAGAAGGAGATAATAAACCTATTATTTACTTGAAGGTGACTACTTAACTATTCCCCATAAAAAGTTTAGGTTTAATTATTGTGTACTTACTTTTGAATTAAATGAGTAGCACATTGAAAAAGGTATTGGTTATTGACGACGAAATTAAATTGAGGAATCTTCTTGCTCGTATCATTAGGGCAGAAGGATTTGATGTAATTGAGGCTGGCACGCTAAAAGAAGGTTCTAAATTGCTGGCTACTAAAGAAGTGGACATCATTTTGTGCGATGTGAAGCTCCCAGATGGTAATGGGGTAGATTATATCTCTATCATTAAGCCTGTTTATAAATCGGTGGAAATTATTTTATTAACTGCTTATGGTAATGTGGCGGATGGGGTTAAAGCCATTAAAAATGGTGCTTTCGACTACATAATGAAGGGTGATGACAACGACAGAATCATTCCTTTACTCAATAATGCTTATGAGAAAGTTAGTTTGCAAAAGCGTGTTGAATTATTAGAAGAACAGGTTGGAAAACGCTATAGTTTCGACAGCATTCTTGGTTCTTCTACTCTTATTCTGGATGCTATAAATTTGGCAAAACGTGTTGCCCCCACAGATGCAACCGTTTTACTATTGGGCGAAACAGGTACTGGGAAAGAAGTTTTTGCACAGGCAATTCATAATAATAGTAAACGAAACGGAAAGCCTTTTATGGCACTCAACTGTAGTGCATTTGGTAAAGAAATATTAGAGAGTGAGATATTTGGTCACAAGGCCGGCGCTTTTACTGGTGCAATAAAAGATAAGAAAGGTCTGATAGAAGAGGCTAGTACTGGTACGCTCTTTCTGGATGAAATTGGGGAGATGCACATCGATCTTCAGAGTAAGTTGCTACGAGTGTTAGAGACTAGCGAATTTATTAAGGTGGGTGACACAAAACCCACCAAAGTAAGTGTGCGCATCATTGCCGCTACTAATAGAGACCTGCAATTAGAAGTGAAAGAAGGTAAGTTTAGGGAGGATTTGTTTTACAGATTGAACGTATTTACAATTTATTTACCTGGACTAAGAGACCGCAGAAAAGACATTCCTCTGTTGGCAAATCATTTTTTAGAGATGTTTGCAGGTAAAGCCAATCGGGCAATTACAAAGATGAGTGATGAGTTTTTGTCGAACCTTCAAAAACATGATTGGAAAGGGAATATAAGAGAACTTAAGAACGTGATGGAAAGAGCCGTTATTCTTTCTGATAGTGATGAATTAACCATTAACGATTTGCCGATAGATATGCAATCGCTTCATTTGATGGATAATAACAAACTGTTATCGGCATTTGATTTGGCAAGCGTTGAAAAATTGCACATTCAAAGGGTGCTGCATCATTGCAAAGGCAATAAAACCGAAGCCGCTCGATTGCTTAATATCGGGTTGACCACGCTCTACAGAAAAATAGAAGAATACAAGATTAGTTAGAATGTTGTAGGTAATAAGTTATAGGTATTAAGTTTAAAAGAATACTGCCTTTATTTTTTATTAGCTTAATCTATTTTGGATAACTTCATTTGGCAAAAATGGCTTCAATACAAAGGCACAATAGACACATAGAAAAGTAGAACTTAGAAAGAGACATTGAACTTTAAGGACACATAGATAATGCTAAGAATAGTAATTTCTATGTGTCCTTTTCTTTTGCTGCCTTAATCCTCATTTGCCTCATTTGCCTAAGTGTTAATTTTTTCATTTTCAAATTGCATAACCCTATCAAAATGAAAAGAATCCTTTCAAAATGGTATGGTCTTTCAAATGACCGAATTATTATGAAAAAATAGTTATGTTTTTTTTTTTAGTTTAAAAAGAATCAATTCTTAACAAAATGACAACATGCACCCCAAAATGGCATTCAATTAGTAACTACCACTGTATTGCGCCGTATGATTCAACCGTTTTGTTGACATAATATTTTACTATAAGCAAAAGTGTATGAATCCTCATTTAAAAAAAGTTACTGCTGCGGGTCTCTTAGTTACTATCGGTATCATCTTCGGCGACATCGGTACGTCTCCGCTCTATGTGTTTAGTGCCATCATTGGGGCTAACAAAATTGAACCCGCCCTTGTTTATGGCGGTGTGTCTTGTGTGTTTTGGACGCTTACCCTGCAAACAACTTTCAAATATATTCTTCTAACACTTCAAGCAGATAACAAAGGCGAAGGTGGCATCTTTTCTTTATATGCGCTCGTGTGGCGTTATCGTCATTGGTTGTATTTTCCTGCCATTGTTGGTGCGGGTACATTGTTAGCAGATGGTATCATTACGCCACCTATTTCTGTGGCTTCTGCCATTGAAGGATTGAACGGTGTTTCTGGATTAGAAACAATCATAGTTCCTGGAAACACACTTACAATTAGTATTGTAATAGCCATTATTTCGCTTCTATTCTTTTTCCAAAAGTTTGGAACCAAGGTAGTAGGGAGTTCTTTTGGACCCATCATGTTTATATGGTTTGCCATGATTTTAACTTTAGGAGCTATAAATATTGCACATTACCCACAAATACTAGCAGCCATAAATCCTGTTTATGGCGTTCAATTGTTGATGGATCATAAAGTTGGTGGGTTTCTAATTCTTGGTTCTGTTTTCCTATGTACTACAGGTGCGGAAGCATTATACTCAGATTTAGGACATTGTGGTAAAAAGAATATACAAGTAAGCTGGATGTTTGTAAAATTCTCTTTATTAGCAAACTATTTTGGCCAGGGTGCTTGGATGTTGCGTAGTGATAATCCTGAGCTGTTTCATGATAGTATGAACAATAAGTTTTTAGTAATGAAAGGAGTTACAGCCCTAAACCCCTTCTTTGAAATGATGCCACATTGGTTCTTATTATCTGGAATCATCATTTCAACCCTCGCTACTATTATTGCTAGCCAAGCGTTAATTAGTGGTTCATTTACCCTGATTAGTGAGGCAGTAAGTATGGGCTTTTGGCCAAAAATCACCATTAAGTTTCCTACAAACGTTCGTGGACAGATCTACATTCCTAGCATCAACTGGTTACTTTGGGGAGGTTGTGTAGGCATGATGCTATACTTTCAGGATTCAGAAAAGATGCAAGCCGCTTATGGTTTCTCCATTACAGTAGCCATGTTAATGACTACTTTATTGATGTTCTATTACATGAAGTTTGTGAAGAAATGGATGCAACCAATCATCTTCTTGATATTAGCTGTGTTTTTAACAGTAGAGTTTTCTTTTTTCTTGGCCAATGTTACCAAGATTAAAAATAGATGGCCGTTTTTGATCTTCGAAGTAACCTTAATCTTTATCATGTATATCTGGTTTAAGGCTGAAAAGATTACGAAGAGTTTTATGCAGTTCGATAATTTATCGAATTATATTCCTGCCCTAAAAGCATTGAGTGAAAACCATGATGAAGCCAAATACGCTACTCATCTGGTTTATCTAACTACTGCTGCTAACAAAAAAGCAATAGAAAAAAGAGTAATGGAGTCTATTCTTACCAAAAGACCTAAGCGAGCTGATGTGTATTGGTTTTTGCATATTAATAGGGCAGATGATCCGTATTCCATGGAATATGAAGTGATAGAGATTGAACATGATAAAATTATCAGAGTTGAATTTAACCTTGGTTTCCGTGTTCAGCCTAGAATACATTTATTATTCAAAAAGGTGATGGAAGATATGGTTGAGCACCATGAATTGAATGTTGATGCTAATGCAAGTGAGGTGGCTTACAATAAACACAACATCTCTGGAGACATTAGATATGTTATTATTAAACGTTTCTTATCCGTAGAAAATGAGTTCTCGTTGAGGGATGGCTTCATCTTAAATGCTTATTTTGCTATTGCCCATCTTGCGCAAACGGATAAAAAAGCTTATGGACTCGATTGGAGCGATACTGCCATAGAAAAGATTCCATTGGTTGTTGCACCTGTTCAGAGTATGCCACTGAAACGAATTGGGCATATTTAGTCTTTGTAAGCTTTAAGTAGAAAGTGATAAGTATTTAGTTTTAGGTGATAAGTTGTAGCTGATTTGAATTGCTAAACTTGTTTAGGAAACTCATCAATATAAATTGAGCAGTTTTAACCTCAATTCACGGTTTTTGACTAACTAATTAAGACTTTCGACTTTCAAAATACTACTTCCCCATACTTCATCCTTTAAGAAATTGTTGTTATAGTCCATGTTGGCTGCCACTAGCTTAATTGCTAGGGCAGCCTTTTTTATTTAGAAAAGATGTTTTAAGCTTGCTGCTAATTTTGGTTGCCGTTTATTTGATTCAGGCCTGCGCTTAGGCTGTTTGGCTTTTTCAAACTAATAATTATTAATTTAAAAATCACTGTGTTGGTCCATTATCTACCGTTGCCTCAATGGTAGATTGGATATTCGTTGCCACATTACTCAAAAAGTTATAGCCTGTTGCGGCTTCAATACTATCAACCGAAACTCGATAATAATCCCACGTATGCGCATTTGTAGTCTGATTATTAGGCATATCTATCGCTATAATCCTAGTGCTTGCCGAAACCCTACTTACATCATTTATGCCCACTGGCAACACCACCGCTACCTTCCAAAAGTGTGCATATACTTTAATTTTACCTTTATTAATTGTCATACTATCCCCACCATTACTACCTGTACCGCCCGAGCCATAGCCACCCGCAATGATGTATAGTTCATTGCCTTGCGACATTAATGTACGGCAATAAGTCTCGAAACCTAACCATGTTTGCTGATTTAAAATGGGTGCTTGCGGAGTAATGTTGGTCATAACAAAAGTAGCTCTATTGTCAGAGTCCGAACCATCCCTATCTTCTGATGGACAAAGATGCCCTCTGTCAAAACCACTATTTGTATAGTTACCCGTAACAATTTTATTATAGCCTGTTGGCAATGAAGCGTCAGATGTAAAGCAATCGCATCTTGCTGCACTGCCTTTCCAAGCGGCACTTAAATGCCAGCTAGTCCAGTTGGGTTCTCCATAAGAATTATTGTAGGATACAGTATATTGACTACGAGAGATGAGGTAGTTGTTAGAGTCTGTAGTATTGGTGGTGGCATTACTTGGGTTTCCCATTGCCAAATTATTATCTCTTGTAGGAATAGTGTCTGTGTTGGTACCCGCACAGTTACAGCCCGAAGCACCAAAAGTAGCTAGGTGCTTATTGTTACTATTACCATTGCCCACGATGCTAAAATCATCTATGTTCAGTCGTCCACCACTTAGCTTTCTTATTTGAAATCGAATTTTGCCACTGTATGATTTTATAAATGTCACCATCTTAAAATCATTGTCTTTCGTTATAACGCTATCACCCACACGCTGCCATGTTTTCGCACTATCTGTTGAAGCATATAAAGCCCAAACTGATGGGGCATCATTGCCATATCTAGCATGGTAAAGTGTAATTAGTTTTGTGTTGCCATAAGCATAATCAAAATTCATCGTCACAGTTCCTTGGTGATGAATCCGAATGCTTTTAGCCTCACTTTTTTTATCTAAAGCTGATTGACCAATTAAGGCATCAGTAAAAATCCAAGATCCCGAAGGAAGAGCAACTTCCTCATTTTGATAAGATAATTTATTACCTTGTTCAAAACCTTCCTTTAATGGTATTTTTTGCTGCGCAATAGATGCCATACTTGCGGCACCAAAAATCAACATTAATAAACTCCTTAACAGTTTTTTTCTAATCGGATTGTGAATGGTGAAAGGTGAAGCCATATTGTTGTGTTTGCTTCAAAAATAATAGGAATTGATGGAATAAAATGAAGGGGAGTAATCAAACTTTAAATTAATCACTAAGCATATTATTTAAATTCATCCATTTACTTATCACAGGCTTATAACCTTACAATATTATACGTTTATGGCTTCTAGATAAACAAGAAACGCTGTGTTTTATGCTTCAGAATAAATTCTATCAGCTTACGAATAAGTTCTTTTAAAAGCTGATAGAAGTGTTGTTTATACTTTTTTATGGTTCTTAGTTATTATTAGGGGAATTGATACTTTTTCAATGTAGTATTCAATTAAAAAGTTTATTCAAATAGGTTTCAATTCCGCTAAGTTCAGGAAGCCTTCGCTTTTAGCGAAACCCTACTTTTTTATTAATTTAAATAGGGAGGGTAATTTTACTGCAAAGTCCACAAAGCTATTCGCAAAGGAGTTGCAAAGGGAATAGTAAAAAAGATAAAACTTTGTACTTTAAAAGCGCAGAGATGGGCGTGTAAAAGGGGCTATTATTTCAGTATTCCTACTTAGCAGCTACTCAAATTGTATATTTTGCATGTTTTATAGGCATTCTGCTCCAAAATGTTCAATCAAATCGTCATGGCATTGCCGTTTATGAGTCAAAAAGGGCAATGAATGACTCATAAACGGCAACCGGAAGGGGTATTGTTTGCCCTTTTTGGGCCATAAACGGCAAACTTTATTGAATCGGTTGCTCTTTTTAACTCATAAGGAGCAATCATTATGGCATAAACGGCAACTTTTAACTCATAAGGAGCAACCTTTCTGGCATAAACGGCAATCTTTTTTAAATAAGTGGCAACATAAGCCAACCTCTTTTCATCTTTCCTTACAATCACCTTAACAGTAGTTGGGGAATCAACTCATTTTAATTAATGATAAAGGGAATAGATTGAGCGTAATGGATTACTACAAATGCCAGAGGAGATTGACAAAATGTAAGAACCAAGACTTTGCTTGCGTAAAAGCATGGCTGCCATTAATCATTAAACATAATCGATAGCCACTAATCACTAACCACTAATCACAAAAAGTTAGTTTGTAATTGCAGAACTGTAAATTCGCTGCGATGAAAAAAGTGATAATAACAGGTAGTAATGGAATGATAGGTAAATTGATACTTCAAGAATGCTTGGAAAGAGCAGATGTAAGTACTGTTACTTGTATTGTTAGGATGTCTTTAGGGTTGCAACATCCTAAATTGATAGAAGTTATTCACTCAGATTTTACTGATTATACGGCAATAGCCTCCCGCTTACAAAATCAGGATGTTTGTTTTTACTGTATCGGTGTATATACAGGGCAAGTTCCTAAAGAACAATTTAATAAAGTGACCATCGATTTTACAAAGTTTTTTAGTGAAGCATTAAAGCGGAATAGCCCAATGGCTACTTTTTGTTTTTTAAGCGGACAAGGAGCGGATAACACCGAAAAGAGCAGGGTTTTGTTTGCAAAGGCAAAAGGAATTGCAGAGAATAGATTATTGAAACTGAATTTTGCTAGAACCTACATATTCCGGCCTGGTTATATTTATCCTGTGACTCCACGACGAGAACCCAATCTTTTTTATGGTATTATGCGTGTTTTATATAGACCTATTTCATTCATCTATCCAAATATTGGTGTTAGCTCGAAGGTGCTGGCTCATAAAATGGTAACAGTAGGAATTGATGGTGGCAAGAAAGAAATTTATGAAAATGTGGATATAAGGAAGTGATTAGTTATTAGTTGTTAGTGGTAAGTTATTAGTTATTAGGCATGTAGTTACAAATTTACTTTCTTAAAAACTTGTAACTAAATTCATTTTAAGAAAATAGTGATTAGATGTAATAAAATTCAAAATACTAATAACTAATAACTAACCACTAACCACTAACAACTATTTCTCTAGAACTTTAAAGATGGGCATTTGATGGGGCGTGTTCTGTCGAAAGAGCCACTTTTAATAATCGAGAATTCATAAGCTCCCATACTGCTGTTATAGCCCGATAGACCAGAGGCTGTTACGTCGTAGCTTGCAGTCATTTTTAAATCGTTAACTTGATAACCAACCAACGGAATAAAAGCATCTTTATAGCGATAATATAATCCCATAACTAGTTGTTTACTGCCATCTTCACTAATGTTTCTGTTGGCATTCATCCCCAAAACTGTCTCATTATTACCTCCAGATTTGCTGAAATAAAGATTAGGATTTAGTATCCATAAGTTTTCAATTTTAAAACTACTATTCACAAAAAAAGTGGAACGCATAGGAACAGTAGCATCTACACTGCTTTTTGCGGTAAAAAAACTTTCAGAAGGTTTGTTAATGTGCATAACACTCAATCCTACATTTACATAAGCGGTAGGAGAAGCAAACCATGCATAGTTGAGGCCTATTTGCATATCGAAATAGGAGATATTGGTATTAGCAAAGCTTTCTCCTCCGTCAACAGGTGTGCTGGTATTGAAGAATTTACCATCCCATTGATTGTTGAAAGTTAGTTTACTAGGATCTATGCTCTTGTTTACCGCTCCTAAATTAACGCCCAAACTAAGCAAACTAGCAGTGCCCAACAATTGATGGTAAGCAATACTAGCATATCCTTGCGTGCTGGTTAGATTGCCACTGCCCGCTTGATCTTTGTAGATGGTTGCACCTAGCCCAACCCATCCATTTTGTAGTTTGCCAGTAAGTGCCTGAACATCGGCCCAAGCACTAGAAGTTTTGTAGGGAGTGGAAGCCACATTTGCCCACTGATTGCGATAATTGCCACCCACTCGGTAATCATAATCAGGATCGAAACCTGCATTTGCGGGATTCACCAACAAGGGTGCATTGAAGTATTGCGAAAAATGAAGCCCCTGTGCGGAGGCAACGCCTATGCAACAATAAAGTATGAATAATATGTAATTAGCGGATTTCATCTATTTTAATAAAGTAATATCTCCTGTTTTAGTGGTGTGATCACGATTTGTGTAAGTAATATCAAGTGTGTAAGTATATACATCTGGTGGAAGTACTTGTCCATTTAGTTTGCCATACCAAGCATCATTTACATTGGTTGTTTCAAACACTTTTTGTCCCCAACGATTATAAATAACCCATTTAATTTTATTAATTCCGTAGCCCTTTACTTCTACTTTATTATTAATTCCATTAGGAGAAATCGCATTAGCCACATCTACAATTGGGCTTACCAATGCTTTTACGTCATGTTGAACTGTGTCTGAACAACCGCTTTCATTAAGTGCAATAAGCGTTACCCGATAAGTTTGGCTAGCATTGAAAGTATGTGATACGACTGCATTATGATCTGTGGTAATTAGCGTGTCGCCATCATCAAAAATCCAGATATACTTTGTGGCTTCTGCAGATTGATTGGTGAAAGACACCTCAGTGTTTGCCTGTGGAGGATTGGGTGAAAAACTAAATGCAGCTGTTGGTTTATCCTTTACAGATAAAACAAATGTGGTGGAACTATTAATGTTGCAAGTAGAACTATCTATTGCTTCCAGTTTAATTACGTAAGTGCCAGTATCTTTATAATGATGGGTTATGTTAATGTCGTTGCTGGTAAATTTAGGAGTTCCATCACCAAAGTCCCAATGGAATGTTTCGCCACCAAGGGAATTGTTGGTAATAACAGCATCGTAAGGGGCACAACCAAGTGGGTTTGTAGTGATAACGGCTTTTACATTTTGTGCAATACGAATAACCAATTGTATTGAATCGGGCGCATTGCAATAGCTTGTATCATTCAACCAAAGACTGGCTTTATATGTTCCTTCTGCCAAGTAGGTATGGGCTATTTGTTGTGGTGCTTTCAAATCTTGTTGATTACCATCACCAAAATAAAGCGTGAAGCTGTTGCTTTTAAAGCTTGTTTCTCCGAAACTTGTGTTATTGAAAAGATAGGTTTTAGAGGTACAGTCTCCTGTTTTGTTAGCATTTATTTTTAGCACAGATTCATTGTTTGCTACTCTAATGGTTGTGCTAGAAGTATCGGCAATGTTGCAAGCCGTAGAATCTATAGACACTAGTGAAACTTTATAGGTGCCAATGTTGCTAAACAAGTGATTTACAGTAGGATTAGTTGTGGTGATTTTAGTTGTATTATCTCCAAAGTCCCAAACGTATGTTCTGCCTTCGCCAATTTCGTCTGTAAAGGTTGCCGACATAGGCACACAACCTAGTATTTTACCTTTTATTCCTTTTATTTTCGATTTAATATCTGCTCCTACACCTGCCAAATTGAACGCAATTTTCACCGCAGCCAGATTGCAACCTGTTGATCCATTGTTAGGATAGGCCACGCCACCAGTGGTAGGGAACACTGCACCGCCTTCGCAGTTGGCACAAAGAGCTTGATATATTACCCCATTTTTGTCGAATCTACTGGTGCCACCATCCACATGATCAGGATATCTTCCTCCATCTTGCCCAAAGAAGCTGCCATATAACTGACTATTGGCATTGTGTTCTAGAACAAAAAAGTAAAAGTCACTACCATCGGTTACGCTTTTTATGGCATCACTGGTAACTGACATGCCAATTGTTCCTGCACTTATATATTTTTGAAGGGTATTGCCTTTTCCTCCCCAGCCAGAAACATACACATTCTCGCAACGGTCAACCAGAAAAGCAATAGGGGAAATGTTTGGGGCAATTGAAGTGCCAGTACCAAAAGTGGTAGAATAGACAAAGCCACTCAGGTCTTTTTCAAGTTTAGCAATGAATTGCTTGCCACCATTTTGTTTAAAGGTGGCATTCATAACTGGCCAATTGCCTGTAGTAGTACCCACAATGTATGGGTAGCCGAACTTATCGAATTGTACCCCAAAAACAATGTCGTTTCCTGTGGTGCCTAAGTAGCTAGTGTTGTAAAGTGTACTTCCATCAGTACTCATCAATGTGATAAAGCCATCAGTTTGTCCGCCTTGATAATGTGGATATAATGCTTTAACCGTGTCTCCAGGAAAGTCTCTGCTTGTTGTTCCACCAGCCACCGCTAGCTTGTTTGAAGTAGGGTCGAATGCTAGTACAAAAGCAGCGTCATCGCCATTGCCACCTAAATAAGTACTGAACATTATGGTACTCAAATCGGGAGATGTTTTTAAAACTATTCCATCCTGATTGAAAGAGCCAGAACTATTGCTGCCATGCGTTTTTTGGAAGGCGTTAGAAGTAACAGGAAAGTCTGTGGATTGTGTGCAGGATGCTAAATAAACGTAACCAGCACTATCAATAATGACCTCACTACGAGAGTCGTCGCCATAATTTAGTCTTATAGATTGCGGGCCAAATGAAGTATACTTATTGCCAATATTAACCCCATCATTACTTAATCCTCCAATTACTCTAGAACCAATCAATGCAGTTCCTGAAGCATTTAGCTTGGTAAGAATAATATCGAAATTATTGTTGCTTGGATTGCCTGGACCATAATGTTCTATTGATGCTGGGTAATTGGGATAATCTGCAGACGTTGTTTTGCCAGAAACAATTAAATTTTTATTGGCATCCACCACCATGCTGTGTGGATATTCGTTGCCTGATCCGCCAAGATAAGTAGCATATACTCTTGCAGTACCTAAGGGATTAAACTTCATAATACCAATATCAAAGCCTCCTCCTTCGCCAGTTCCATTATTGCCTCCTGTGAAAGTGGTTTTATATGCACCATTAGATACAGGGAATCCTGTTCCAAACACTATGCCCCCTGCATAAAAGTTACCATCTGCATCATAAGTAGCAGCATAACCCCAGTTGTCTATGCGACTACCCGTGAAAGTTGAAAAAATCCACTGTGGATCAATAATTAGTGTGGCATCTTTTTCAATACTTGATAGAACATTAAAATGAACAATGTTTCCTTTAACCTTATAGTTACAAGAAACCTCTTTTTTACCAACCCGATTATTTATTTGAAAGCTAGAAGGAATAGATTCACGAACTTCTCCTGCACTAGTTTTAATAGAAAGCTGCCCATTTCGCACAGCAACATTATCAGCACCATCTACATACATAATGATGTCATTTGGGTTGCCACCAGGATGAATAATGAAATCATATTTGATGTTGCCTCTATCTGTATAGTAACGAATATCTATGTTGGGATACAGGTTTTTGTAGGTTACTGCATTAAATATCCGGCAATGGCCAGCCCATTTTGTAGAATCTGTTCCTATAATATAATTGTTGTAGCATTCCAGTTGTTTATCAGGCTGTGCAATAGGAGAGGGGTTTGAATTGATGAATTTTATTTCATAAACATGTCCTTTTATGGTGTAATTAAAATCGCCTCCATTGCTTGTTTCTTCTTTTTCTTCGGATGTTGAAGTAGGAAGGCTATGTGGATGAATCTTGTTGAATAAACCTTTTAAGCAAGTAGTATCATATTGTAATAGGCGATAGCCACCATCTGGTTTTAAAGCAAAAATGCCTGTAGTTAATTCACCCCTAAAAGATATATTCTTATCCCACTGACCTTTGTTTTCTATAAACTCTAAATTTTGTTGGCATAGGGCATTTGTGGCAGAAAGCAGAAGTGCGATGAATAGAAATGTTGATATAAATTTTAACTGCATCCTCGTATTATATATGGTAAAGTAAAGTCATTTTATTTATAGTCTGAATAAAATGGTTTGCTAAAAATGATACTTTAAGGCTAAATGTATGAGTGTTTATCTGGCACAAAGGATAAAAACTCATTTTAAAACTTAAAATTTAAAACTAGAAGTTTTAAATAATAGTCTATGAAATCTTACTCCATCCTGTCTTCCCTTTTTGTTGCTGTAAAAAGCTTTTAAGGGGTAAGTTAAGTGGCAGATTCAGTTTTTCATCTTCAGCAACCAATTTCTCTGCAATGCTTTTTGCCCTCTCCAACACTTCTTTATCATCCACAAGCGATACCAGTTTAAAATTTAATGCACCACTTTGCCTTGTTCCTTCAATATCTCCTGGACCACGCAGTTCTAAATCTTTTTCAGCAATTTTGAAACCATCATTAGTAGCACACATAATGTTGATACGTTCTTTGCCTTCTCTGCTTACTTTGCTACCCGTTAAAAGAATGCAAAAGCTTTTTTCGCTACCTCTTCCTACGCGTCCTCTCAATTGATGCAACTGCGATAAGCCAAATTTCTCCGTGCTTTCTATCACCATCACGCTAGCGTTAGGTACATTAACCCCCACTTCAATTACTGTAGTGCTAACCATTATGTTAGTTTCGCCACGTACAAACCTGTCCATATTAGTTTGTTTAATGTCGGGTGTTTGTCGTCCATGAACCATACTGATTAAGTATTTAGGTTCAGGGAAAAAGCTTTTCACTTGTTCATAGCCTTGCATCAAATCCTCATAACTCACTTTGTCACTCTCATCTATCAGTGGATATATGATGTACGCCTGTCTTCCTTTTTCCACTTCTCCCCTAATAAACTCCATTACACTCGCCCTAGCCATTTCGTTTCTGTGAACAGTAAGTATGGGCTTTCTGCCTGGGGGCAATTCATCAATCACGCTATAATCAAGGTCGCCATAAGCAGTCATGGCAAGTGTTCGAGGTATTGGGGTGGCAGTCATTACCAATATGTGTGGCGGAATAGTTGCTTTCTCCCACATCTTAGCACGTTGAGCCACGCCAAACCGATGCTGTTCATCCACCACTACAAAGCCTAAGTTTTTAAACTGAACAGCATCTTCTAATAAGGCATGTGTACCCACCACAAAGTGCAGGGAACCATCTTCCAGTCCTGCTTTAATTTCTCGTCTTTGTTTCACTTTAGTGCTTCCAGTTAGCAATTTAATGTTTAATGGTAGTCCATCTAGTAGTTCACTCAATCCGTTATAGTGTTGCTGTGCCAATATTTCTGTAGGAGCAAGCATACAACTCTGGAAGCCATTATCTGCTGCTAGCAACATACTCAGCAAAGCCACAATGGTTTTTCCACTGCCCACATCACCCTGCAAAAGGCGGTTCATTTGATAGCCCTTGGCCGTATCCATCCTTATTTCTTTCAGCACTCTTTTCTGTGCGCCCGTGAGCGGAAAGGGGAGATGTTCGTTATAGAACGTATTAAAATAATCACCCACCTTTTCAAACAACACACCTCTGCTAGAGCTGTGTCGTTGAAGCCTCACCAAGTTTAGCCGCACTTGCGCCACAAAAAACTCCTCAAACTTCAACCGCTTCAAGGCTCTTTCATACTCCTCTGGTGAGGAAGGGAAATGTATTTTAAAATAAGCTTCATGCCTAGGCAGTAAGTTTAATGCTTCTAGAATATTGTTTGGAATGTTTTCAGGAATATCAGTTGGTTTTAATTGGGTAAACAATTGTTTCGTTAAAGCACCAATCTGTCTGCCGCCTAAACTCTTTGCTTTTAGTTTTTCAGTGCTAGGATACACGGGTTCTAGCAAGTTTTTAGCACCCACTTGTGCAGGTACATACACTTCAATTTCTGGATGAACAATTTGTGGCTTATTGTTAAACATGCCTGTGCGCCCATAAACCAAATATTTTGTACCTACATGTAAGTTCTTCTCCACCCAGCTTGTTCCCTGAAACCAAGCAAGGTCTAAAATTCCGGTACCATCTTGCAGTTGCCCAACTAGTCGCCTAGCTCTAAATTCTCCTATGCCTTCCAAGTGTGTAAGCCTTCCTACAACCTGAATAAAGTCAGTTTCTGAATGAATGTCAGCAATTGTATTAATCTTAGTTTTATCTATGTGGCGATTAGGGAAATGATTTAGTAAATCGTCGAATGAATAAATGTTCAGTTCTTTTTTCAAAGAATCACCACGCAATGGGCCAACACCTTTAAGGTATTCAATGGGTGTTGCCAATATGTTCGAAGACTGATTAATAGCTCAATTATTTAGCTGCAAATATCAGTTTTTGTGTGTTTATAAAGAAGTGAAGCTTTTTCGGGGAGGGATATTCTGAATAATTTAATTCAGGGTAACTATTCAGGGGTTATTTAACAACCACAAGGGGCACTAAGGCTTTCAACAAGAACACAAGTGTTGTGTTGTATTATTTCCTCAGAACTACCATTGGGGGACTCTAAACTTTAGTGTACTTAGTTTTTTTTATGTGTATTTCTTGGTAAATAACCTCTGATGAGTTGCACATTTTTTAAATTAGCAACTCTATCTCCAAGCTGTTTGATTTGATCTTTAAAGTCAAGTATCATTTCAATTTATTTTTCTGTATGGTTAATTGTATTTGATACAAATTATCATACTAACTAGCTAAATGTAATAGGACTAAATTCTTAGTTAGAGCACGATTGAATACTAATCAAGTACTGCTTGGAAATCGGGGTGTTAGATTTGGCAACTTTCAAAAAATTGCCAAATTTACAATAGTCAGACAGAGTGCCTGCTCAAGGAAAACTCTTTATTGACCAACCAAATGTGTATCCATCAATTTACCTCTTTTTAAATCGCTTCGCAGTTAAATGTCAACTCCAAAAAACACTTTTTAAATCCCCAATATCAAAATACATATAAAAAGACTTGAAAAGATGTCGTACGTCATTACGTGAGACATCTTTTCAAGTCTTTTTACAACTAATCTTATGGCGTACGACATTTTTTCAAGGACTTTTATGTCATACACCGCAACGTATTCGATAAATTTAATACTTTTTGCGTCGTACGCCGTGCCGTATGACATATTTTCAAGACTATTTATGTCGTACATCGTCTCGTACGACATATATTTTGATTTTAAACCCATAACGTCGTGACGTATGATGTAAAAAGTATTTATTGACCCCATCTAAATCTGATAAGATGAGTGAAATAATTCCTTTGATTGAACAAGTTATCAAAATAATTTATAATTTAGGCACATTAATTTAACCATTTCATTCGTCAATAAGTTTGATATTGTGAAAGAAATAGATAAAAAGGTTTAGTGACGTTCCCTAACAATAATTAATTCCTTCGAGACTTGCCGAAGTTGTATTGCATAGCAAATTCAGTTCCCACTTTTATTTCTTATTTTAATTTGCCCTTATCTCTAAACCCAGATTGCGGAATAGGACTATACCATAATTTACAGCTACTTCAAGCACAAGCTTTTGCTTGATTTGTTTTACTTCAACGTAATATACTATGTCCTTAGTCAAAAAATCTGCACAAAAAATTGTGTTTATTATAATTGATAAGTAACTCTTCAGGGGTTATTTACCACGAAGTATACAAGGAAAAAACTAAGTACACTAAGGTTTAGAGTTCCTCAATGGTAGTACTGAAGAAATAATACAACACAATCCTTGTGTTCCTGGTGAAAACCCTAGTGCCCTTTGTGGTTAAATATCCCCTGAATAGTTACTTTGACAATACAGTAACGAGTCTAAAGCGTAATCTGTGTTTATAAAAGTAATCTCAATGGAAGATCGGGTTTAGTAAATGCAGATCAAGTCAATATCTCAAGGGCATAGAATTTAAACGTACCGATTATTTTACCCTGACTTGGTGAAAGTTTTTTTGACTTACCCTGATTATAGATGTTCAATTTCTTCTTTGGATAAGCCAGTGAAGTCTATTATATCCAATATATTCATCCCTTTTATTTTGGCACGCCTAGCTACTTCTAATGCCTTTTTCTTCTCGCCTTTCTTCTCGGCTTTCATTTCTGCCTTCCTTACTGCAAATTCAAGTATGCCTATGTCATCGCGTTCTTTAATCGATGCTCTTTCGTAGTCTTCTAGTTCTAGTTTTGTCCAGTTTTGCTTATCTGCTTCTATATATGCTTCCTTCAATCCTTCGTCTTTTACATCCTCTGGTATCAAATTAAGGTTCTCAGCATTTTTAATGAAATATGTCCACTGGTCAATGCTAGTTTCCAATTGGTCAATTGTTTTGTTAAATTTGGGTAGTTCTATAAAGTTGAATTCAACATCTGCTATTACTTGTTCTTTTGTTTCAATGTTCAACACTTTATGTCTGCTTAAATAGTTTAGGTTTTGTCCAATTTCAAATTCAAGGATTCCAATAAAGTAAACAGGCTTCAATCTACTATATTCAATGCCTTTATCTATTTGTGAAACATAACTTTGAGAGGTGTAGTATAGGATACGTTTATGAAAAAAGTCAAATTCAGCAATTTGCATTTCTACAATGAATTCATTGCCTTTCTCATCTCTTGCTTTCACATCAACAATGGTAGATTTTCCACCACTGAGTTTACCTAATTGGTATGGATTGGTTATTTCCACATCTATTATTTGCTCATTCTTGGGGAATTGTATAACTGCATTCAGAAACGAAATCAAGGACTTTTTCTTGCCTTCGTTACCAAATATTTTTCTAAATGCGATGTCATTAGTAATATCTACAAATCTCATGTTGCAAATCTAACTGCTAATGCCTTAGTTTGAAGTTGTAAAGTTTAGGAAGTTTAGCTTAATAAATTGAAAGTTTATGTCAAAGTGTTGCTAAATTGAAAAGAGAATTGTTCAATTTAGTTTGATTAAATTCCTTGGAAAATAATTCGTTCATGAAATGATTTTTGGCGTTATCTATTTTAGAGGAGCAATTATTAAATTGGATATTAATAGTAAAGGATGTTGTTTAAAATATAATAAGTAAGCGAACGTTCATTTATAAATATTATGTTTGCACCTTAAATGCAACATAATGAGAACAAGAGATGCAGGAAAAGAAGAAATAGTAAAGCAGAAAGCGATACAAATGATTGTTTCGCAGGGCATAGAGGGATTTGGTATGAATAAGCTTGCCAAAGAGTGCGGTATTTCAGTAGCTACCTTATATATCTATTATGCTGATAAAGATGATTTGATAAAAAAGATAGGGACTCAAATAGGAAGAAACTATTTTGAGGCAATGATTAAGGCCTTTTCTAATGATATGCCTTTTGCGGAAGGACTAAGAAAGCAGTGGGACATCAGAATTAGTTTTTGGGAGACTAATAAAATGGAAGTGGCTTGTTGGGAAGTATTGCAAAACTCTACTTATGGCGAATATATCAACCAAGGTATGGTGGATCTTAGAGCTATTATAGTTGCTTTTTATGAACAAGCAATTGAAAGAAAAGATTTGGTGCCAATATCCCCAGAGGTATTTAGGAGTATCGCTTTTGGACCATTATTTTCTTTACTAAAGCATCATGCCATAGGAAAAAAACTGGATGGAACTCATTTTACACTTACATCAAATGTGATAGACGAAGCATTCAACTTGGTTTTAAAAGCACTGACACCCTAATTGAAAAAAATGGAAGAAAACAGGAAAAATATATTGGTTTTTGCTACCGATATTAAAACAAAAATGGAAAAGAAGCAGATAACTACCCCGCTAAATGATCTTGCAGCAATAGAAGAATGGAACATTGACCAAAAAGATGTTGATTGTGTTCTTAGAATTGTAAGCCAATCCATAACTGCAGAGGAAGTTATAAAACTGATAAACGAGCTAGGGTTTAATTGTGCAGAACTTCCATAGAGAAAAATAGCTAGGAAATTGTAAGCAAAGTAGTAAGTTAAAAAGACACTGCATTTAGCTTTAATTGCTCATTTAATTATGACCACATTCCAAATTAAGTAGTCGAATTGTAATTTATTAAAAACAAAATATGAAAGTGAAATCAACAACGAACGTTTTATGGATTATATTATTAATCGTTCTACTGAATGCGATTGGCATGTCGGTTGCTTTCCCCCTTCTTCCTTTTTTATTGGGCAAATATCTTCCTCCACAGCAGGTAGCCTTTGGCATGGGAGCGTTGATGTCAGTATTTGCAGGTTGTACTTTTTTTGCTGCTCCAGTTTTTGGCGCACTAAGTGACAGATATGGGCGAAAAAATATTCTAATAATCAGTTTATTAGGTTCAATGATTGGATATATACTTTTTGGAATAGGAGGCGCATTGTGGATACTTTTCCTAGGTCGTATAATTGATGGACTTACAGCAGGAAATATTAGTACATTGATTGCTTACATTTCAGATAGTACCGAACCAGAAGAACGTACCAAATGGTTTGGCTACATCGGTTCGGCAATGGGAATAGGTATGATTGCAGGCCCTGCATTAGGCGGTTTCTTGGGTAGCATAAACCTTTCTTTACCTTTCTTTGTAACTGCTGGTTTAATATTTCTTTCCAGCTTGGCAGTTTATTTTATGTTGCCCGAATCTCTAATTCCAGAAAAGAGGACTACTCATTTAACGCTTTCCAGCTTCAACACTTTTTCACATTTCAAAGATATTTTTAATCTAAAAGAAGTATCGTGGCTATTGATGTTGGGTGTACTCTTTCATGCAAGCTTGGGTATTTTTCAGTTTAATTTCATCCTTCTTCTGAAAGATATTTACAAATGGAGTCCTTCATTTATTGGGAGCATTATAATGCTGGTGGGTGTTTGTGATATTATTTCACGTGGACTTTTATTGCCCTGGTTGATGAAATTGTTTAATGAAAAAAGGATTGGAATAGCGGGATTAATGGGGCTTACTTTAGGGTTAGGGCTAATTCTGTTAAGCATTTATATTCATTCGGTAGTTATCATTGTGTTGGCAGTAACGTTCATAATCTTGGGTGAAGGATTATTTGATCCTACCTACAATGGGAAACTATCACAATCAGTTGAAGAAAGCAAACAGGGGAAATTACAGGGAGTGAGTCAAAGTTTGCAATCTGCAAATAGCGTGTTCGTTCCAATGGGAGCGGCTGCAATTTATTATTATAGCCCAAGTGTATTGTATGGGATAGCCACTTTTATTGTACTCATAGCTATTATCCTTTACTGGAAGATTGTACCCAATAATGCAAAGTAGGCTGTTCAGAATTACGCAGCCTTCTTCGTTCATTTTTGGGAAAAGAAGCTTTTTCTTATTCTAATATCACATCTTAATAACGATTTTATTGGCATTTTAATGTGTAACCGATAAAAAGTACCTCTGAATAGTTACTTGTTAAATATATCTTCTTTATAAAAACAAAGGGGTTATTTTTACCCAAAAGGAATAATGATTACAGATATCAATGAATTAGATTTTTCTCGTCAATACACTTATGCCGATTATCTAACTTGGAAATTTGATGAACGAGTAGAACTGATAAGAGGTTGGATTAGTAGAATGAGTCCTGCCCCATTGAGATACCATCAGAATATTTCTTTTAACCTTTCCGTTCAAATTGGGAACTATTTGTCTAACAAGAGTTGCAGAGCCTATGCTGTACCTTTCGATGTTAGGCTTTTAAACAAGCGAAAGAAGATGATTAATGCAAAATTCATCACGTCGGTAGTTCAACCTGATATATCTGTTATTTGCGATTTAGACAAGCTAGATGATAAGGGTTGTATTGGTTCGCCAGATTGGATTATTGAAATACTTAGCCCCGGCAATACAAAGAAAGAGATGAAGGAGAAGTTTTCTTTGTACGAAGAAAATGGGGTGAAGGAATATTGGATTGTTTATCCTGCATATTTTCAGGTGTCAGTTTTTGATTTGAAAGATGAAAAGTTTGTTTGGAGAGATTCTTACGTACAAGAAGACATGATTCCTGTAGGCATATTTGATGGCTTTTCTATTGACTCTGATAATATGTTCTCCTAGCGTTAAATGCACAATATCCCTCTTAAATTAGAATTTAGTTCGCAAATCAATAGCCCTTCGGCTTTAGCCAAGGGAAAAGTATTGATTTTATAACGTGGCTTTAGCCACACTTAAGCATTATTGTCTATTTTAAATATTTGGCTAAAGCCAATAATCACCTGATTTATTAACTCGACCTAAAGGTCGGGGCAATTGAAACAACCCTATTGCTAAGCGTTTTCGAACCAAATACCTGTACAAACAAACTAATTTATACTCTCTATCCCATCAATTTAGCGTATGCTTCGTTATCCATGTATTCCAAAATATCACCAGGTTGGCATTCTAGTATCTCGCATATTTCTTCAAGTGTACTAAAGCGTATGGCTTTTGCCTTACCACTCTTCAAAATACTCATATTAGCCAAAGTAATACCCACAGAGGTACTTAGTTCAGTAAGACTCATCTTACGCTTTGCCAACATCACATCTAGGTTTACTACTATTGGCATAATTAAATTGTTAGTTCTTGTTTTTTTTGAAGATTGTAACCTCGTTTAAATGCTCTGGCGATGATAAAGACAATTACACCTGCAAGCATGTACTTAAAATATGAATTGAAGTATAGCTGTAAATGAAAACAAAAATCCTTTGGAATTTTTTGTAAAAACATTTGATGGATAATCAATTTTATTCCCAACAGAATAAAAGGGAAAAGAAGAAGAAAGTAAGCTATATAACTTAACCGCCTAATATTTCTCCAATCAAATGGTGTTCCTTTTGATATTAAGATAATGACTTTAATTGGCAAAATGAGAAAGAAATTCAATACACACACAGGGTAAATATGTTTCGTAAAATAGCTAATGTTATAGTTTTTGAAAGTAACCAGAAATAATAGTGCCTTATATTCCTCTACATACTTAACAGGTACTTGCCTGTAAACATAATGACCATAAAAATCATCCCTTTTTTCACCACTTAATTAAACCATACCGCCTTGCACAACTCATTACTAGCACTTTCAGATAGCAACAGTAAGCAACTTTAACTAACCTACGTTTTTATTAAATGAGAAATACAATTGCATTTATTGTTTTGATGGTATTGCATGCTGCAAACGTTTTTTCGCAAACAGAAGTATCTAAACCTAGTAAGCATGATATTGGGTTGCTTATAGGCAATGTTTTAGATGCTGCAACTGCCAAACCCTTACAGTTTGTAACAGTGACCGCAATGATGAGCACTGATTCGGCTAGAAAAAATGTTCAAGTAACCGACAAGAACGGTGCTTTTGAAATAGATAAACTGCCTTTGGGTTATTATAAACTAATTATAAAAGCTATTGGGTATAAAAGTGCCACTATTGACAGTATTTATCTTCGTACAGAACGTGCCGACTTTAACTTGGGAGATATAAAAATTACACAATCATCTACCGATTTAAATGAGGTTATCGTGTATTCTGAAAAACCATTGATAGAAAATAAGGATGGCAAAATAACTTACAATGTTGGCGAAAGTGCATTGAGTAACGGCTCATCTACGGCAGAGATATTGAAAAATATGCCCCTAGTGAGCAATGATCCCAATGGCAAAATATTATTAAAGGGTAAAGAACCTAAAATATTAATTGATGATAAACCAACCGACCTAACTGCCGATCAACTTAAAGATTTATTGGAAAGTTTGCCCGGCAGTAGTATTGAAAAAATCGAATTGATTACCAATCCTGAGCCACAATACGCTACCGAACAAGGAGGCGTTATAAATATTATCACTAAAAAAGGTAAGATTGGTTTTACCGGAAAAGTAACAGTTAGTGCGGGTACAAGAGGCGAAGAAAGTTTTTCTGGCAATGTAAGTTATCGCGATAAAAGCTTCTCTACAAATAATGTTATAGGAGTTTCTGCCAATAATTATTCTGGTAATGGATACTCTAACAGAACTAATTTGTACAAATCTGGCACCACCTATAACAATACTTATAACGACTGGACAAATAAAAATACAAGACCTTCATTACGTAGTCAGGTAGATTATGAATTTAATAAACAAAATGCCCTAAACATTACCTATCAGGGCAACCTTAACTACTTTGATAACGTAACCAATACAAAGTATGTTAACCTGAATAGTTTACAACAAGTTACCAAAATCAGCAACAGAAATAACGGAAGTAATGGCACTGGCTATAACCATAACTTGACTATTTCTCACACTTGGAAGAGTAAAAATATAGGCGAGGTATTAAGAACAAGTGTAAATTTTGGCATTGGCAAAAACGATAATGGAAAAGATTATTTCCAACAATATCTAAATGCCTTTAATAGTCCAACGGGAGATAGTACACAGTCGCAATACTTCGATTCATACAATAAAACTTTAAATATCCGTGTTGGTTATGACAAACCCTTTAGCAAAAAGCTATTCTTTTCTACCGGTGCCACTTATCAGCTAGGTACTTTTCATAATACACTCAACACCAGCTTTTTTAATAAGCAAGATAGTGTGTTTGAAACGAAAGACTTACTGAGTAACGACTTTCTGTTTCATCAAAACATTGCTACAATTCGTGCTGCCATCACTATAAACATTCTGCAAAACCTACGATTGATAGTAGGTACGCAGGCTGAAGAAACCCATACCGCATTTATTTACAAAAAAGGTAACGTAGCCGATAATAGTAATGATTACTGGAACATGATGCATTACCTTACTGTACGCAAAGAGTTTAGTAAAGCCTTCAATATGGCAATTGTGTATAGAGGCAGCATTAATCGTCCCAATTTAGGCCAGCTAAATCCTAATATAGATTACAGCGACAATAACAATATCAGGTTTGGCAACCCCTATTTATCGCCCTCTACGGCAGACAATTTCGATTTTAATTGTAGTTGGATGAAAGGCAAGTATTACATCAACACATCGCTTGGTTACAATAATGTGAAGAATGTTTTTTATCAGATAAGAACCCTTCTTGATGCTGGTAAAACCCAAGCCACTTGGCAAAACATAGCAAGTAGGCAAGAATATGAGGCTAGTGCTTGGGGTGGTTACACGTTTACCAAACGCTTTAGGGTAAATAGCAGTGTGGGGTATTCTTATAATAGCTACAGTGAAATAGAAAAAAAATTGTTTAAATACCGCGATGGTAGTAGCTTTTATACCAGTTTAAATTGTAGTTATATGCCAACTAACCTTATAACTATTGATGGAAATGCGAAGTTTAGCAACTTTGCCGATCCGCAGGGGCGTAGTCGTAGCAACCTGAATTTAAACTTTGGGATACAGAAGAAGTTCTTCGAAAAGCGGCTCATCATTGGCATAAACATAATTGACCCAATCAGTATGCAGGAGTACACCACCTATACTTATGGCACCAATTTTAGCACAAAAAACTATAATTCTGCCAATACCCGCAACTATAGGCTAACCATATCTTATCAGCTAAACAGAATGGTACAGAAAAGCAGGATAAGCGAAAAGGACAAACAAAAGGCGATTGATAGGCTTAGGAATAAGATGTAAATGGTGGGGGTGAATTTTCTTAATAAAAAGTATGCTAAAGAGATAAAGCATTAATAACAAATAATTGAGAAAAGAAAAATTTCCGCAGAGTTCGCTAAGTTGTTTTCAAAGAGAAACCCAGAGTGAATATCATAAATGTCATAAAATAAGTTTGAATTTACGAACGCAGAGATGGAGCGTAATATCACATTTTTTATTTAACGCTATTAGATAAAGAACGGTTAATTGGTACATACAATTCTTTCTCTACATTAATATATCTTAGTTCTTATACGGTCAATTTGCTTCAAATGTCTGATAATGTGGTTAATATAAAACTGAAAGGTGTCTCCCAGATTAATTCTTATCAAACTAGAAATTGATGTTTTAATTTTCACATTATTCAAACTTACAGACTTTGATAGGTTTATTAGTTCTAAAAGTTTATTTTGTTGATTGATTAATTTGTCAATAGCAGTCTTGTCAAGCGCTGCATTTATTGGATTTTTATCTTTAAATGTTTTCATTTTATTCAACTTATCATTAGGTAACATGCTTTTTGCAAAGTAATTACCCAATAGACTACTTTTAAAGTCAACATCTGATTTGATAGTAGAATTTTTAATTTTAGATTCAATCTGTGGAAGATAAAAGTCGCCATATAAATTTAGATGTTCTACACATTCCAAAATACTCCAAGTATTTTCATTTTCTTTAATTGTCAATGTATTTAAATCAAGTGATTTTAATTTCTCTACCTGATTTAATATTTCTTGAGTTTGCTTTAAAAGCGTAAGTATTAATTTCTCTGATTGCACTATTATAAATTTGATGCAAAATTCTAAGTTGTGCTTGTTATTAACCTTGATTCATGTCAAGACTTTTTGAGGCGAGATAAGGTTTCGGCACTCATTCTTAAATAATTAGCAATATACTTGTTAGGGATTTCCTGAAATAGTTGAGGACTTCGTTTTAAAACTCTTTCGTATCTATCCTTTGGAGAATTTGTAAGTATATCAATTTCTCTTTCAAACTGTTGGATTACCAAGTTTTCTAGAATGCTAGCCCATAGTTTATGATGTGGGTCTGTTTCTATAAATTTGTCAAACTCATGTTTAGTAACAATCTTTATGGTCGTCTTTTTTATTGCTTGAATAAATAATTCAGAAGGTCTTCCTGTAAGAAATGAATCCAAAGCAACTATTAAATTATCTTTATAACCAAACCTAATGATTTGTTCTTCATCCTCGTCAATAACAAAAATCCTCACACTACCACTTTCTATGTAATATAAATTTCTGTCAATACTACCACTTACTTTCAGATATTGGTTTCTTTCAATGGTTATTTTCTTTTCTGAAAGTTCAATTATTTCTTTCATAAAATTCTATTATTTAGTTTCAGTATGGCTAACTATCAATGAACCCGGTAGCTTTCAATATTAGCCAGTGATTACAGCATGAAATCTTATCTAAGATTAAGTTTCACTAGCGAATGTATTGTTTTCAGTATATTTCAATTGAATAATATTATTTCGTTGCATTCTGTTTTCTTCATCTATTATAATGTTCGACTATTTCTTCACTACCGATTAACTAAATAGGGTATGTAAAAGTTTTCTATCAAAAGATCAATTGTGGTAGTTATTTTTATAAAAGATTTACTTACGACTGATTATAGACTATTAAGAACAAACTCCTAAAACCTGTTATTTTGCAAATATGAATAGCGAACTATTTAATCAGTTAATTGATGCTGCGTTGAAAGAAGATATTGGTAGTGGCGACCATAGCACCTTGAGTTGCATACCCAAAGATAAAATGGGAAAGGCAGAACTAAAAATTAAGCAAGATGGGACTTTGGCAGGGATGGATGTTGCCAAAATGATATTTGAACGAGTAGAACCTTCGGCTGTGTTTACTGCTTACAAAAACGATGGCGATTCGATGGTTTATGGCGAAGTTGCTTTCGAAATTTCTGCAACAATCTATACCATCCTCACTTGCGAAAGGTTGGTGCTAAACTGTATGCAACGCATGAGTGGCATTGCTACACTAACGCATCAATACACCCAAAAACTACAAGGATATTCCACTAAATTATTAGACACCAGAAAAACAACGCCCAACTTTAGGTTGCTTGAAAAAGAAGCGGTGCGAATTGGTGGAGGCACTAATCACCGCTTTGGTTTGTATGATATGATGATGCTAAAAGACAATCATATTGACTATGCCGGAGGATTGGAACCTGCCATCAACAAGGCATTCGATTATACACAAACAAACAATCTTCCATTAAAAATTGAAGTTGAAACAAGAAGCTTGCAAGATGTTGAAACAGTGTGCCGAATAGGAAAAGGAAAGGTTTTCAGGATAATGCTCGACAACTTTAGCCCTGCACAGATAACCGAGGCATTGCAAATAATAAAAGGCGAATACGAAACAGAAGCTAGTGGAGGTATCAATCTACAAACAATAGAAAGTTTTGCAGCAACCGGCGTAGATTATGTAAGTGTAGGCGGACTAATTCATCAGGCACAAAGCTTGGATTTGAGCTTGAAAGCAGTAATAATCCCCAACACCTAGAGTGGCAAAACGGTTAACTCTTGACTTACGACTCTCGACTTTCAACTATCAACTAATTTACAAATGGCACTATCAATTGATACAGCAGAAAAATTAAGCACACTTCCTTTTTTAGCGGAGATAGATAGGCTAAAAGCAGAAGTGATGGCATTGCGCCCCCTTTCGGCAGATAAGGAAGGAAGGGTGATGCAGAAGTTTCGGCTGGATTGGAACTATCATTCCAATGCCATTGAGGGAAACCAACTTACTTATGGAGAAACAGTTGCTTTTTTGAAAGAAGGATTAACAGCTAAAGGCAAACCCTTTAAAGATCATTTGGATATAAAAGGGCATGATGAAGCAATAAATTATCTTTTGTCTTTGGTAAAAGATAAAGATTATTCGCTGAATGAAAGTGAAGTTAGAAATCTCCATACGCTTACATTAAAAGAAAATTATTTTGTAGACGCTATTACTGATGCGGGTTTACCAACAAGGAAAGAAATAAAAGTGGGGCAGTATAAGACCTCGCCTAATCATGTACAAACGCCTACTGGCGAAATACATTATTATGCCTCCCCAGAACACGTACCCATGCTGATGGGCGATTTGATGGAATGGTACAATATGGCAAAGGATAACCCAACTATTCATCCTGTGGTATTAGCGGCTTTGTTTCACCATGAGTTCACGGCAATTCATCCTTTTGATGATGGCAATGGACGGATGGGAAGGCTATTGATGAACTTGATGTTGATGCAAGATGATTACTTGCCTATCGTTGTAAAACAAGGTAATAAGACTGAATATTATCAAGTGTTGAGGCAGGCAGATGCGGGGGAAATGATTCCACTAACTGAATATATTGCCGACTTGGTGAAACATTCCTTATCTATTTACATTAAAGCTGCCAAAGGCGAAAGCTTTGAAGAAGAAGATGATATTGATAAAGAGATTGCTCTGTTTAAGAAGAGTTTGAGGGAAGATGTATTGAAACATAAAAAGGATGCTATCTATGTAGAGAAAGTTATTAAGGAGACAATCATTCCTTTCTTTAATATGTTAATTGTTAAGCTAAAGCATCTTGACGATTTATTTGTCGAAGTAGAGAAAATATTGGAATTTAACGATGGTTTCAATAACTTTAAGTTCGAACTTGAAAGTGATGGGTTTATTAATCATGACTTAGATTCTCTTTTTTCTAACTATAGCAGTATGAATAATCCATTTTTAACTGTTGAGAGCAAGGTACTTTATTCATTATCCTCCTTTAAAGTTTACTTTCTTTTTAATGGGTTTACAAAGAGAAAGATACCAACTAATATCTCATTGAATTATTTGGTAAGCTTTCAAGAATTTAATTATTACGTGACACGTCAAAATGCACATTCGGATGTTTTACAAGATGTTTATGGTCAAAACAAATCAAAAGAAGAGTTAACCACTGCCGTAGCCAATGAGGTTAAGTATTTTATGGAACAGCTAAAACAATACGTTTAACTTTCAACTCTCGACTTTTAACTTTCAACTAAAATAACATGAGCAAAAAGATAAAACCCTCCTCTAATGGTTTAGTGTATAGCACAGACCCGAACTTTAAACTGGAGGACAACGAAGAAATACAGGAAACCCTTCCACCGGCACAACAAAAACTTAGGCTACGATTGGAGACGAAGCACCGTGCAGGAAAAGCAGCAACAATAGTGGCAGGATTCATCGGCACCGAAGATGATTTTCAGGCCTTGGGAAAGCAACTAAAAAACTATTGCGGTACAGGTGGCTCTGCCAAAGATGGCGAGATAATAATTCAAGGCGATCAACGGGAAAAGGTATTGAAATGCTTGCTGGCAAATGGATATAAGAATAGCAAATAGAGTTATACGTTATAAGTTATACGTTCTACGTAAAACTTAAAACATATAACTTATAACGTATAACGTATAACGTACAACTTCTATTCCACTATTTCAAACAAAAACACTTGTGTTTTTTCAAGAACCATAAAGTTATTGTCAACCATTGTTATCAAAGTTTTGTGTCCATTTGGAAGTGTAGGACCAAAGGTCATTCCTTCCACATTGTCCACAAAGCGACCTAGGTTATCCATATTAATTATTAATCGTTTGGTTGCTGGTATAAATTTATTGTCTTTAATCAGAGAAAGATTGTCTTTAATGTTAGTGGCTTTACTAAGATCTGCCTCATAAATCTTCACCGTACAAGCCAATCTTCCAGTTGAGTAAGAACGTTCCATTACCAATAATTTATCTTTTCCTGCCCAAAGAATATCCGAAACGCCATTAATCTTAAAAGTAAGCGGCAGAGGTGCATGAGCCACTGGGTCTAGTTTGTAAGCATATTGTGCAGTGTTCTTCTTTGTGTCGGCATCAAATTTCAAAATTCTAATCATCGGGTTCACATCCTGAGTATCGGCTTGAGGACCATCTTGATAGAGGGGTTCTTCCACATTCACAAAAACGTCTTTGTAGTCATTAGCAAAGGTTACTCCCTCAAAAACGCTATTCTTTCTTGGGCCAATTTCTTCTTTATGTATCACCACTTGTTCCGGCAGCGGAAATGTGTCAATGTATCTCCCCTTAACTGTTACTGTTGTGATAGCAGGATTTTCAATAACATCTCTAAAAATACTTAAATCTCGTTCCCCTTCACTCGTCCAAATTAAATTTTTCTTATTCGGATTATACCTTATTGCCTCAGGATCTGGTGTGCGAAAAGGGTTTTCTTTTTTATTAGGATATACATTTCCATCGGGTTGTAAAAGGCAAATAAAATCCAAAAAAATAACCGTATCTATTCCTTTTGGAGAAATGTTTATTTTTAAAGTATAAAAACGAGCTGGGTTAAATTCGCTTTTGTCATCACTTATCGAATAAAAAAGATTGTGTTCCGCATCATAATCAATTCCAGAAAGTCCACCGATAGTTGTGCGTTTAAACTGCATATTATGCGGCACATCATACTCTCCCAAAAACTTCAATTGCTTGATGTTTGGAGCAATAGTTTGCACATATTTTTTCTGTGCAACAACGTTAAAGCAAACCAACCAACCAAACAGTAGTAACAGGTATATCTTCATAAACTATTTTGCGGGCAAGCTAATAAAAAAGGATTAAGAGATGTGTTACTGAAAGATTATTATTTGGAAATCTAGTAAAATGAGACAATTTGAATATCATTCTTGGCAAAACGAATATCATTCTTGGTAAAACGAATATTGTTCTTGGTAAGATGAATATTGTTCTTGGCGAGATGAATATTGTTCTTGGCGAGATGAATATCATTCTTGGTAAAACGAATATTGTTCTTGGTAAGATGAATATTGTTCTTAGCAAGATGAATATTGTTCTTAGCAAGAACAATATTCATTTTAGTACTTTTTAGGTTACAATAAATGATTTTAGGTGTAAAATGCCTTTTGCAGATGTGTAAACCTGAGTTCTCTACTCATTCATTAATACTTCTCAAACCAGTCAAATCGTTCTTTAATGATATTGTCTTTTTCTAATTTTATGTAATTCAAAAATGCGGCGGCCGCAGGTGAAAAATTCTTTCCTTTCATCCAAATCAAATTCCAAGTACTAGTTATAGGAAAATCTTTCACAGGTATTATTTGCAAGTCACCATTGAGTAATTCGTTTTTTAATCCAATCAATGGCATAATAGAATAGCCTAATCCAGCAATAACGGCTTGTTTAACTGCTTCATTAGATGTTAATTCCATCTTCTTTCTTACCGGAACACTATTTTGGCTAATGTATTTCTCCATCACATATCGAGTTCCTGAACCTTCCTCTCTGTATATTAGTGGTAAGGTTTCAAATATAGAATTGTCGTTCATTTTCCTTTTTTGTTTATGCTCTTTATTGCCCACTAGGTAAAGTTTGTTTTGCATCAGTTCTACATTTTCTATTCTTAAATCGGTTGGCAAAACAGATACCATCGAAAAATCTACCTCATTGTTAGAAAGACTTTCTATCACTTTTGCTTTATTGGTAACGTCCAATATCAGTTCTATGCCTTCGTTTTTCTTTAAGAATTCAGCTAAAAAATAAGGAATAATATACTTTCCTGTAGATACAACCGAGAGCTTCAGTTTACCAGAAACCTTTCCTTTAAAGGCTAGAGTTTTGTAGTTTATGGCATTTATTTCATTCAAAATATTCGCTGCTGCCAAAGCTATTTCCTTGCCAAAATCTGTTACATAAAGTTTTCTGCCTACTACTTCTGTAAGTGGTATTTCGAACTGATCCTGTAAGTTTTTTAACTGAATTGATACTGCGGGTTGTGTAAGATATAACTCTTCTGCAGCCTTAGTTATGCTCTCCAATTGACACACTTTTAAGAATACTTGAAGCTGGTGTAAAGTATAATTCATAAAAATTATTTATGGCAAACATAATTATTATAAATAAAAACATATCAATTGGGCGCTACATTTTTGCATCATTAAATCACGAAAAAACAAAAAAGATGCAAAGGATTACAGTAGCAAAAGGAGATGGAATTGGCCCTGAGATAATGGATGCCACCTTGAAAATTATTTTAGCTGCAGGTGCTAAAATTGAGATTGATGAAATTGAAGTAGGAGAGAAGGTGTACTTAGCGGGAAATACTTCTGGCATTGCAAAAGAATCGTGGGACGTGATAAGACGTAACAAAGTTTTTTTGAAAGCCCCCATCACTACACCGCAAGGAGGTGGCTACAAAAGTTTGAATGTTACTACTAGAAAGTTTTTAGGTTTATATTCAAATGTTCGCCCTTGTAGTAGTCTACATCCTTTTGTAAGTACCAAGCATCCAAAAATGGATTTGGTGATTATCAGGGAAAATGAAGAGGATTTATATGCAGGGATTGAGCACCAGCAAACCGATGAAGTGGTTCAATGTTTAAAACTGATTAGCCGCCCGGGTTGTGAAAAAATAGTGAGGTATGCATTTGAATATGCTAAACAATATGGTAGAAAAAAAGTGACTTGTTTTACCAAGGATAACATTATGAAACAGACTGACGGACTGTTTCATCAGGTGTTTGATGAGATCGCAAAAGAGTACCCAGAAATAGAAAACGAACATTGGATTATAGATATTGGCGCAGCAAAAATGGCCGATACGCCAGAGGTTTTTGATGTGATTGTAACGCTCAACTTGTATGGAGATGTATTGTCGGATGTGGCAGCGCAGATTGCTGGTTCTGTTGGCCTTGCTGGTTCGGCAAACATTGGGGAAGAATGTGCCATGTTTGAAGCTATTCATGGTTCGGCACCAAGACGTGCCAATCAAAATATGGCAAATCCATCAGGGTTATTGCAAGGTGCCATCTTGATGTTGAATCATATTGGTCAAAATGACGTAGCAGAAAATGTACAAAATGCCTGGTTAAAAACCATTGAGGATGGTATTCATACGTACGATATTTTTAAAGACGGTACTAGCAAACAAAAGGTAGGTACATCGGAGTTTGCTGATGCTGTTATTGCCAATCTTGGGCAAAGACCTACTCTTTTAAAACCAGTATCTTATGCCAAAGGAAGTCCCATTGTTTTACCTAAATATGAGCGTAAGCCAGCAACAAAGAAGGAATTGGTAGGAATTGATTTATTTATACATTGGAGAGGGACTAATCCAGATGAGTTAGCAGATAAAATAAAAGTAATTGGAACCGATACGGTAAAACTTTCGATGATTACTAACAGGGGTATTAAGGTTTGGCCAGAAGGGTTTAAAGAAACTTTTTGCACTGATCATTGGAGATGCAGGTTTAAGCCAGAGGGTATAAAAACAATAAATAATGAGGATATAGGCAGGTTGCTTTCGAAATCTTATTGGGTTGGTGTAGATGTAGTAAAAACAGAAAACCTATATGAATTTGATGGTAAAGCAGGGTATTCTTTAGGTCAAGGACAATAACATTAACAAAGTAACATTTTACATTTAAATTATAATTATGAGCAGTTTTAAATTGATACAAGGAAAGTTTAGTGCCAATGATGCAATAGACATAATTACACAGATGGTACAAGTGAAAATTAAATTTCATGAAAACAAAATCACCAATACTAGCAATGAAGAAGACAGTAAACTAGAAGAAAAGAGGATTAAAGAACTTCAAAATGAACTTCAAAATCTTAGGAGTAATCTACTAGCAAAAGGCGGACTTATTGAATTATCTTCAGTAATCAACTACCACTAAAAGAACTTGGAGATACTAAAAGGTTAATTTCTGTATTTACCTGTTTTAGTAAATGTATCTCTAAAAAGTGCAACTATCTTAATTGAAGGGTTGCACTTTTTGTTTTATCATGCCCTCTCCAACTATATTTGCCACCATTTAGAATGAAAAAACTTGACTGGTATATATTAAAAAAGTTTCTGGGTACCTTTTTTTTCGCCATCGTTCTGTTCACAATCATCGCTATTGTGATAGACCTTAGTGAGAAGACTGACAACTTTGTAAAATCTGGACTAACATTCATGCAGATTGTTACGGGCTACTATTATGGGTTCATCCCTTATATCATTGCCCTGCTTTTTCCCTTGTTTGTGTATATCTCGGTTATCTTTTTCACGTCTAAGATGGCCAACAATACAGAGATAATTCCCATATTAGCCAGCGGAACTTCTTATAACAGATGGTTGAGGCCATACTTTATTGGTGGAGGTTTTCTTGGTTTAATATTGTGGGCATCTAACCAATATGTAATCCCTAAAGCTAATCTGATTAGGAGTAGTTTCGAGGCTAGGTATGTTGATAGAGACAATTCTTACGAGCAACTTACTGCGAATACCAACACCAACATCTATTTTAAAGTTGATTCTTTTACTTATGCAGGTATCATGAATTATGATACTTCTTACAAACATGGGGGTACTTTTTTTATGCACCATATTGAGCATAATAAGTTAACCGTAAATACCCGCTCAGAAAGTATTGAATGGGATACAGCTATTCATAAGTGGCGTTTGCGCAATGTTATTATTCGCACGTTGCACCCTCTTAATGAAACTGTTAAGATGGAACAAGAGCAGATTGCTTCTTTCAACTTTAAGCCTCAAGACTTAGGTAAGGATAAATTTACGAAGGATAAGCTTACTTCTAAAGAACTTAAAAGGTTCATTAAAATGCAGGAAGAGCGAGGTTCGGAAGGTATTAATGACCTTAAAGTTGAGCTACAAAGGCGTAGTGCCACCCCTGTAACAGTTTTCTTGTTGACCATAATTGGGGCCATAGTTTCTGGCAGAAAAGTGCGTGGAGGTAGTGGGGCGCATCTTGCGTATGGGTTTATGACAGCAGCAGCTTTTATTATTACCGATCGCTTTTCTACTATCTTTTCTACCAAAGGAGATTTGCCACCAGTAATTGCTGCCTGGATTCCAAATCTCATTTTCTTTTTTGTAGCACTCTATCTTCACAAAAAAGCACCAAAGTAGAAAGGAAGATACTGGTTTCAGGTCGCTAGTTTCTAGTTACTGGCAACCTGAAACCAGTAACTTGAAACCAGTAACCAGAAACTAGTAACCTGAAACCTGAAACCAGTAACTTGCAACCTCTACAATCTCTCTTTTATGAAGAAAATATGGATAATGACTAAGCAGACCATCAGTAATTTTTCTGATGATAAAGGCATGAAACTTAGTGCCTCGCTTTCCTATTACACCATCTTTTCAATTGCCCCATTATTAATGATTGCCATATCATTGGCGGGATTGTTTTTTGGTGAGCAAGCCGTTCAGGGTAAGGTTTATTCTCAATTGCGCACATTAATTAGTGACGAAGCAGCTTTGCAAATACAAGAGATTATTAAGAATATGCACCACACTCATAACTCCTTTTCTAATAGTATTGTTGGTATTGTTATCTTGTTTGTGGGAGCAAGTAGTGTTTTTCTGGAGATACAAGATTCTATGAATTATATATGGGGCATAAAAGCAAAACCCAAAAAGAATATCATTCGTTTTGTAAATAGCCGATTATTGTCTTTCTCGCTCATTTTGGTGATGGGTTTCATCTTAATGGTCTCGTTGTTCCTAAATACGTTAATAGATCTGTTGAGCGATAGGTTGCATTCTTATTTTAAAGATTCCCTCATTTATCTTACCTATTGCATTAATCTAGTTCTCGTATTAAGCATTACATCTTTGTTGTTTGCCATTATTTTCAAAGTACTCCCCGATGTAATCATCCGATGGAAAGACGCATTTGTTGGTGCATTTGTTACAAGTATTTTATTCTTATTTGGGCGATTTGCCATTGGTTTCTATCTTGGTCATTCCACTGTAAATCTTACTTATGGCACAGCTTCTGCTGTTGTGGTAATTCTTTTGTGGGTATATTATGCTAGTGTAATCTTATATCTTGGAGCGGAATTTACCAAAGTTTTCACCAAAATGTATGGAGGCGGCATGATTCCAAATGATACTGCCGTTGTGATTTTAAAGCAAGAGTTGAAAGAAGTTTCAGTAGCATGAAGCTGATATTTAATTTTTAGAGTCATGCAACTGCACTTCTTTTAATTGGCTTATATTAAGAAATAAAACCCATAATCTTCAATTGCACTTCTACGAACTCTTCTTTACTCAAGTTAAGTTTATTGTTCAATAGGTTCATTTCCTCGGTTTTATCCATCGGAATTAGATGTACATGCGCATGCGGTACTTCTAGCCCTACTGTTAAAATGCTTACTCTGTCGCAAGGAAATGCTTTTTCTATTGCTTTAGCAATGGGCTTTGCAAAAGTTAAAAGACCTGTCAGGTATTCATTTGGCAAATCAAATAGTTCATCTATTTCTATTTTAGGAACTACCAACGCATGACCCTTTTTTAAAGGAAATATATCAAGAAATGCGATGAAATGTTCATTCTCGGCAAGTTTGTAACATGGAATTTCTCCTGCAATAATTTTTGAAAAGATAGTCATAATTAGTGGTTAGTGATTAGTGATTAGTGATTAGTGATTCAATTTATTAAGTTACAGTTTTCCAGTTACTTGATACAGGTAAAAACCAGAAACTTGTAATTAGAAACTTAAATAAAAAGCCCCTACAAAAGTAGAGGCTATTATTTTTTAATCAAACTTAATTTTAGATGGTGATGGCATCAATTTTAAACTTCATAATGCCCGTTGGTGTAGTTACTTCAGCAATTTCACCAATTGCTTTACCTAGTAGTCCACTACCAATAGGAGAAGAGGCAGATATTTTGCCCAATTTTAGGTCAGCTTCTTTTTGTCCAACTATTTGGTAAGTCATCACTTTTTTATTAGCGATGTTGGTAATAGTCACTTTAGTTAAAACAGCCACCTTGCTAGTATCGATGGTATTGGGATCAATAATTTTTGCTGTAGCAATAATCCCTTCCAGTTGTTTAATCCTTGCTTCAAGCATTCCCTGCGCTTCCTTAGCAGAATCGTATTCAGCATTTTCCTTCAAATCTCCTTTCTCTCTAGCTTCTGCAATAGCCCGCGATGCAGCAGGTCTGTCTATTCCTTTCATCTTCTGAAGCTCTTCACGCATCTTATTAAATGTCTCTTGTGTTACGTAATCACTCATGTTCTATTTATTGAAGGTGTTATTAAAAAAAATACAACGTCACAGATAACCGTGACGTTGTACTATCACAAATATATAATATTCATTGTAGAATATGAAAATAAAATGTTAATCGTACGCTAAGATGATTGTTAATTTTAGAGGAGTAGTCTTTTAAACAAATGACAAAAGCGAATATTCATTGAATATTCGCTTTCATTTCCTTTTTTTATACCAGCAATTATTTAGCAATTATTCCTAAATATTTTTCTTTATTGAGGATGATTCCTATTGCATTTACAATCACTAATACTACGCCAATACTAGGCTGATGCGATAAACAAACTTCAAATAACAATATGTTTACGGCTATAGGGGCTATTAAAAGTAAGGCCAACGCCCTAGTAACAGGAACTAGCAAAAGGATACCTATAACTACTTCAAGTATTTTTACAAACAACAAGTAACCAGACTTATATAGCAGTCCCGCAAAAGAACCTGCATCGCCACTCATTAGGGGCATTGGTAAGAAATGTAAAAAGAAGTTTGCACCGAAAACGATGAATACCAAGGCTAATAGATAAGCCGGAATTTGTTTTACAATGTTCATGAATTATGATTTGAATGATGAATGAATTAAAAGAGTTATACGTATTAAGTATTACGTTTTACGTTAGATTTTAAACGTACAACATATTAATTCCTACGCTTGCTTCACCAATTGTACAGACAATGCCAATTTAACTTCATCGCTTACTACCACACCGCCCGCTTCTGTAACTGCACTCCATGTTAATCCAAAAGCTGCACGACTAATTTTCGCTGATAATTCAAAACCAACTTTTGATTGACCATAAAAGTCAGTCATCGCCCCACCATATTCAACTGCTAATGTAACTGGGGCAGTAACATCTTTAATTGTTAAATCACCAGTTAGTTCATAGTCACTTCCACTCTTGTGTGCAAATGCAGTAGAAGTAAATGAAAGTGCAGGAAACTTTTCTGCATCAAAGAAATCAGCACTCTTCAAGTGTCCGTCTCTTTGTTCATTACCTGTAGAAATACTTGCAACATCAGCCGTAAAGCTAATTTTTGCATCGCTAAAGTCTGCTGCTTCAGCTTCCATTGTTGCATCAAATTGTGAGAAGTTACCTGTCACAGTACTAATCATTAAGTGTTTCACTTTAAAAGTGATTTCGCTATGCATAGCGTCTAATTTGTAAGTAGCCATTTTTTTGTGTTTTTGCCCCTGTTAAGGGATGTTATTAAAAAAGTTATGAATTATTAGTTGAAAGTCAAAAGTTGAAAGTCAAAAGTTGAAAGTCAAAAGTTGAAAGTCAAAAGTTGAAAGTCAAAAGTTGAAAGTCAAAAGTTGAAAGTCAATAGTTGAAAGTCAATAGTTTGAGGTCCCATAATATAGGTTGACGTTTTTTCTCCCACTTTCAACTTTTGTTGATAACCTCTTTAGTTAAAAAATAATTATTT
>CANFLL010000015.1 GCA_947447825.1 Chitinophagaceae bacterium | reverse complement strand
TCTTAAAACATACATATTAACTATTTGTTTATTAGTTTAAAGTCTGGAGAGTGGATGTTAATACTTGGAAAGTGGTAAAGAGGCAAATTGGAAAAGTAATTTTCATGGATTAACTGTCATTGAAAAATAAATTTCACAATTAATTAATATTGGAATATTTATCCTATATATTTGCAATGCGATTCAAAAAAAAGGGTCACTCTGTAGAAACAGACTGACCTCTAACGATTGCTTGCCATATGAAAATTCTTCTTAGTAATTTGAGCCTTTTAAAGTAGCTTAACTTTCTTTGAACTTCGACCTCTCACGATAAACTTGCTCTTCTAACGATTGCTGCCTTTTTTGTTAGGAAACTTTATTTTCCTTATTTGTTACACAAAAGTAACGCTACTCAAACGCCATTAAGAACCAACTTAATGGCGTTTTTATGATACCAAACTGATGTATGAAAGATGAAACCATTACTGGCATTTAGTTTTAGCAAATAGTCTTTATGATACCCAAGTTGAAATTTGGGATAAAAATATAGTGTTTTAAGTACTCAAATAGAATAATAAACAATGACTTTCGTCATAATTGGCAACAATTAGCTTTATATAAATTGAAAAAAATAAATTGATAGTTTAAAGCGAACGATTTGGTTTCAATACTGAAGTTTGTATCTTAATTTAGCTTTACGATATGGGATAAGTTCAGTATCCAAAATAAGTTGAACAACTTGCATCACTAGGAAAATAGCCAATAGGAATTGACTATTTTACTTCAATGCAACGGCATTTCAACTTATTAATCTAACCTAAATAAGACATTACTTTTTTGAATTAGGACTTAATATTATTACAACCCAATATTCAAACATTAAAACATCAAACTGCCTTGCTAAAACCTACCATCCCTGTTTCATCTTTAAGCCATTTCATATCAAAAGCTTTGCAGATGTTTCTCACAAAATGAAAACCTAGTTTAGTTACAGTTAATGAATTATCTGTCAATTCAAGCAGCCCATCTTTGGCCATATCTTTCAGTAATGGCAGTGAATATTCCGAAAGCAAATCTTTATACACGTTCAAAAAGTCAGTATGCCCTTTGCAGATAGTTTGTAGAATATATTGCTTAAAAACAAGATCCTCTTCATCCATAAAATATCCCTTATTTACTGGTAATTCATTTGCTTCAATACATCTATAGTAACTCTCTAGTTCTTTATGATTTTGAGCATAAGCAACACCAATATCGCTAATGGCCGAAACGCCCAAACCAATCAATGCCGTACAATTAGTATCTGTATATCCCATGAAATTACGGTGCAAACTGCCATTTTCTCTTGCTCTATAAAGCTCATCGGAAGGCAATGAAAAATGATCCATGCCAATATCTGTATACCCAGCTTCGGCAAAAAGACGCTTGCCAGTATTGTATAACTGCGATTTAAGCGACGCTTCAGGCAAATCATTTTCATCAAAAAGACGTTGCACTTTTTGTTTCCAAGGCACATGTGCATAGCTGTAAAAAGCAACTCTATCTGGTTGCAACTCTACGGTTTGGCGGATGGTTTCCTGCATACCTTCAAGCGTTTGAAAGGGTAATCCATAAATCAAATCAAAGTTTACTGATGTGAAACCAATTTTCCTTGCCAGCTCAGTTGCCTTTCTTACATTTTCAATAGGTTGAATTCTATTGATCGCTTTTTGAACCACAGGGTCATTATCTTGCACACCATAACTTATTCTTCTGAAACCAAGATTATATAAGGTTTGCAAATGTTCTTCGGTGGTATTGTTAGGATGTCCTTCAATGCTGAATGAATATTCATCTGCCAATGTAGCACCTGAAAGAATGCCCTCAATTATTTTTTTTAAGTTCTCCGGAGAAAAAAAAGTAGGTGTTCCGCCGCCTAAATGAATCGACTGAATGATGGGTGCTTCCGCTAATAAGTCTTTGTATAATTGCCATTCTTTTAAAATGGCCAAAATGTATCTTTCCTCAACAGCATGATTGGTAGTAATCCTTTTATTGCAAGCACAATAAGTACACAACGATTCGCAAAAAGGTAGATGTAAATAGATACTCAAACCAGTATCTGCTGTATTAATGCTGTTAAGTCGTTGTTTAAAAGTGTTTTTCCATGCATAATTAGTATCCCAATCTTTCCAAAAAGGTACGGTTGGATAACTGGTATAACGCGGCACAGATTTGTTGTATTTGTCTATAAGCTGACTTACTTCGGGCATAAATATGATTGAAACGGCAAAAATATTGGTGGGTAAAAAAGTTCAAACCAACAAGTGTCAAGTTTAAAAATGACTTTTATCAATTTCAGTTGCAAGTCATTTAAAGACCTCTAAAATACAAAATGATACAATTGATAAATGACTGAACATTTCAAATTATAGAAGTCTATATTAAATTTTAGTCGAAACTTAATGAAAAGGGTCTTTTTGGCAACTACTAGGCACATTTTAACTAAAACCCACCCTTAGGATTTCATAAAGACCACAAGGAGGTACAATCGGTTACTAAACAAATAATAAAAGCAAACACATAACCTTTGTATTCTTTGTTTATTCTTTGTGAACTTAGTTGGTAAAAGCTTCTGAGTAGTATCTAAATATTAAAAGCAGAACCCCTATGTTTGGATATTGCAATAAGTAATTAAAGTTACTATTAATTGTTGTTGGGAAAGAAAACCAAAAAACGGCGAGTTGGTGAGCAGCTACAAAGTCATTAATATAAGAAATGTATAAACCAGTATTATAATACAAAAAAAACGACAAAATACTATAGTATTCTTGTTTTTGGATAGCGATATTATACATGCATTTAAATTCAGGTTTCATTTCGCTATTAATATGGTGCCTGCATTTAAATTCAGGCACCATATTGATAAGGATAAAGGTGTTGAATTTAAAGCAGGTACCATCTGCCGTGCGATATCATGCCTGAATTTAAATTCAGGCATGATATCGCAAGCAAGAAAGCCAATGCATTTAAATGTAGGTATCATACTGAAAGAGATATCATATAGGAGTATATAGGAAAATGAGGGTTTGGGGCTGAGAAGGGTGAGAAATGATATTAAATAAGATTTTTTTTGATGCCAATAGTTACTACTCAGGTATATTTTAACCACAAGTAATACTAAGGATTACATAGAGAACATAAAGATTGTATGGTAATGTTTGTTAAGAAATGATAAAGGCAAAAGTTAAACCTTTGTGTCCCTTGCTTTTGCCATGTTAACTTAATGGCAAAGCTACTCTGTGGTAACCAAAACTTTCTAGTCGGTCTTGCTCCATCAATTCTTCTTTTTGTTCTAGGTTTCTAAAGCTTCTATTCAAACAAATCATGGGCAAAAGTTAGTATATGGATTATTTAGGTTGATGATATCTGGCATTATATTAAGAGTTACAGTATCTAAGTACTTTAATCTTTATTCAATTTAATACAAATGAAGATTTAGTTGTAAAACTAATTTCATATTTTAGAGTGCTACTCTGTTACACCAAAGTTTAATAGAAGTGATTTGTTTTTAAGTAACATTTCCTTCTGTTCTTCATTCGCTACATCATCGGTGATGCATTAAGCATTTACGCCAATACAATATTTTTTTATGCCCCTCTTCAATTAATAAATTGTTACAATAACTCTATTTTTGCAGACATGAGATACATTGCTGGACTATTATTTTTACTTTTTCATATAAACAACCTCAACGCACAAACATTTTTGCAATATCAAAGAAACTATTCAAGGGTTGCAAATGCTTTTAAAACCAAAGAGGACTCATTAAAAAGTCAGTTTGCGCAGAAAGGACTTCAATGGCCGCCCAAACAAATGTATGTACGAAGTTTTAAATACGATAGCCAGCTGGAGGTATGGATAAGAGATAATAACAAAGAAGCATTTACACTTTTTAAAACCTATAAAGTATGTGCATTAAGCGGTTCGATTGGGCCAAAAAGAGTGGAAGGCGATTATCAAGTGCCGGAAGGTTTTTATTATATTAATGAGTTTAAACCTAAAAGCGAATTTCATTTGGCTTTGGGTTTAAACTATCCCAATGCTTCCGACGAATTATTGAGTGACTCTATTAAGCCAGGAGGAGATATTTATATTCATGGAAGCTGTATAACAGTAGGATGTATTCCGTTGCAAAACGACCCAATGGAAGAAGTTTATTTGTTAGCAGCATTGGCTAAACAGGATGGTCAAGATTTTATTCCAGTACATGTTTTTCCTGTGAGATATAATGTACAAAAGAGTGTGGAATATTTTTTAAAGGTTAGTAAAGATGATAGGTTGTATCAAAAGTTTGCCATTAATATCAAAGAAGTATTCGATTATTTTGAGTTGAACAAAAAACTTCCAGTGATTACGGTGAATTCTATGGGAGAATATGTAATTTTTTAATAATTTCTAATATATTTACCATCTAAATGGTATGTTCCCTCAACTAATTAATTAACCCGATTTTATATAGCATGACCTCTTTGCCTAAATCGAAATTTTCAGCCTCAAACATCATTCTACTAGTTGTTTGTTTATTGGTGATAGTAGCTGTTTTGCTGCTTAATATATTTAATGCTAAAAATTTAGCTCAATTAAGAAATTACATCAATAGCCTAAGCAATGACAACAGCAGTGTTGAGATATTGCGAAATACTAATAAAGAATTGCTAGAAGCTGAAAATGCTTACAGGTTATACTTAAGCACCAAGGATACACTTTATAGTAACAAATATTTATCGCATGTAACCTCTTGCGTTAATGACCTTATTACTTTAAAAACAGGCAATGACACTTCGGGAATCAGTACCGTTATTGCTGGCATTGAACAGAAAGTTCAAGTTTCGGATGCAATAGATTTGTTGAAAAGAATTTCTGATTCAATTAGCATCAGTAAAATACATGCAAACAATGGTGGGTTTTATATCAATCCATATTGGTATAGGATGTCTAATAATTCCATCTTAAAAGGATATGACAGCTTAATGCAACAAGTTGACACTAACCAATCAACTGTAAATAGGAAAAAAGTATTCCTTAAAAAGTTGGGAGATATATTTGGCAATAAAGAAGACGCTTCATCTCAATCTGCGTCTACCAGCACAACAAACTCATCTTCTACTGGCTATGTAATGAATGCCCAAAAAGATCAGTCGCAACAGGATGTCGACGATTTTTATAAGTATAGATACAGTGAACTTGCCTTAAAAGAAAGATTAGATAACAATGAAAAAGAATTGGCTCAAGTAAACTTGGTTATTCAGTATCAAGTGAGTGATGCCCTGAAAAAGCTGTTAGGCATTCAAGAGGAATCTGGCAAAGAGAAGGAAGATCAAGTTCTTGAAAGAGCTAAAGAGGCAAAACAAACAATTACACTGCTTACATGGGGGTCATATATTGTTATCATATTTGTTGTTATTGTGCTTATTTACAATGTTAAGAAGAGCATGAAATATGAAAAAGAAATAATTGAGGCGAGAGAAACCGCAGAAAAATTGGTGTTGACTAAAAGTAGATTTCTTAGCAACATGAGCCATGAAATAAGAAGCCCATTAACTTCTATTATTGGGTTTACAGAGCAATTGGATAACATAGAGTACGATCAAGATAAGAAAAGATATTTGAATGCAATTAGAACTTCATCGGATCATTTGTTAACTACGGTAAACGATATATTAGATTTCTCTAAACTAGATGCAGGAAAGCTAACGCTAAACATTCAGCCTTTTAAAGTTCAAAAAGTAGTAGAAGAAGTGTTATATGCATTCTCGGTGGCAGCACAAAAAAAGAGTATTGTTCTGCAGTCTGACATTCAAATTGATAAAGACTTATTTGTGCATGGAGATGCGTTTAGGCTTAAACAAATATTGTTCAATTTAACAAGTAATGCCATTAAATTCACAGAACAAGGTAAAGTGAAAATTAGTGCTAAGAGTTTGTCTAGAACCGACAAAGAGATTGTTGTTAAAATTGATGTACAAGATAGCGGTGTGGGTATTCCAGCAGATCAATTAGGATTTATTTTCGAGGAGTTTGCACAAGCAACTAATACAAAAAGTGGAGGAAGAAGGGCTATTAGAGGAACTGGACTTGGATTGGCAATTTGTAAGATGCTAACAGAATTGCAAGGAGGGAAAATACAGGTAAAAAGTGAGCTAAACATAGGCTCTACGTTTAGCATTACAATGCCCTATATGATTGAACCTGAAGAAAAACCTACACAAGTGGTTGCTGAAGAACCATCGAAACAATTGCACAATTTTTCTGATAAAAAAGCTTTAGTAATCGAAGACAATGATATGAATATATTATTGATAAAGCTTTTGCTTAAAAAGCTTCAGCTTTCCTTTGATGTAGCTAAAGATGGAGAAGAAGGTGTTCGCCTTTTTGAAAATAATTACTACGATATTGTTTTGACCGACATTAATGTGCCTAAGTTAACTGGTGATCAGATTGCTGCTATAATTAGAAAAAGTACTGACATAAGGAAGAATAATTTACCAATTGTTGCCTTAACAGCAAGTATTATTGGTGATAATACTGAACAATATTTTAGAATGGGGATTAATGAATTGTTAGTGAAACCGTTTAAAGAAGCTGATTTTAAAGCAGTTTTAGAAAGGTATTTATTCGAAGACCATGCAGGATAACAAATTTTTACAAAATAACTAGTAATGGATAAAAAGATAGATTACTCCACAAAAAGGGCATTGTTGGTGGAGGATAATATCATGAATGTGAAACTTTTTTCGTTACTTCTCAAAAGGGTGGGCATTCAATTCGACGTTGCTACTGATGGGGAAGAGGCCATTGAAAAGTTCAACCAAAGTAGTTATGATATTGTTTTAACAGACATACATATTCCTAAGATTCCTGGAAATGCAATGGCAAAAATATTGAGGGAACATACAGATGTGACCAAAGCTACTACACCAATTATTGCATTAACAGCTAGTATTCTTAATTCAGAAATAGAGTCCTATTTGCAAACTGGTATTAATGAGGTGCTGTTAAAGCCATTTACAGAAGAACAGTTTAAAGAAACCTTAGCAAAATATTTATAGTTTGTACAGCCACATATTTACGGGTTCTAATCACATATAGAATAATTAAACGCCATAGAAATTATCTTCACTAACTAGCTGTAAAAATAAAGTGTATGTTGGCCTTGATACCTAAAAATTAATTAAATCATTATTCCTTCTTCCAAAGAGTTGATGACAGCTTGTGGTAAAAAGGGGGAAGCATTTCCTCCATTTTTAAGAATATCTCGAACAATTGTAGAAGCTACAGAAGTGTATTTTGGTTCGCCAGTTAAGAATACAGTTTCAATACTTCTGTCTAATGTTCTATTGGCATCTGCAATTGTTTTCTCATATTCAAAATCGCTCACGTATCTGATGCCTCTCAAAATGAATTGAGCATTTATCTTTTTACAGAACTGCACCGTTAGGCCTTCATAGATGGCGCATTCCACACGGGGGTCGTTTATATATATTTCATTGAACCATTTCATCCTTTGTTCAGCTGAAAACATCGGATGCTTTAGGGCATTAATGCCAATGCCAACATAAATTTTATCGAATAAAGGCAAGGCTCTATCAATTATATCAGTATGCCCCAATGTAACGGGGTCAAAAGTTCCTGGAAACAAGCAAATACGACTCATAATAAAATGATAATTGATAATTTATATTTGACAATTAGTAATTGATAATTGTCATGTGTCAATTATCAATTATCAATTATCAGTTGCTGTGTTGCGGTCTGAGTAGATACAAGGCTGCCATCCTAACCGCTACACCATTTTCTACCTGATTTAAAATGATTGAGTTACTGCCATCTGCCACATCGCTATCAAGTTCAACGCCTCTATTGATTGGGCCAGGATGCATAATGGTAATTTCTTTACCAATACTGTCCAACAGTTTTCTGGTAATGCCATAAGCCAAATTGTATTCCCTTAATGAAGAAAATAACGGTTGATTTTGTCTCTCCAATTGAATACGAAGAACATTGGCCACATCGCACCATTCAAGTGCTTCTTTCACATTATATACCACTCGAACATTTAAGGCTTCTTTTATATATTTGGGAATAAGCGTTGGTGGACCGGCAACCATTACTTCAGCTCCCATCTTTTTGAGGAGATAAATATTGCTCAATGCAACACGGCTGTGCATGATGTCTCCAATAATAGCAACCCTTAATCCTTCTAGCGTTCCAAATTTCTCTACCATCGAAAAAGCGTCTAGTAATGCTTGGGTTGGGTGTTCATTAATGCCGTCGCCAGCATTGATGATGGCTGCATCTATTTGCTTTGATAAGAAATGTGGAGCTCCACTTGCACTATGGCGCATTACAATCATATCCACTTTCATGCTAAGAATATTCTGAACTGTGTCCAAAAGTGTTTCTCCTTTAGCAGCGGAAGAACTACTTGCAGCAAAGTTTAAGGTGTCGGCACTTAACCTTTTCTCAGCCAATTCGAAACTCATTCTTGTTCTGGTAGAGTTTTCGTAAAAAAGATTCACGATGGTTACGTCCCGTAGAGATGGAACTTTTTTCACAGGCCTTTGTAAAACCCCCTTAAAATCTGATGCAGTAGAAAGAATTAGTTGAATATCTTCCTTAGTAAGATGCTTAATGCCAAGTAAATGTTTTGTAGAAAGTATCATTAAAAAACGAAGTTAAAGGAAAACAGCTTTATGAATAGTAAATTGAGAGTTGAAAATTGAGAATTGAAAATTGAAAGTCGAGAGAGGGAAAGTTTAGATTCAATAGTTGATGTTATTACTGTCAGCTATCGACGCTATACTTTCAACATTTAACTTTCAACTATAAGTCTCATGATTCCCAGAGTTCAACGCTTTCTTCACGTATTTTATCATTTAAATATACCATCACTTTTTGATTAGGGAAAGTATCAATAGACCTACCCACGTAGTCTGCCTGAATGGGATATTCTCTACTAAATCTTCTGTCAATCAGTACACATAATTCCACTTTTTTAGGTCTGCCAAAATCTAAAAGTGCATCTAATGCAGCACGAATTGTTCTGCCAGTCCATAATACGTCATCAATCAACACCACTTTTTTATTCTCAATACTGAAAGGAATATCCGTTTGATTTGCATTATGAATTTGTTTGTGAATATCGTCCCGATAAAATGTAATATCCAATTTACCATAAGTTACTAAAGAGGGATCGATGATATTTTTTATTTCAGTAACAATCTTATCACTCAAAAAAATGCCTCTTGGTTGTAAGCCTATCAAAACGGTATCTTGCAATAGAATATGATTTTCTAGTATCTGATGTGCAAGACGTTTAATACTCAGGGCAACTTGATGGCTAGATAAAATTGTTTTCAATTAGTAATAACTTTTTAATTCAATAATACAGTTGTGCAGTGCAATATAAGTAGCAAAGTTTTATGCAATGGAAAATAAATTAACCGTTAACCAAAAAGTACACTCAAAATGATGTGGAATTTATTTTTTCACAACGGACTTCTTCTAAAACAAATGGCTACTTTTCAAGAGTAACCCCCATGTTTCAACGCAACTACTTTCTTTTTAAGTTGCTTCTTATGCTTTTATTACTTTTGAAAAGAAATGTTGTTTACAAAAGACCAGTGTTCAACCCATTCTTAGCCTTAACTATTTTTTAGATATAAAAATTCAATCTAATTCTCAATTAGTTAAACCTATATAAAAGGCTTCCTATACATTTACAGCCCTCATTAAAATGCAGTTGTTTTAGTGCTTTTAAATATAGTTATTAGTTATTATCGCGAATCATTATGGCAAACATCCGGAAACAGGCAATTACATCCAGCATATTATTGTACATCGGCTTTGTGATTGGGGCAATTAATATTTGTCTCTACACTAAAAACGGAGTATTTACAGAAGCTCAATTTGGGTTAACACGTTTGTTTTTTGATTTTTCTACCAATATATATGCCTTCTCTAGTCTTGGGGCTATTTCAGTTATCTATAAATTTTATCCGTATTATAGAGATAATCTTCCCGACCAAGAAATTGACTTGGTTACCTGGGTATTATGTGCTTCCTTGATTGGTTTTATTATGGTTCTTGGCATTGGCATCGTCTTTCAACCTTATATGGTTAAAAATTATGGGCAAGGTTCTAAATTGTTTCTTGATTATTACTTCTGGGTTTTTCCTTTCGGGTTAGGTGTACTACTCTATACAGTTCTTGAATCTTTGGCTTGGGTGATGCAGAAGACAGTACTAACCAATTTTTTGAAAGAAACAGTTTTGAGGTTATTTACTTCTGTTTTGATTGCATTATACTATCTAAAAATTATAACCTTTTCGGGTTTTATTCACCTATTTTCCTTTTTGTATCTCGCCATATTTTTAATATTATTGGTGTATATCGTTAGGCAAAAAAAGTTCTATTTAACCTTCAAAATAAGCAGGGTAACTAAGAAGTTTTATAAAAAAATGCTTTGGATGCAAGGACTTATGTTTAGTGGAGTAATAATTAATGCGCTCGGACAAACTATTGATGGCATCTTCATTGGTGGGTTGGTGAACTTTGGTGCTGCCGGCATTTTCACTTTGGCTCAATACATGGCAAATCTTGTTCAGGTGCCACAGCGTAGTTTGCAGGCCATCTCAGTGGGTGTTTTATCCCAAGCTTGGAAAGATAAAAACTTGACTGAAGTAAACAGAATTTACACAAGAAGTTGTATCAACATGTTGTTAGCAAGCTTATTTATTTACGGCAATGTTGTTTTGAATGCCACAGACACCATCCATGCTTTCAATATAAATCCTTCCTATCTAACTGGCATTAACGCCATGATTATTTTAGGCATTGTACGTATAATTGATGCTGGCACTGGTGTAAATGGAATGGTTATTTTGACCTCATCTCATTGGCGGTTCGATTTTTTTAGTGGACTTATTTTAATTGTATTAATTCTGCCAACAAACTATTTTCTCATTAAACAATACGGCATAATAGGTTCTGCTTATGCGCAACTAATTTCTATGAGTGTTTATAACTATATCCGTTTTGAATTTATTAGAAGAAAATTTAAGATGCAACCTTTTGACAGTAAAACCGTGTTGACCATTTTGATAACTGCTGCCTCTTTTGGCATCGCTTATTGGCTAGGAAGTTTCTATGCGAGATGGGTAGCCATTATTGTTAAATTCTTAGTTTTCTCTAGCATTATGATGGCGAGTATATTCACTTTTAGACTAACCCCTGATGCACACCAATTATGGGATAAAGTGAAAGTAAGGTTTAGCTAACCAAGGTTATTGAAAATGTAAACTATAAACTAATATGGCATCTAATTGTGGATTACTCTTTCCTTGAATAATACTTTAAAAATTATCTTCGCCGCAAACACCACAGCATGAAAATAGGGATATTAGGAGGAGGGCAATTAGGAAGAATGCTTTTGCAGGCAGGGATTAACTACGTGGTAGAAACCCATGTTTTAGAGAATGATGTTGAATGTCCTGCTGCACATTTGTGTAATCATTTTACAAAAGGGGACATTAAAGACTTCGAAACTGTTTATAATTTCGGAAAAAATCTTGATGCCATAACCATCGAAATTGAAGCCGTTAATGTTGATGCACTAGAAAAACTTCAAAATGAAGGAGTGCGTGTTTATCCTTCCCCCTCAATTTTACGGGTAATTAAAAATAAAATCAACCAAAAGCAATTTTACAAAGAGAAAGATATTCCGACCTCCAATTTTATTATTACCCATCAACTCACTGATCTTAAAGAGCATATTGCATTTCTGCCAGCTGTTCACAAACTAGGTGAAGGTGGTTATGACGGAAAGGGTGTACAAATTATAAAAGATAAAAGCGAGATAGAAAAAGGATTTGATGCACCTTCTGTTCTGGAAAAACTAGTGCCAGTTCAAAAAGAAATTGCAGTAATAGTTGCCATGAACGACAAAGGCGAAACTGCTATTTATCCCCCTGCCGAAATGGTGTTCGATGTTCGATACAATCTGTTAGACTATCAGTTAACGCCGTCACGATTGGCAAAAGAGGTTTTATGGAAAGTGGAAGCCATTGCTTTTAAGTTATTGAGAGAACTGAAAAGTTCTGGCATTTTTGCCATTGAACTTTTTGTAGATAACAACAATGATGTACTTGTAAACGAGATTGCCCCCAGAGTTCATAATAGTGGTCACCACACCATAGAAGCAAATTATTGTAGCCAATACGATATGCTTTGGCGCATAATGTTGCAACTTCCTTTAGGCAACACAGCCGCTATTCTTCCTTCCGCCTTAGTAAACTTGGTGGGTGCAGAAGGTTTTTCGGGCGAAGCAACCTATAATGGCATGGATGAAGTGTTAAAACTAGGTAACACCTTTGTTCATCTGTATGGCAAAAAGATAACTAAACCCGGTCGCAAGATGGGGCATGTAACCATTCTTGGTAATGATTATGCAGAACTTACCCATACCGCCAATAAAGTAAAAAACTTGTTGAAAGTTGAAAGTAAAATCTAAGTTTAAAGACGAAAGGAGACCGTATAAAGTTTCGGTGCCTAGCTCTTGAAGCTACTGATATAATCAATTATCATTACTTAGGCTAACGGTGTAACTTTAATGAAAACTTAAAACTTAAATTTCAAACAAGGCTTTCCTATGCAAGTTTTTGCTTTAAGCTAACTACTTCTTCTTGAAGATTAGTTACCATTCCTGCCAACTGATTCACGTCCCAACGTTGAATGGTATTTGCTTTTTGGAGGATGTAAACAGCCTTCCAAATTTCTAATACATCCTCTTCACTAACACTGTAAGGTTCATAAACAGGATTATCACTAATGAGAGTAAGCTTGTTCTTTTTTTCTTTGTCCTTCGCAATACGTTTATAAACTATTCCATCACTTTTTGAGAGAACCACATAACTATTATGGTTTTTAAGATCATCCATTCTTTCCACTTTTTCTCCCACAACCACGCTGCCGCTAGGAGTTGGCAACATACTATCACCCACAATTTCAAAAGCGCGATACTGACCAGGAGCTAGCATTGGCAGTGTGAAGGTGTTTAGTTCATCAATAAAATCAGGATCCGCATAGCCAGATAAGTAGCCTGCCGCAGCCTTAATAGGCACAAACTGCACAACAGCCACATCAGAACCAAGTTTTGCTTTTCGGCGTTGTTCTAAATAACTTCCTTGTCCTTCCGCCGACAAATCTTGTAGAAGTAATTGGTCTAATGTAAGCTTAAACAACTCCGACATAATTTCTAAAGCTTCCAACTTAGGTTCTGCTCTTTCCTCCTCATAAGCACCTACTAGTGAGCGTTTTATTTTTAATCGTTCTGCTATTTCCTCTTGCGTCCATCCTTTTGATTTTCTTAAAAACCGAAGATTTTTTCCTGCGTAACTCATGATTGATAATATTTATTTTAGCGCAAAATACTAAAAATATTAGTTATGGATAAAAAAAGTTTTATTTATTTTATTTAGTGTCATTGATTCTTTGTTTAATAGCTGCGTTAATACCATATTATTTCTTCAACTAGATCAGAAATTTGGTTGTTACTCAGTAAGCGTAGTGTCAAGATTAAGAGAAAAATTAAGAGGCTGCCTGAAAAAGCTAGAGTATTTGTTTAAGGACGATGAAAGTATTTACCAACAACTTCCAAAAACTAATTTAAGCGCATTGTGGATAGATAATTACTTTTGATTTTTATAATCTTTTGATAACATTATTACTTCCAAGATTGGCTAAATCCAAATAACTTTCAAATTAAATAATATGATAAATATAGATAACTACAAAAGTGTTCTTGGTGAATTAAAACATACTAAAACTACCCTTGTTGCCGTTAGTAAAACAAAACCTGCATCAGACATTGAATCTTTATATGCTTTGGGACAAAAAGATTTTGGAGAGAACTATGTTCAGGAATTAGTCGACAAACAACTGATGCTTCCTAAAGATATACGCTGGCATTTTATTGGGCATCTACAAAGTAATAAAGTTAAATATATTGCTCCTTTTGTATACCTTATTCATGGTGTTGACAGTTTTTCTTTGTTAAAGGAAATCAACAAACAAGCCATAAAAAACAACCGCACAATAGATTGTCTACTTCAAGTTCACATTGCGGATGAGGAAACTAAATTTGGCTTTGATGAAAGCGAAATTGAGGGTTTATTTGCAAATAGCTTTAATGAACTAAAAAACATTCGTGTTGTGGGAATGATGGGGATGGCTAGTTTTTCTGAAAACCAAGAGAAAATAAAAGCAGAATTCATCAAACTAAAATCAATATTTGATAAATATTCATCCATCCAACTCTTCAATTGTCAATTGCAAATTTTAAGTATGGGAATGAGCGGCGATTATAAACTTGCCATTCAAGAAGGTAGCACAATGGTAAGGATTGGCAGTTTGCTTTTTGGAAGCCGTTTGCAAGCTAATTAGCATTCAATCCTGTTAAGTTAAAGATTTTTTGCTAGATTTTCTTACTTTGTCACCCTTGAAAAAGGTATAGAATTATAGGCGTAGATTATTAACACCTACAAAGACGAATCTGGATGACAAATATTTTAAACGCAGCGACACCACTATTGTAAAGGATTTGTAAGAACACATATTTTAACCTTCAAAATTGTTTTCCTTTTCATTTCACAACTATTAAGACGTTCATTTCACAGAGAATTGAATGACTTCTTCGGTCGTTTACGCAGTGCTAATTATAGTATTCAGAAGACGACTAAAAGTGCCTTTTCTCAAGCCCAGTCCAAACTAAAACATGAGGTATTTGTAGATTTAAGCGATTCTTCGGTAGAATTTTTTTATAACAATTTCTTTTACAATGACGTGGGTTTATACGTCGCTGATTTGCCAACTTTTCAGAAGTTGGTAAATCTAAATGTGGCAAGTCTCTGTCCGTTAGATTTGGCAACTTACAAAAAGTTACCAAATCATAGCCCCACACGTCATTCACATTTTTTTCTGGTGCGCCAGATGAGACATTCGTAATGACTAACGTAAAATTCTTGTAACTCTTCAGTGGTTATTTACTGCCGAGTACACTAGGAAAAAACTAAATACACTCAGGTTTAGAGTACACCAAGGGTAGTTCTGAAGAAATAATACAACACACTCCTTGTGTTCTTGGAGAATGCCTTAGTGACTCTGGTGGTTAAATATCCCCTGAATAGTTACAAATTCTTTATTTATTCAAACTTTCGAGAAGTTTTTGGATGCGAATGTGAAAAACGATTTCTCCCCTTAAAAATCTTATTATCCTCTATTCACTAATAAAGAACTACTTTGCAGCCTCAAGCGAGGAAATGGGGTTTTGAAAGTTTGGTAAAGCGCTTCTGCCAAGCAAAATATCTATCACCGATAATATATTTCCTTGTGGCGCAACCTTTTAGCTTTTCCCCGTTCATTTTTGGTTTCACTGGCATAAAAGCCTCTTCCACTAAAGAAGGCTTCACTAACAACAAAACCTTTCTCAAAAAACCCTTCTCCACCAGCATCTTCCACTTCAATCACCTTGTTTTATACGTTCCACCGGCGAGATAGGGAGGCGTATTTGGTATGCCTCCCTATCGTTATCACAATTTTTGTTAGTTTCTGGAAAGTAAAGTGACGTGACTCGAAAGTAAAGTGACGTCACTCGAAAGTAAAGTGACACCACTCGAAAGTAAAGTGATGTCACTCGAAAGTAAAGTGACATCACTTGAAAGTAAAGTGACGTCACTCGAAAGTAAAGTGACATCACTTGAAAGTAAAGTGACGTCACTCGAAAGTAAAGTGACACCACTATAAAGTAAAGTGACACCATTTATAGATTCAGCAAAAAAAAATGAAGCCTCAGAATTATAGAATGTCTTCACAAACACAAACATTTAAAAGAATTGAAATTTATTATTAAATAAAAAAAATGAGAACATTAGTAGAAAAAGGTGATATTGAACTAGCAAAACAGATAAGAGATTTTCTGGCCGAATATCCTAATCACAAAGATGAGATGAAGGTAATTGCATCAAAAATTACAGACCTAGCAAAGGGGAGTGCCTATTTGGATTTTATTTTGGATATTCAAACAAAGGTACACACAACCTCTTCTTCAGTAACTAGCTATAAAAATTTGATTCGTCATGGCAAAGGTGCTGAAATTTTGGGTGCAAAGCCAACTTTAACCGTTTATCCACTGGTTGTTCCGCCAGTTTGTAATGCAAACGTAGAAGGTCTATTTAGAGACATTATTCAGGATTGCATAAACTCTGGAAACCTAACGGAGGATGTAGCTAAGGCTTTGGGTATTTTTGAAGAAGAAAGTACTACTGTATTGGCAAATGGCACACCAATCCTTTCGCTGAAGTCGATGAGTGGCGGACATCCCATGTTGCACTCTAAATTAGATGCTTATGATGGCTTTGAAATATGGAAAGATGCGGGGACAGGCTTTGTTTTTAATAATGTAAGCAACGCTGCCGATTTTATTGACCAATCTCCATTGCCGGCATTGGGGGTAGAACTAGTTTGGAAATATAAGATAATCTATCGCTACAAAAACGTACAGATTGGTCACTGGAGTAGTACCATTTCCGTGGCGGTGAAAGGAAACGTGTAATCTTGTTTTAAATTTAAAAGAAAATTAGAGAGGCTGCCCCAATTGGAGTAGCCTCTCTTTTTTGTTTTGAATTGTTATAAACTGAAAGAGACGGCCTCAAAAGGTAGTCTCTTTATTTATTAATAAACCATAAGTGGTCGATTTATTACGCTATGTCTTTTCTTCTTGGGGGGCTTCTTAGCGTCTTCGAGGCTTTGTGTTGGAGAAAAAATTTAGACTCTTTTAACTATGTACTATAACCAGAAATACAAGCCCCTAATTTCTTATTTTATGGTAAATCTCTTTAGGCGTTACACAATTTTTCTGTTAATTTGAATAAGTTAACAGTATAGCAATGTGTAATTATAACAGTGTATTCATCAATAAATCGAAGAAACTAAAGCTAAAGGAAAAGGAAAAGACATTAATTGAAGTAGATCGTAAAATGCAGAATGGATTTGAATACAAAAATTGGCCAATCATAAAGGCCATGGGCAATGATGATTGGGGTATCGAAATGGCTCATTGGGAATTTGTGCCCTATTGGATTAAAAGTGAGGAGGCATTGAAAGAGAGTAGGAAAAAATTTAATACCCTCAATGCCACTTCTGAACGATTGTTAGAAAGCAAAATGTTTCGAGATGCAGCGTTAAAACGTCGATGCCTTATTCTCTCTTCTGGGTTTTATGAATGGCGACACTACCAGCCAGAAGGTGCTAAAAAGCCCATTACCTACCCTTATTATATTACCACCAATGCTGAAAACAATAACCTGTATCAAAACCACAATCAAAACAAGATGCCTTTATTTCTGATGGCAGGCATCTATCAGCCCACTGTAGATTTTACTACTGGCGAAGTGATTGATTCTTTTTCTATAGTAACTACTGCGGCAAACCAGTTGATGGAACAGATACATAATACCCAAAAAAGGATGCCCACGCTGCTTACTGATGCCCTGGCAGAAGAGTGGATTGGCAAGGATTTGTCGGAAATACGGATTAACGAAATTGCTACCTCTCAGTTTGATAGCTCTGCAATGAAAGCATGGAATATTAGTAAGGATTTTAGAACAGCCACCAACCCTATCGAAGAATACAGGTTTGAAGAATTGCCAGAACTGATACTTTAAAGGCTGCTTTAAATTGGCTTATTGAACCAATTTTGTATTTTTAATTTAATTTTAATGGAGTTTTATTACTCAAAAGATTTACACTAAGAATACAAAAAACTATGGACACTGAAGTTTAGAGTCCATATTAATAATTATAAACAAATGATACCTCATTGTCCTTGGATTCGTTGTGAAGCCTTATTGTTTGTGGTAGAAATACCCCTAAGTAGTAAAAATAGTATTGTGGGAAAACTGTAATTAATCTACACAGTAAATTGATTTGATGAAAAAACAACAGGATAGGGCAAGAATACAGTTATGCAGAAGCCATAAATGGGCAAAAAAGAAATTATTACTGATATAACTGCTTTCCAGAAGAAAATCCCATGTGATAAAAATGAAAAAAGCCACTGAGAAATATAGAAACAACCCTGATACAATCCAAAATATTTTACTTTGAAGAATATCTCTTTTCATAGGATTGGTGAACTCGGAGGTGTAATGGAACAAACATTTTACTACTACCCATATTGAAGTTAATCCATAGATAGTAAACGTTCTTTTTAGATAAATAAAATTGAATATAGATAGTATAAGGAAGGGAATTAAAAAAACTAAATCAACAATTTTATTCCATTTGGAGTAAAAAAGCCTATCAAAAAATCTGGAAAGAGTAATTACATATAGGATGCAGGCAATGTGGTATAATGGCAGATTGTTTCCTGTTATATTAAAATAGGTTAAGCATATACCCTGTAATTCTGCCAGAAAATTAAAAGAACACATAGAAAACACAAAGCCCATAAACCAATAAAAAGCACCCTCTGTTTTAGGTCTCTTTATTAAAAAGAAAACTAAAACAGAGAAGATGCCAATGGTATCAAACTTGGATAAAATGTCGGTAAAGAGTTTCAAAGTTTACTGTTTTTGTTAAGAACAACGACCTGGAGGATTCGGACAAATTCTCATAGTTGTTGCAGTACCACCACCTACAAACTTCTCTTCACCTTCCTTAATAGGATTTAAAAATTTTGCTGTTAAGGAAGGAACAATTGCAGTTTCATTTGCAACAAAGTCTACCTCAAATTCAAGCTTTCCATCAATAAACCCATCTGCTGTTGCTTCTTTAATGTAAGCAGCTAATTCTTTTGCATCGATAACAAACTTTAAATCAGACATAATTTTTAATTTTTTTAGATTAATAATGCGCTAATGTAAAAGGTTTTGCTTCATTTAAAATATGTGACTATTTTATATCATATAACCAGCTAAAACAACTACATTGATAATGAATACTTTTCTTTGAGCTTGTAGTAGAAATTACCGTTAAAATACCTATATAATTATCGGTGAGTTAAAGGTTATTCAGTGGGGCAAGATTGTGGGGTTGCTTTGCTTCGTTGCAGGTTTGCTTTTTGATAAAAACCTTAGTTCATCTTATGTAGTTATTAAAATGCTGCCTATTTAAGTATCAATTCCTTTCGACTAAGAGAATTTCGGAACATAAAGTAAGGTTTCGCTCAAAGCGAAGCCTTACTTTATTAAAAGACATTGATTTAAATACGGGATTTGATTGCCCATCACTCAATCCCTTCTAAATACAAAAAAAGCAGCATCCTACTTTGTGGACGCCGCTTTATGTAAGTAACTACTCATTTAATTTATAACCAAAAAGGATACTAAGGGTTCTCGCGATGGTTACAAGGTTTGTGTAAAACCACACGTTTACAATAAAGCTAACTACACTTTGTTATTCACATTTTTTTCTGGTGAACTAGATTAAACATTTAAAATAACAAGTGCAAAAACTAAACATTGTGTTCTTTGTTTTTTCTTCATGAACTTAGTGGTAAAACTGCTAAGAACACAACTCTACTATTCTTTAATAAATTTCTCGGTAAGTTTCACACCGTTTGCATTGGTAAGTTCAACCATATAAACACCTGCTGGCAATGAATTAGCATCAACATTTATTTTACCATTATTGGTAATATTAGCCGTTTTATTCAGTATTTGCTTACCAGTGATGGTATTAACTTTTAAAGTGTATGTAGCATTAGTAGCATTGCTGATAGTGATGTTTAATTGATCTTTCACTGGGTTAGGATAGATGCTCATTGAATTTGATGTGGTGATTGCATTGTTCAATTTTGCTATTGCACTATATTTTGCTTCACCAGCTAATTCTACTGATTTTATTCTGTAATAAACACTAATAGATGCTGGTAAACCTAGGTCGTTTTCGCTGTAGCTAGTTGCCCCAACTGCTGTTTTAATGGCAATGGTGGTAAAGCTAATTCCGTCGGTGCTTCTTTGTATATCATAACTAGCAACATTTGCTTCATCTGCAACACTCCATGAAACCACTGCACCAGTTTCTGTCTTGTTTGCTTTTACGCTGGTAAAGGTTACTGGCAATGTGCTAGCTTTTGCATTTACAAACACTTCAAAACGATTATCACCTTTGCTACCCGTATCGGCAGTAATTTTAAAATGATAGATTGAGTGAGTTCTAACATCAGTGTTTATGCCTAAATATTTATCATGCAAAATGATTGTTTTACTGTTATCTATACCCTCAAAATCACTAAATGACAGTTGGTATGCACCAATCACATTACTCTTTACCCCAACCTTAGTTATGTCTGTGTAGTTGCTGTCAATGTGAGTACCGATAGACAAACGATTGATTCCTTTAATGATGGCTAAGGTTTGTGCACCGCCACCTAATGAAGTTGCATCCCATTCTGGTATATAGTTAGTGCTGCCATAAGCATTGTAACGAATAACGGCTTCATCTAAACGTGTACTGGAATCTGATTGAAGGGCAATTCTGATAAGCTTTTTGTTGCTAACACCAAAGTATTGGGTATTAGGTATTATACCATTTGTTTTATGACTCTCAGAAAAAGTAACACTACCATTGCTAATACCTTCTACAAAAAACGCCTGCCCACTTGCAATATAATCTCCATTTGTATTATCGTAACTAGTTGCACCGTTGGCAATGATGCCAGCAGAATAAGTAGTGTAATTACCGTTGCCATAAGGACTATATGACCACATTTTGCTGCTTATTTTAGTGCTATTGCTTGCTTGAAAAGCAGTAAAACTTATTTGACTAGGGTAAGGATTGCCTAACAAAGAATATTTTGTTGCACCCACATCGTTTAACGTTACTACTACATCGCCAGTGGTGATGGTGCCAGTGGCACTAAGCGTAACATTTTCGGGAGCAGTTGGTGTACTAGTGTTTAATTGATCTGCACATGAAACAGTTGAACTATTTCTATTTCCACGAATGTTAACACGGTAACCTTTACCAGGAACAAGATTTTCGGAAGTAGATGCCACGCTTACCCAACGGCTACCATTCACTAAAGTAGAATTGTAAGTGTAGATGCTAGGCGAATTAGTGGTTGTTTTATCGAAACCATTGCTGTTATACTTGTCGGTTGCACCACCATTTCCTGTTCCAGCACCACAAGCTACACCACCTGTGCCTGCACCAGTAACATAAATTTGTTGTTGCCAAGAGCTGCGAATGGTTTGAGAAGTTGTGCTTCCAATAACATTAAACCTACGAGCTGTTTTTTGGTTAATGTAACGTTCAACGGTAACATTGCCTACAAGGTAATTACCTGTTCCAGCCGCAATTCTTGCAGTACCTGTTGAAGATGATTTCAATACCAATTTACCATTAGTAGTCAATGTTCCTTTGGTTGGCGTTATTGTGCCAGTAACTTTAAGGCTATCCGCAAGAGCAACACCTGCTGCATTGTTAATAGTAATATTCTTCACTGAATTGTTTTTCAAAGCTCCTGCAGGAATTGTTTGCGCAGTAGTTCCATTCAACTCAATTGTGCCAGATGTAACATCAAGCACCCCATTGTTAGTAATGCTACCTGCCACTTGTAAGGTACCAGTAATAGTTAGGGTAGTACCATTTTGAACGGTTAAGTTCTTAACAGGATATACGCCTGTTATGGTAGGATAATTTGTGGCACCAACAGGAATAACAACATCTGTATTTGCTAGTGGAACAATTGCTCCACACCAATTGCTAGGGTTCGACCATGAAGCATCAACTCCACCCACCCAAGTTCCAGGGTCTAATAACGTAATGGTGATGGCATTACTAGTAATAACCCTATTCACAATGCAAGTAGCACCTACAGTGATGGTACAGGTAATAACATCTCCAGTGGAGGCGGTTGTTGTTGAATAAGTAGCGGCAGTTGCACCACTGATGGCTACTCCATTTTTATTCCATTGATAGGTAACATTTTCACCTGCATACAATACTGTTGAAGCAAAAGAAACTTTAACACCCGAACAAACTGAGGTAGCACTCGATGCAATACTTAATGAAGGGGTAAGCATCGGGATAACAAACAAACTAAGTGTGGCAGCACTATCACAACCTGCTGCGTTAGTAAGGTGTGCTGTATACGACCCTGTGCTACTGTAGGATGAACCATTGAAAATATAGCTTGTTCCTGCACAAACGGTAGCAGTTGTAGTGGAGGTAGATGATTTTGCTACGGTTATTGCTTTTGTTACGGTAGTTGTTCCACAACTATTTGTTACAGCATAACTTATGGTAGCAGTGCCTGCACTTTGAGCAGTAACAACACCTCCTGAAACTGTAGCAATTGCTGTGTTTGATGAACTCCAAACCCCACTTGTAGTTGCATCACTTAATGTGATTGTTGATGAAGCATTACAGATTAATGAACTTCCAGAAATAGCTGCTACAACTGGATTGCTACAAGCACAAAGAGTTAGGTTGTAATTGAAGTTTGCATAGTTAATGCTACCACCAGTCATTGTGAGAGAATTGGCAATTACCTGACCTTCAATATTTAAACTATTAGGTTTATTGATGTCTGCAAAAGGTGCAAAAACAGTTCCTTCTATTTGGCTATTACCAGAAATTGTTAATGAAGTAGTGTTATAAAAGTTATAAATGATATAGGGACTATTAGACTGACTTACGCCTGATTGATTCCAAACATTCCAAGTGTAAGTTGAACCAGCATTTACATTAACTACAAGAATGTGTGAAGCATCTGGACTATTATTGAAAGAAAAAATGGACACATTGTTTAAATCAGCTCCAGACACATTAAGTACGTTTACACCACTTGCTAAGTTTATTTTTACTTGACCATAAGTCAATACACTATTAATGGTTGAACCAAAAACATTGCCATTTGGGTTTGTTAAACTTGCATTGTTTGTGTAAGTACTCATGCAAGTAGAAGACGCTTGAAGGGTAGTGAAAGCAGCACCAAAATCGATTAATCCACTTTGTATAACTGGATTATTGGAAGCACTTACACCCAAATTAAAAGCACTTGTTTGCAACTGTATGAATGATTGGTCGTTGTAGCCACTTTTACTAACTTTAAGACTACTACTAGCTCCATTATTATCAACATACCAAACAATACTACCTGTGCCATTACCTATTTTTAAATAACCATTGTTCACATAATTCGAATTACCAGATGTGTAGTTTACCTTACCCCCTATTAATAATCCAATGGCTAGGTTACTAACTTTAAATGTTCCTGCACTGCTTTGTGCTAGAACAGAGTTGCCGCTGAGGTTAAAATCACCGCCAATTGCAACTGGTCCTTGAGATTGAGAATTTTGCAATGTTGCACTATTTTTTACAAAAACACTAAATCCTTGTGCAGGAGCGGTTGGATTGCTTTGTGCGAATATGCTATTTTGTAATAAGGTTACAGCAATAATAATAACTAGTTTATAGAATGATAATCTTAGGTTGGGTACGTTCATCATGTTCATAAATTCTTTGTTTATCATGATGCAAAAGTGTCTTTTTGGAACAAGGGGGCAAATCCCTAGAAATAGGGAAAGCGATGGTTTTTTATAATTGAATCAATAATTCGCCTTTGTTTTGTTTACAAACACTGAAATAAAGTCTCATTTCAGCAAATCACTTTAAAATTTCGACTTTTAACTAAATAACCACCAACTACTAATCGCTAACCACTAATCCCCAACCATTAACTTCGCAACTATGAAACAGCTATCTTTTTTATTTATTTCAATTATATACATAACTGTGGGATTTAGTCAATCTCAACCGATAAATTTAAACTGGCAATTCAGAAAGGTGGGCGATAATGGTGGATGGATGCCTGCCACCGTGCCTGGTACTGTTCATACTGATTTATTAAATAATAATAAAATCCCAGATCCCTTTTATCGGGATAATGAAAGCAAGGTGCAATGGGTGGATAGGGAAGATTGGGAATACCAAACAACCTTTTCAACTTCGGCTTTATTGCTACAAAGGAATCATGTAGAAATGATTTTTGAGGGATTGGATACTTATGCAGAAGTGTATTTGAATGATACTAAGATACTGGATGCTGACAATATGTTCCGCACTTGGAAAGTTGATGTGAAGCAATTGCTGAAACCCAATAACAGACTATACATAAAGTTTCATTCGGCACAGAACAAAGTAGAAGAACTAGCTAAAAAGGATGCCCCATTTGCTTGGCCCACACTCGATTATCCTAGGATGTATGTCCGCAAGGCGCAGTATAGTTTTGGTTGGGATTGGGGTCCGAAGTTTACTACCTGTGGTGTATGGAAGAATATTAAACTGAACGCTTGGGACAATATGAAGGTGAATGACGTGCATTTTACAGTGACCTCACTTACTGATAAGTTGGCTACCATAAAAGCCACTTATCAAATAGAAGCAAATGAGGCAAGTACAGTGAGCATTCACCTGCAAGAAAAAGCACCTGTTTCTTCTTTTTCAGTCAATAAAACTATGGTTCTTCACAAGGGTATTAATGACATTTCGCTTGACTTCAATGTATTAAATCCTAAAAAATGGTGGACTTATCAGTTGGGTAAACCTTGTCTATATACTGCCTCAACTTCTATTCAAACAACGGTGAAAGGAGTTACTGAAACTGTTGATATGACAAAGAAGTTTGGTATCAGAACCATCCAACTGATGCAGGAAAAAGACGAGGTGGGGCAGAGCTTTTATTTTAAGCTGAATGGTATTCCTGTGTATATGAAGGGCGCAAACTTTATTCCGTGCGATCCATTTTTGCCTAGAATTACTTACGATACTTATAAAAAACAAGTTGCCAATGCCAAGGAGGCAAACATGAATATGCTGCGTGTGTGGGGCGGTGGTATCTACGAAAGTGATGATTTATATAATCTATGCGATGAAGAAGGGATTTTGGTGTGGCAAGACATGGCATTTGCTTGTGCAATGTACCCTGATGATGAAGCCTTTTTGAAGAATGTGCAAGCAGAACTGGCAGATAATATCACGCGTTTGCGCAATCATCCTTCGTTAGCTTTGTATTGTGGAAGTAATGAAGTAGATGAAGGCTGGAACAATTGGTGGCGTTGGAAGTTTAGGGATAGGCCACAAGAAGATGCAAGAATTGATGCTGCCTACAAGAAATTGTTTTTGGATGTGATGCCTAAAACCATTGCGCAATATGATAAAAGCAGAAGTTTTATACCCTCTTCTCCCCTATTTAGTTGGACTAAGAAAGAGAGTATTGTTAATGGCGACTCGCACTATTGGGGTTTGTGGGGTTATGAAGAACTCGTAGAGGTTTTTCATGAAAAGACAGGAAGATTTGTAAGCGAATATGGCATGGAATCTATGCCTGAACTTTCTGCGGTAGAGAAATATGCTTTGCCCGAAGATTATGACACAACTTCTGCTACCATGCGAACCCATCAAAAGCATGGAAAAGGTTATCCATTAATGCAGAGTTATATTAATCAATACATGCCTCAGCCTAAAAACTTTTCCGACTACATTTATGCCACGCAGTGTATGCAGCATTATGTGTTTAGCACTGCCATTCAAATTCATCGGAGTAAGATGCCTACCAATATGGGGACTTTATACTGGCAGTTGAACGACTGTTGGCCTGTGGCAAGTTGGTCAAGCGTGGATTGTTATAATAACTGGAAGGCATCGATGTATGGTATAAAAGATGCATACTCCGATGTGCTGATAACGCTAGATTCCACCGATAAAAAGAAGTGGGCAGTGAATATTACCAACGATTTATTGAAGAATATACCTGGTGTGCTTCATTTATCTATCCACGATTTTTCTGGGAAAGAATATGATAAAATAGATATTCCGCTAACAGCCACAAAGCAAACAAATACCATTGTAGAGATAGGAGATTGGGTAAGTAAACGCAGCGAAACAAATGGATTGTATGCCAAGGCAACCTTTGCAGGGGGAGGAAAAACAATTGCTGAAACACATTTTACGTTTAGCAAGCCGCTCATACTAAAATTGTACAAGCCTACTATTCAGATTCAGCCCATCAGCAACACTAGTTTTTCTATCATCAGCAATGCTTTTGCCAAGTATGTACAACTGAATATAACTGGCAAACAAGTTCATTTTAGTGATAACTATTTTGATTTATTACCCAATGAAAAAAGGATAATTACCATTGATACCCCCATTGATGATGTAAGTAAAAAGATAATAATAAAAACATTGGCTGAATTGTTTTAGTAAAGGTTTTTAGAGTCTAAAGTTGAAAGTCAAAGTTGAAAGTCTAGTGTAACAATTTGAAAGTTTGATGCTTGAATGGTTAGTAAAATGCAATGAAAACAAAATGTAAGCCTTTCTTATCTACTTTTAACTTTGACTCTGAACTAACCACTAGCACAACTCTAACCCCATCTTTTTTCCAACTTCCTGTAAGTCCTCAATAACCGATTGAACTATCGGAATACCCTCAATCATTCTTATTGCTTCCATTTCTCTTTCAGGGTCCCCAGGGATCAACACTTTCTCAAACCCATCAGCAGGTTTTGCATGCCTGAAACGAGTAATCCAATTATCCATATTAGCTTTAAAATCCGCTGCTGGTCTAAAAGCATCTATCCGCATAGCACCAAAAAAGTGTCCTAATCCTTCGCCCGGCATATTATCAGGCATAGGAATATATGCAGGAAAAGGAGGTGCCCATGGGCCATAGCTTGCGCCACTGAGTACCGCCGAAAATATATCTACAATGCTACCAAGTGCATATCCCTTATGGCTACCATGCTCTCTATCACTTCCCAGTGGCAATAAAGCCCCTTGTTTTTTAAGCACATTAGCATCCGTAGAAGCATTCCCTTCCTTATCTTGAACCCAACCGATAGGGGTATCAGTATTTTTGCGTTGCAATATCTCTAATTTTCCATTTGCAGCAGTAGTAGTAGCAAAGTCAGCTACAAATGGAGGTTCATTACCCGCAGGAATGGCCACTGCTATTGGGTTTGTTCCAAGCATTTTTTCAATACTAAATGTAGGCGCAACCAATGCACTAGCATTCGTCATGGCAATGCCAATCATATCATGTTGCAAAGCCATCATTGCATGAACCCCCGCAATACCAAAATGATTACTATTTTTCACGCTCACCCAGCCCGTCCCCACGGTCTTTGCTTTGTCTATTGCCACCTGCATCGCATAAGGAGCAACCACCAGTCCTAAACCCGCACCGCCATCAACAACGGCAGTAGAGGGTGTTTCGTGTATAATTTTAATGGTAGGATTTGCATTAATGCGCTTGGCTTCCCAAAGGCGCACATATCCCCCAAGTCTTGCCACTCCATGACTATCAATACCTCTTATATCTGCCGATAGAAGGGTTTTTGTAGCCGTAGTAGCATCATTTTCACTACATCCCATTTTAGTAAAAACAGCATGAGTAAAAGTATATAATTGGTTATAAGTAAATAGTTGTTCGCTCATAATAAACTCTTTATTAGTTTATAATTGTCAATTTACAATAGATATCTTTTAATTAAAATTTTGAAACTATAAAGTTGAAAGCCAAAATTTGAAATTAAATACTCAAAGTGTTCAATTCAATAGTATGAATAAATATGCTTTTAAATAAACACAACTTCACAGCCCAACAATTATGAATCATTAAAGGTATTCTGCCATTTCAATTTGATATTCTTTAGCAACTTTCCCAGCAGTCACAGCAAAATCATTACTGCTATCAGCATAAATGATAGCTCTGCTAGCATTAACTAGCAAACCACAATCTGTGTTTAAGCCGTATTCAGCCACTTCCTTCAAGCTACCTCCTTGTACGCCCACGCCAGGAACAAGTAAAAAGTGGTTAGGGATAATTTTACGTATATCAGCCAGATCCTTTGCTTTAGTGGCCCCAATCACAAACATCAAGTTGTTAGGCGTACCCCATTCAGCTACGGTTGACAATACTTTTTCATAAAGATGTGTTTTACCATCCGCCAATTTCTTTTGTTGAAAATCGTTTGCACCGATGTTAGAAGTCAATCCTAATACAATCGTCCATTTGTTTTCATATTCTAAAAATGGTTTCACGCTATCCTCACCCATGTATGGTGCCACGGTTACGGCATCGAAAGGCAGTACTTCAAAAAATGTTTTAGCATACTGAGCAGAGGTATTACCTATATCCCCACGTTTAGCATCAGCAATCTTAAAGTGAGTAGAGGGGATATAGTACAATGTTTTTTCCATAGCTTCCCATCCTTTCATTCCCATAGATTCATAGAAGGCAGTATTAATTTTATACGAAACACAGTAGTCTTTGGTAGCGTCAATAATGGCTCTGTTAAACTCAAAAATTGCGTCAGGATGATTATGTAGATGTGTTGGTATTTTAGAGATGTCAGTATCCAATCCTACACATAAAAAAGATTCTTTGGTACTAATTTCATTAACTAATTCCTTTCTATTCATGCGGTAAAAGTAATTTATAGGGATGATAAAATTCTTTTAATCATAAATCTCAGTTTATAAAAGTTTTTTTACTCCAATAATTCGTCTTAACCCTACACTGGACAAATTGCGCCAACAATTTCATTATGCCAATCACGATTCCTGTTTCTGCAAACAGAATGAACATCACGACTCAACCAAAGAGCATTCATTTAACTTCAAAAGAAATTGATTGGTTAACAAAAGAGAACCTTGAGAAATACTATTATATTGATGTAAATTAAGCAATTGAAATTGCACATATAAAAGGAAGTTGAATGTGAAATGTTGTAAGTAATAAATCAAAAAAGCAACTTTAGTTGAAATAAGGTTGCTTTAACTGTTTTTACAACATTCCTAAGAGCTAGGGCTTGTGTATAAATCCCGTATTCTACTTCCAGTTACATAGTTTTAAAATAGGAGGTAATTTGCTTTAAATTGTGGCATTAATAACAGAAGGCATATTAATTGATTCATGAGACAGTTGGGTTTGTAATGCGCAAAACTTTCATTCACCCCCTTTCAGAGCGATGTCACCAAATTGAGAAAAATGAATAACTAACGTATAGGAAGTGCTATAATTTGTAGTTTATAATCAGATTTAAATACCAAGGGTATGTAAATTCAATCATTAATGTTCTCCGCCAGATACCAACCGATGTAATTTCAATCATCAATGATCTACGCTAGATACCAAGGGTATCTAAATTCAATCATTAATGATTGCAGCCAGATACCAACCGATGTAATTTTAATCATCAATGTTCTCCGCCAGATACCAACCGATGTAAATTCAATCATCAATGATCTCCGCTAGATACCAAGGGTATCTAAATTCAATCATTAATGATTGCAGCCAGATACCAACCGATGTAATTTCAATCATTAATGATTGCAGCCAGATACCAACCGATGTAATTTTAATCATTAATGATCTCCGCTAGATATCAAGGGTATCTAAATTCAATCATTAATGATTGCAGCTAGATACCAACCTATGTAATTTCAATCATTAATGATCTCCGCTAGATACCAACCTATGTAATTTCAATCATTAATGTTCTCCGATTGATACCCATCTAGCCTATGAATGCAAAATTCATTACGTACACTTTAAAATTTGGAGTCCTATTGCATGATGTTGTCATTTGCAAAAGATTACTAAGTCCGACACAAAATATTATATTAACTAAGTACACTTCAAAAGCCATTTTATACTCTAAAGAAAATGGTTTGCGAAAGAATATAGGCTGAAATTTCTTGTAATCAAGGAAATCAATCATTCCTTTCATTCAAATCATTTTATCATAGGTATAAGTTCCCCCAAATATTATTCTTGTTTCTTTTTGTACTCAATAACCATCCTTTTTCTTGCACGTTTTGTTTAATTAGGACTTTTCCAAACAATAAATACAAGTTATATCTCCTATTAAAAAAAATTGCAGAATTGGTTCTTAAAATAATATATGAGCCAAAATTAACTTTTTTGTAAATTATTAAAAAGCTTTTCAAATTTATTGCTATGCTTGAATCACTTACATTTACACCCAACAATTTTAGAACGATGATGAGGTATATAGTATCCACAATTATTTTATTAAACACCGTATTTTTTTATTCTTTTGCCCAAACAAATGGCGCATCGCACAAAACTTCTCCTAAGTCCGCAGAGGATGCTGCCAACATATCCCTTACATTAAAACCATACAAAAAAACTTGGATATACATTGGTAGCTATTATGGCAAAGGGAAGACTTTGGTTGATTCTGTTTTCTTAAACGATGAAAGTAAAGGCGTTTTCAAGCCAGTCAAGAAATATACGCCAGGTATCTACTTTGTTGTTTCGCCTAAATATGCCATACTTTTTGAGTTTTTGATGGATGACAAACAACATTTTTCCATGGAAGCTGATACTACCAAAAAAGAAGATGCAGTAATAAAAGGCTCTTACGACAATGATTTATTTAAAACCTATTCACAATTCTCAGTTGATAAAGGGAAGGTAATTACTGAACTTACCGAGAAGTTTAAGGCTTCTAAAAACAAAGCGGACTCGTCTAAATATAGGGCTTTGGTAATTGGCGAAAACAAAGCTTTAGAAACTTATAGAGATAGCATTACTAAAAAACACCCTAATACACTCCTATCTGCTTTGTTGAATGCAATGAAGCAGCCAGAGTATCCTGCAATACCTGTGGTGAACGGAAAAGCGGATTCCTTATATCCATACCATTTTGTGAAAGATCATTTTTGGGATGATGTAGAATTGAATGATGACAGATTATTAAGAACACCTTTCTTTGAAAACAAGATAGACACTTATTTTAAGACACTCGTAGTAAACGATCCTGATAGCGTGTTTAGTGAAGTAAATTATATGTTGCTTTATGCCAGAACAGGAAAAGAAATGTATCCCTATTTACTTACAAAGTTCACAAACAAATACTTGAACCCTGAAATTATGGGGCAGGACAAAGTTTTTATTAAGATCTATGAAAACTTTTATGCCAAAGGAGATACTACCTTTTTAAATGCTGGAAGCAGGAAAACGATAACAGAAAGGTACTATCAAATGGTTGCCAACTTGGTTGGAAATCCAGCACCAACATTAGATTTAACGGATACTACTGGTAAAAACATTTCATTGTATAACCTAAATGGCAAATTTGCTTTTGTAGTCTTTTGGGATCCTACCTGTGGACACTGCAAAGCTGAATTACCTAGGATTGACTCAATTTATAAAGCTCGCTGGAAAAGTTTAGGACTGAAAATTTACAGTGTTAATGTAAGTACAGCAGGGAACACGGATGATGAACTAAAGAAGTTTGTTCATGAAAAACAAATGGATAAAGATTGGATATTTACCCGACAATCGAAGGAAGCAAGAGATGCTGAACAAGCAGCAGGATTGCCAAATTACAGACAATTATATGATGTGTATAAAACTCCAACAATGTATTTGCTTGATGAAAAGAAGCGAATTATTGCCAAACAATTAAGCATTGAACAGTTTAATGATGTGATTTCGGCTAAGCTAAAAGTAAAATAAGATTTAACTAAAGAAGCGTACATTGATTCTATTGTATAGAAAAATAGTAACTCTTAAGGGGTTGTTTACCACGAAGTACACAAGGAAAAAACTAAGTACACTAAGGTTTAGAGTCCCCCAATAGTAGTTCTGACGAAATAATACAACACAATCCTTGTGTTCTTTGTGGAAGCCTTAGTTCCCCTTGTGGTTAAATATCCCCTGAATAGTTACAAAAAATAGAACTAATGTGCGCTTTTTCGAATTCTCTATTGACGATTATAAATTCTAATTAATACACTACTAATACGTTTATGAAACATTATTTCCCACTATTTGGATTTTTATTGATTGCGAATACTGCATTTTGTCAAACTTTATTTTCTTTTGGCGACAAACCTGTCAGCAAGCAAGACTTTTTAACTGCCTTTAATAAAAATCCTCCAACAAAAAATGAACGCAGAAAAGCATTGGATGAGTATTTAGGTTTATATATCAATTACAAACTTAAAGTTGAAGCAGGATATGATGAAGAACTCGACAAATTACCTTCATTTTTAGAGGAAAGTAAAAACTTTAAACGTCAAATTGCAGACAATGTAATCAATGATGAAGTTGGCATTAAAGCCCTTACCCAGGAAGCGATGTTGAGGAGTATAAAAGATCTTCATGTGTCACAAGTATTTATAGAAACACCCAATAAAAATGATACACTAAAAGCTTTTCAACAAATTAATGCGGCTTACAAAGCATTGCAAGTAGGAAAAACTTTTGGGGAAGTAGCAGAACAATTTTCTACTGACAAAGCTACCAAACAAAATAAAGGAGACCTAGGATATATCACAGCTTTCTCTTTAAGTTATCTATTCGAGAATGAGGTGTATAAAATTAAAGTAGGTAGTTTTTCTAAGCCTTTTAAAAGTGTGTTGGGTTATCACATTTTTAAAGTAATAAGTGAAAGGCCAGCTTTAGGTACTAGAAAAATAGCCCAGATAATGATTGCCACACCTCCCAATGCTTCTGAAGAGGTGAAAAAACAATATCTTTCTCATGCCGATAGCATTTATAAATTGATAAAAGGTGGTGAAGCATTCGATAAGTTGGCTTCAGAATTTAGTAATGACTATAAAACTGCTAATAACGGTGGCGAGATTGGCAATATTGGTGTTGGTCAATATGAATTTGATTTCGAAAATCAGGTTTTTGCTTTGCAGAATGTAGGAGAAGTTAGCAAGCCATTTGCAACTGCTTATGGATTCCACATCTTAAAATTATTAGATAAAGCAGTTGCGCCCAAAACAGCAGATGATGCAGCCGCATTAGCCAACGTTAAACAATTGGTTGAAAAGGATGATCGTTTGGCTACATTCAAAAAGAATTTGCTGAGAAATAAGTGGTTGAAAGTTACTAAATTCAAAACATGGTCTTACGATACCGCTGCTTTTAGAGCATATACGGATAGTAATATTTTAGGAAAGATCACTAACGGCATTAAGCAAATTTCAGATACCACAGTTTTGTTTTCTTTTGAAAAGAAAAAGATTTTTGCGGCTGATTGGGCGGTGCATATAGTAAAATATTTGACTAACCCAATTAGCAACTACTCAGACAAATTGAATGAATTCATTGAACAATCATGCGCTCAATATTATGCTGACAACCTTGAGTTTTATAGTGAATCGATGAAAGCACAAGTGAAAGAATTTGATGAAGCCAATTTATTGTTTGCCGCAATGGACAAGCATGTTTGGGGAAAAACAGGTACTGATGTTGCAGCATTGAAAGATTATTATTCGAAACATAAGGAAAGCTATCAGTGGAATTCAAGTGTTACTGCATTAGTATTTAATGTAAAGACTAAAGAAATAGCCAACGAGTTAACAAATAAATTAAAGCAAACACCATCAGATTGGCACAACATTACCACATCGTATGGAGCAGATATTAACACGGATAGTGGAAGGTTTGAGGTAACTCAATTACCCATTAAGCAATCTTTTATTAGCAAGGATGGTGTTTTTACTGATCCGGAAAAGAATACAAACGCTGATGGTTATAGTTTTATCTATATCCTAAAAGCACATCCCAATAATGAACAAAGGGACTTCGAGGATGCAAAGGGAGCTGTAACTAACGACTATCAACAAGTGCTTGAGAAGGAATGGATAGCGTCTTTAAAGAAAAAATATCCTATTAACATTAAACAAGCTGTTTGGCAAACAATACAATAACTTCATTAACTCGGTTGTTTTACAACTTAATAAATGTAATTGCAGGAACAAGATTGCAGACTTAAAATAAACTTGCAGGTTTTGCAATACTAGTAGTAAATAAAGTGGAGTGTAACGTAGCTTGTTTTATTGTGTCTCTAACTTTATTATTCCTAAACTATCCCTACATTCTTTTTGTAATTCAAGTATAGTTTTATTTAGTACCGGATGCTTTAATTGAGGTGCAATCTCTGCAAGTGGCATCAATGCAAACTTACGATCAACTAATAAAGGGTGTGGAAGTGACAAAAGAGGGGTATTTATAATAAGCTCATCAATCAATTGAATATCGATATCTATGATTCGTGGCCCATATTTTATTGTTCTTATACGCCCTATAGTTTCTTCAATATTTAATAAATATTGCATCAGTTCTTCTGGCAATAAAGTAGTTTTTAAAATAACAGCTTGATTATAAAAGGAGGGCTGTTCCTCAATTCCCCATGCAGCCGTTTCATAGATGCTTGATTGTTGAATGATATTGCCACAAATAATTTGAATAAGTTCTTTCGCTTGTTTAATATATGAAATCCTATCCCCTAAATTGCTCCCAAGAAGTAAATATGCTATGTACATGAGTCGCCAAAACTAGTAGATTTAATAACACGCATTCAACTCTTCTGATATTCTATTCCATCAAATTAAAATTAATTTAAAAATACAAACCTCCTATTCGTTCTTATATTCAAACTTATTTTACACAAGTTAATAGATCACTTTACGATTATTTTTCTTCTATCTTAACTAAACAATAGCGAGCGTTATTATTAAAAAATATTATTTTATAAATACATTAACCTACCTATTTGGTAGGATTAAATTAAGCCTATATATTTGCTAAAAATATAATCACAAACTTAAATTTCACAATCAGTCTATTATTAAAATAGAATAATTAATATCTATCTCAATAGTTGACACAAAATTTTATAAAATGAGTAATTTACGTTTCGAAACCTTGCAATTACATGCAGGACAACAAGTTGATAGTGCCACAAATGCTAGGGCGGTACCAATCTATCAAACTACATCTTATGTGTTTAATGACACAACCCATGCGGCTAACCTGTTTGGACTAAAAGCATTCGGCAACATCTATTCAAGAATCATGAACCCCACTACCGATGTGTTCGAGCAACGTATTGCAGCGCTAGAAGGCGGAGTAGCAGCAGTGGCTACTGCAAGTGGACAAGCGGCTCAGTTTTTAGCTTTGAACAACATTTTGCAAACAGGAGACAATTTCATTTCAACTTCATATCTATATGGAGGTACAATTAATCAGTTTAAAGTAGCTTTTAAAAGATTAGGAATTGAAACACGTTTTGGTAATGGAGATGATGCTGCTAGTTTTGAATCTTTGATAGATGAAAAAACTAAAGCTATTTATCTTGAAACCATCGGTAATCCCCGTTTAAACATCCCAGATTTTGAACAGTTTGCCGCTTTAGCTAAAAAATATGACATTCCTTTAATCGTTGACAACACTTTTGGTGCAGGTGGTTATTTGTTTAAACCTCTAGAGCATGGAGCTAACATCGTAGTAGAAAGTGCTACTAAATGGATTGGTGGACATGGCACTAGTATTGGTGGTGTATTAGTAGATGGCGGTAACTACAATTGGGGCAATGGGAAGTTTCCTCAGTTCTCAGAACCTAGCGAGGGGTATCATGGACTTGTTTTTTCTGACATATTTGGGGTGAACAACCCTTTAGGTTTACCAAACATTGCGTTTGCAATTAGAGCCAGAGTGGAAGGTTTGCGGGATTTTGGTGCCTCTCAAAGTCCTTTCAATTCTTTTCTTCTGATTCAAGGATTAGAAACTTTAAGCCTTCGTGTTCAACGCCATGTTGAAAATGCGTTGGCTTTAGCTCAATGGCTAGAAAAACATGAAGCAATCGAATATGTATTGTATCCAGGCTTGGAAAACAACGCTTATCATACACTTGCCAAAAAATATTTAACCAATGGTTTTGGTGGTGTCCTTCAAATTGCCATCAAAGGGGGCAGAGAAGCAGCTGAGAAGTTTATAAATAATTTAAAGCTCATAAGCCATCTTGCCAATGTGGGTGATGCAAAAACGTTAGCCATACATCCTGCTTCCACCACACATGAACAATTGAATGCAGAAGAGCAAGCTGCTGCTGGTGTTGCCCCGAACTTAGTTCGTATCAGTGCAGGCATTGAACACATTGAGGACATTAAAGCAGATATTGAGCAAGCATTAAATTCAATTTAGTTAAAAATGATAATTATTTATTTATACATTTAATCTTTAAAAAAGTAACACTATGGCAAATTTAACTAAGAACACCCAACAGACTGCCTTGGGTGATGTGGCCGCCCGGCAGTTGGCGATTGCTACCCGTACAGTTCCTCAGATGGTCACCATCAGTCCACGTTGGTTGACAAAGTTATTAAACTGGGTTCCAGTAGAATCTGGTGTTTATCGTCTAAATAAAGTAAAAGATGCCACTGCTATTGAAGTAGACTGTTCGGCGCGTGATGAACGCACACTTCCGCAAACATTTGTGGATTATATCGAAAATCCTCGTGAGTATAACCTTGCGGCTGTTCAAACAATTGTAGATGTACACACCCGTGTGTCGGATTTGTATAGTAAACCTTACAATCAAATCAGTGAGCAACTTCGTTTGGCGATAGAAACTATTAAAGAACGTCAAGAAAGTGAATTGATAAACAATAAAGATTATGGTTTATTGCACAGTGTAGCCCCTTCTCAAAGAATTAGCACACGTTCAGGTGCACCTACTCCTGACGATTTTGATGAATTGATTGCTAAAGTTTGGAAAGAACCTGGCTTCTTCCTGTTGCACCCAAAAGCAATTGCCGCTTTTGGTCGTGAATGTACACGTCGCGGTGTTCCTCCACCAACAACTTCTTTATTTGGTTCACAATTTCTTACTTGGAGAGGTATTCCATTGATTCCTTCCGATAAATTACCTATCGAAAATGGCAAGTCTAAAATTATATTACTTCGCACAGGCGAGAGTCGACAAGGTGTTGTAGGTCTCTTCCAACCAGGTTTGCAAGGGGAACAAACTCCCGGATTATCCGTTCGTTTTATGGGTATCAACGAGAAAGCAATTGCTTCTTATTTAGTTTCATTGTATTGTTCTCTAGCAGTTTTGGTTGATGATGCTATTGCTGTTTTAGACGATGTAGAAATAGGTAAATACCATGAGTACAAGTATTGATAATACCGGATTACCGGATGTATCTGCACTCGAGAAGCTGGCAAATCAGTTTTTCAGGTCGCTAGATAGCGGAAGTGTGCAGGGAGTGGAGGCATTGTCTCCATCTGCTTCCCCACCTTCGCCCTCTGGTTACGATTCCTTGTTTTCGCAAGGTAACGGTTTCGATTTAGCACCTCCTGCTACACCACCTTCCATACCTTCTACTCCTTATGGCAGTGAAGTAGCCGCACCTCCATCAGCTGTTGGAGTGGGAGTTTCACCTTCGGTTTTGCAGAATGAATCTTTCAAAAACAATAGTGTTGATGCAAAAGAGGTGAATGCACCTCAATACCATAGCGATCACGGTGGTCGTATTCCAGCTTCTGTTGCAGGAAGTGGAGCTTCTCCATCGGCAGGTGTTCAGCATGGGAATAATATTGATATTCACAACCCGCAAACTAGTTTCCCCGATAATAATTTGAAGGGAGGTAACAATGCCGGCGTAAAAGGAGATAGTACTTTTTCCCCAGCAAATGTTTTAGAAGAGTATTTGCCTTTTGAAGCGGAAGCTTACGGATTAGATTTAAGTTTGGTATTAGCGGGTATCAATAAAACTTCTTCTTCTCAACTGCCTACTGATGGTTTTGGAGGATTAGGTTTGGCAGATTCTCCTTCTTATTATTTTTTGGAGGGAAAGAATATTCCATCTAATGGACACACTTCTCAATTGCCTTCTTATCCTGCTGTAAAGAATAATGGACATCAATCCGCTCAGTTTCCTTCTTTTGGGTTTGATATAAATCTGGTAAAAAAAGATTTTCCTATTCTGAATGAAAAGGTGAATGGTAAACCAATTGTATGGTTGGATAATGCTGCTACTACTCAAAAGCCTCAACAGGTTATTGATCGTATCAGCTGTTTCTATCAGCACGAAAATTCAAATATTCATCGTGCCGCTCATGAATTAGCCGCTCGCGCCACAGATGCTTATGAGGACGCTAGAAAGAAAGTGCAAACCTTTATTGGTGCCGCATCACCAAATGAGATTGTGTTTGTTCGTGGTACTACCGAAGCTATTAATCTGGTGGCTAAAAGTTATGGCGAACAATACCTTCAACCGGGTGATGAAATTATAGTTAGTCACTTAGAGCATCATGCAAACATTGTTCCTTGGCAACAATTGGCAGTTAAGAAAGGCTTAAAGCTTCGGGTGATTCCGGTAGATGATAGCGGACAGGTTTTGTTGGATGAGTATGCTAAATTGCTAAATAATAAAACTAAGATTGTTTCCTTTACGCAGGTTTCTAATGCGTTGGGTACTATTACCCCTGCTAATATCATCATAGAGATGGCTCATCAGGCAGGGGCAAAGGTTTTGTTAGATGGTGCACAATCGGTTTCTCATATCCGCACCAATGTTGTAGCATTGAATGCTGATTGGTTTGTTTTCTCTGGTCATAAAGTCTTTGGTCCTACTGGTATTGGTGTGTTATATGGCAAAGAAGATTTGCTGAATGCAACCGATCCTTGGCAAGGTGGGGGCAATATGATTAAAGATGTAACCTTTGAACATACCCAATACCACAATACACCTGGTCGTTTTGAAGCAGGAACAGGAAACATCGCTGATGCGGTAGGATTGGGTGCGGCTTTAGACTATGTAAACAAGTTAGGCATTGATAATATATTTCAATACGAACATTATTTATTGGAATATACCACTCATTTATTAAAAGATGTTCCAGGATTAAAGTTGATAGGAACTGCAAAAGAAAAGACAAGCGTTTCTTCCTTTGTATTGGATGGTTATACCAATGATGAAGTTGGTCAGGCACTCAACCAAGAAGGTATTGCTGTTCGTACAGGTCATCACTGTGCTCAGCCCATTCTAAGACGCTTTGGGTTAGAAAGTACCGTTCGCCCTTCATTAGCATTCTACAACACTTGTTCTGATATAGACAGATTAGTTGCTACCCTTTGGCGTTTAAAAGGTGCAAGAAAATAGACAATTAGTATCCACTCGGAAGCATTTTAGCATTTCTGAGTGGATTCTTTTACAATAAGCTTAAATCCGTCTGTTCTCAAAATATAATTTTCTGAATAAAACCTTAATAATTTATTCTTTACTTCTCTGTGACTTTATTTCAAAGGGAACACCAAATGCTTCGAAGTAGGATTTTTGTATGAACTTTATTAATTCTAAAAAAACTATGTGACTATGTCAGACTTTATGTTGTGCCTTAGCTAAATAGTTGAAACATTAATCCCTGCTTTTCTCATTTTGTTAAATAGCTTCTTTATCATAATCCCTTTACATAAATTTGGACACTTAACATTACATTGTTACTTTGGCAGATTTAAAACAATGCGGCATAATTGCTGTTGATTAACCCCAATAAAAGAATGGTCATGAAAAAGTTCCAAGCAATTATTAAGTTTTCAATGGATGATGAGTTTATGACTTTAGTTCCTGCTCATCGAACCTACATTAACTATTTAATGAATAAAGGAATCATTGACAGTTATGCCGTAAGTATGGAATCTCAAACAAGTTGGGTGACTTTTAATAGTGAAACTAAAACAGAAGTAGCTAATTATTTGGCAAAATCGCCTTTATATAAATATTGGGATTATGATGTTGAGGAATTATTTGTTTATGATAGTCAGCATTATCGTTTACCTGCCGTTCAACTAAACTAAGGAATGCAGCTCCCCATATTTGAATCTGACACTGATAATCTACTTCCATTTGATGGAGAAGTTTATCTATACAATAACTTCCTTTTAGAAGAAATACCAAATCAACTTTACGCACAACTTTTTAATGAGATTGAATGGCGGCAAGAGGGAATGAAAATGTATGGCAAATACCTTGATTTCCCAAGATTGACGGCTTGGTATGGTGAGGAAGGGAAAGTGTATAAGTATTCAGGGTTAGTAAATGTTCCACTTCCCTTCACCCATTTGCTTAACGAGTTAAAGAAAGCTGTAGAAAAAGCTGCTGATAGTACATTCAATGCGGCTTTATTGAATCTATATAGAAATGAGAAAGATAGTATGGGTTGGCATAGTGATGATGAACCCGAATTAGGTATAAATCCTGTAATTGCTTCACTTTCTTTTGGAGAAACGAGGACTTTTCAATTTAAACATAAACGAGTGCCTAAAACCACAAAATCCTTACTGCTCACAAACAATAGTTTATTAATTATGAGTGATTCCACACAGCATAATTGGCTGCATCAACTACCCAAGAGCACTAAACCTTGCCAACCAAGAATAAATATAACTTTTAGAAGGATAAATTAGCTAGAATTGTAAGTTCTGGGTTTAAAGTCAAAATAATAATTCATTTAGTATCAAATTACTAAACTTGTTTTGATAATACTTTATACCAGATATTCATAAAAACCTATCTATTAATTCTTTAGTAGGCAGCCAGCAGGTATCTTTTTTGCCAAACCATTTATATCTATTTGATGCAATGAATTGGTAAAATGCATTCCTAATGAAAGGGGGAATGATGATGGCAGCATACAGTAATGGACATAAGCCATTTAGTTTTCTTGCCACTCTAAGTGCAGCAGTAGATTCTTTATATATCGAATGATCTTCTATCAATATAAAAGAAGAAAAGTTGTTATTAGTAATGGGAATGCCATTATCCAATAACAACTTTTGCCCTATTTCACTTTGAAGGGAAGCAAACTTAAATACAGCTTTGGTGTCATGTTTAATTACAAACTGAACACTACTACTGCAAAGATTACAAAGCCCATCAAAAAGAATAATATTCATAATTGATAATTATAAAATCGAACAATATCAACTACCAATTGTCAATGAGTAAGTTTATCCCATGTTATGGAACACCTTATTAACGTCTTCATCCTGCTCCAATCTCTCAATCAACTTACTCACATCTTCTGCTTGCTCGTCAGTTACTGGAACCGTCGTTGTGGGGATCCATTCTAGTTCGGCACTAATAGGAGAAATATTTTTATCTTCCAATGCTTTTTGTAAGTTACCAAAGTCGGTAAACGCACAACGTAATACTAAAATCTCTTCACCGTTTTCACCAACGCTCTCTCCTATCTCATCCAAACCATGGTCTATCAATTCTAGTTCAAGATCATCAAGACTCAATCCTTCTGGCTTTAATTTGAAACTTCCTACTTTCTTAAATTGAAAACTTACGCTTCCACTATTACCCAAAGCACCATTTCCTTTATTGAAATGACTCTTCACGTTGGCAACAGTACGCACGTGGTTATCGGTAGCAGTTTCTACCAATAATGCTACACCATGTGGCGCATATCCTTCATAAAGTATCTCTTCATAGTTTGCGGTATCTTTTCCCATCGCCCTTTTAATGGCTGCTTCCACACGATCTTTAGGCATACCAACGCTTCTTGCATTCTGGTAGCAACGTCTTAGTGCGGGGTTTGTTGCTGGGTCTGGTCCGCTTGCTTTAACAGCAATAACTATTTCTTTTCCTATACGGGTAAACTGTTTGGCCATTCTATCCCAACGTGCAAACATGGTGGCCTTACGTACTTCAAAAATTCTTCCCATTGTGAATCTTATTTATATATTATTTCTAAAGTGAACCTTATTAAGCTATTGTTCTATCCTGCAATATGCAATCATTTATTTAAAGTCCCAAGCAAATAGTTAGCTTCAAACAAAACTCCCACTACCTTTCTTACTCCCATCTGTGAGCCTGTATAAGGTAAAACGATTTGCCTTAATCAAATCTCCTTTTGTATCTTCTTTGCGTAAAGCTTTGCGGTTAAAAAAAGCTCCATAATGTAACTAAAAAAGAGCTTTTCAATTCCATTCATCACCTATAGCCCCAATACTTGTTTCATGTCATAAATACCTTTTTTACCAACAATAAACTCAGCCGCTAACACAGCCCCACCAGCAAAACCTTTCCTATTGTGAGCCGTGTGGATGATTTCTATGTCATCAATTGCCGAATGATATTTTATTTTGTGTGTACCTGGTGCAGGGTCTATACGCTCACTAATTATTTCTAAATCATCCTCATTATCGCTCAAATGATTAACCCATTGTTTCTTTCTAGGAATACCAGCCAATACTTGTTCTGCCAAAGTAATGGCAGTTCCACTTGGAGAATCTTTCTTCTGGGTATGATGTATTTCATCTAGCGACACCTCATAGTCACTGTATTTATTCATCAACTTAGCAAGATATGTATTCAATTCAAAGAACAAATTAACACCAATGCTATAATTGCTAGCATAAACCAACGACCCATTATTTTGGTTACAATCATTGGCTATCTCATCCCACTTTGCAAGCCATCCTGTACTACCACAAACCACAGGAAGACCAGCAGCAAAACATTTCTTTAAATTTTCAACAGCACTATGCGGACTCGTAAACTCAATGGCAACATCGCATTTCGCTAAATTGTCAGTTGTGAAATCCTCAGGGTTGCTAATATCTAACTTTAAAACAATTTCATGTCCTTTTGCAACAGCAATTTCTTCTATTGCCTTACCCATTTTGCCATAACCAATCAATGCTATCTTCATTCGTATTAAAATTTATATACTAAACTGCTCATTTTATGTTCTTTCCTTTTGTTTACCAGTGCCAAACTCAAACTAGGTGTACCTGTCATATTATTAAGATTTGGGGTAACACGAATACTTAAATCCCTACTTACATCGAAATCTTTCAGATGGGCAAATACTGTTGCATCCACCACATTAACTCCCCAAAGGATAAAAAACCACAATATAGAATAGTCCCTATCTTTTCTAAAAGCATTTCTATAAATCTGTAGAGAATAAATGTCAAGGTTTTTAAGTTGAGGGTCAATGGTATGCAAATCTGCTGTGTCGCTTGCATTTAAGTATTGCCGATATTTTATGCCATAAGCATAACTTGTTTTTTTATAATAGCTGTCATTATAAAAAAAGGTATAAATAGGTATACCAACAGCCGCCCAAACAATGGGTATCTTCCAATATTCATGGTTGTATGCTTGCCCCCATCCAGGAAAGATGGCGGATCTGATGGTAGCAATTCTAGGAATGTGTTTCTTCTTACTACTAGTATCATTAATAGCGTATCCCTTTAAAGAATCTTTAGCTAAAGATATCTTATTAAGAGAGTCTTGTCTATTAACACGTTGTGCATTCAAACACATATCTGACGTACAAAACAAAACAATAAGTAATAATATACGGTATATCGGCATACACGAGATTAACTAACCACAACTTGCATCTGATCTAAAATCTTATTCAGTTCTTCTAATGAGAAGTATTCTAATGTAATGCTACCAGTGCCGTTTTTACCCACCACCATCTTTACCTTAGTACTAAAATGCGAAGCCAAATTGTCTTCTATCTTTTTGTAAGCAGGAGGTAGTGTATTCGTATTTGGCGTTGACGAAGAAGATTTCTCAGTTTTATAAAGTTTTCTTACTAATTCTTCTGTTTGCCGAACACTCAGTTCTTTCGACTTTATTTCATGGAAAACAAACAATTGCTTGTCCACCGTATCAATGTTTATTAAAGCCCTTGCATGACCCATACTTAATCCACCATTGCGAACAGATAAAAGAATGTCTGGTGGAAGTTTCAATAACCGAATGTAGTTGGTTACTGTGCTGCGTTCTTTCCCCATCCTTTCAGCCACTTGCTCTTGGGTAAAGTTAAGTTCGTCCATCATACGCTTATAGCTCAACCCAATTTCTACTGCATTCAGGTTTTCTCTTTGCAAGTTTTCCAGCAAGGCAAGTTCCAGCAATTCACTGTCATTTGCTTGTCTAATGTAAACCGGAACATCTATTAAACCAGCAATCTTACTAGCTCTATATCTGCGTTCGCCTGCAATTAGTTGATAGTGTCCATTCTCTAATTGAGTAACGGTAAGCGGTTGAATGATGTCGTGTATTTTAATGGATGCCGCAAGCTCATTAAGGGCAGTTTCATCAAAATCGCGACGAGGCTGTTTAGGATTAACCGAAATATTATCTAAAGCAATACGAGTAGAAGTAGTTACTTGCTCCACCACTTCATTCTTTAGCTTTCCCGCAGTTGTCTGCAGATCTGTATCTATATTGTTCAACAAAGAGCGTATGCCTTTGCCCAATAAATCTTGTTTTAATTTGGAAGATGCCATCTTATTTTATTGCTTTATCCCTCAGTAAATCACTTTTAGGAAACACATTTACACAACTAATTTCTAAAAACTATTCTTCTTTCCTCAATTTACTAATAACTAACCACTAATAACTAACCACTAATAACTAACCACTAATGGCTAATCACTCTTTCTTCATTCGTCATCTTGGTCATTTCGTTCTTTTGAAGTATTTCCTTTGCAAGGTTCAAATAGTTGTTCGCTCCCTTACTATCAGAATCATACAAAATAACAGGTTTACCAACGCTAGGTGCTTCACTCAGTTTGGTGTTTCTATGTATGATAGTTGCAAAAACAATATCATCAAAGTGTCTTCTCAACTCACTTACCACCTGATTACACAAACGTAAACGCCCATCGTACATTGTCATCAAAATGCCCTCAATTTGTAAAGGAGGGTTCAATCTGCTTTGCACAATCTTTACGGTGTTTAATAATTTCCCTAATCCTTCTAATGCAAAAAACTCACATTGCACAGGAACGATTACACTGTTAGAAGCTACTAAAGAGTTTACAGTAATTAACCCAAGAGATGGCGAACAATCAATAATAATGAAATCATATCGATCGCCAATAGGAGCCAATATGTTTTTCATTACATTTTCACGGTTAGGATAATTAATCATCTCTATTTCCGCACCCACCAAATCTATATGACTAGGAATAATATCCAAATGTGGAATATCGCTCTTCAGTATCACATCTTCTGCTCGCACATTGTTCACCATGCAGTCATATAAACTACTAGTAATATTGTGCAAATCGAAGCCTGTGCCTGTAGTGCTATTTGCCTGTGGGTCAGCATCCACAAGCAATGTCCTGTATTCTAGCACTGCCAAGCTTGCCGCTACATTAATTGCTGTAGTAGTTTTTCCTACACCGCCCTTTTGATTCGCTATTCCTATTATTCTTGCCATTTTATTAAAATTCTACACTCTTTTTATTGAGTTGTTTTATTGTTGTGTATCAGATAAGTCGTCCCGATTAGGTTTTGCTTAGAAATCAGTTGCTATATTTTTCATCATAAAGCAGCTCATTATTCTGTGTAAACTAAAATCAATACCCAAACATCTAATCCAACTGTGTCAAAAGTAATTGCTTTTGCAGTATTGCGTAAGTTGGCAAATGTAAAAGATTACTAGACTATTATTATTGCCAAAATCTATAATCTATCAATTTGTGGGTAAATTTAGTTTTGCTTTATCTATTTGTTACTGCTCATTGGTAAAAAGCACCAAAGTAAAAACTGCAAGTATTCCCTTTGTACACTTTATAATATTTTTTGTTAAATTGTTTCTCAGCAATTACCTTAGCCCACATCATATATAGTAAGTGAATGAGAGATGAATGGAATGTTCTTAATTTAAAAAACAATGTAGACTCTCTGATAGCCGCTATTCTTGGTGCAATCTTCATTTATGCGCTCACTAATTATCATGGAATTGGCATCTCCCCCGATTCAGTTTCATATACTGGAGTAGCCCGAAATATTCGCTTAGGAAAAGGTATTCTAGAATTTAACGAAAACCCATTAATCATTTTCCCCGCAGGATACCCCATTTTTCTAGGCACACTCTCGTGGATCTTTTCTAAAGATGTACTATTGATTGCCCCCTTAATTAATGCTACCTTAATTGCTTTCATCATCTATTTATATGGATGCTTCATTCAGCAACTCTCAAAAACAGTTTATTGGTACAAATGGGCTATTTTAAGTATTCTACCTATTAGTTATTGTTTGTTAGATGTTTTCACGATGCTTTGGAGCGAGACATTATTTATGCTATTAATAAGTTTGTTCTTACTATCAATTAGGGTTTATCTTAAACATCCAACTTTTAAGGCACTCTTTCTCCCCTCTCTCTTCACTGCTTTGGCTTGCGACACACGCATTGCAGGTTTAAGCATCATGGCAACTGGATTACTACTCATATTTCTACACAAAAAGGTAAAATGGAGTTTGAAACTTTTACACTTGGTTATTTTTGGCACAGGAGGAGTTGTCCTGCTGCTGCTAAATTTAATTAGAAACGACCGAATGAATGGCACCATGACGGGGATTAGGCAAAAAAGCATTACACCATTCTGGCTAAACCTTCAGTATTTTGGCGAAACGCTGTTGCAGTGGTTTCATATTCCTGCCACAAATCCAATTATCTGTTTGATAGCCGCCACAATTCTAATAGTCTCTTTTGCGTCTATACTTTTATATAGATACCTAAAGTGGCATAAAATGACTTCATTCCAAACAATCACCATTGCGTTTAGTGTTGTTTATATATTATTTATAATAACCACTGCCTCCATCTCTAAATATGAAAAAATAACCAATCGGTTATTATCCCCTGCTTATATACCTCTATTAATAGGGATCACCTATTTTCTGCCTTCTCTTTATCATCAACTTAAAAGTAAATACAATAAAATAGGTATCACACTTTTAATGTTCTCCATCTATTTGTCCTTACAGTTTCAGCAGGCAATGGCAACCATAGATTTTCAGCAACAAACCAAGGAGGCCGGCATTCCTGGTTACACAGAGTTAGATTGGCAGGATAGTGATATTGTTCAGTTCTTGAAACGAAATACTGCTTACTTTAAACCAGATACAGAAATTTATTCTAATGCCTGTGATGCAGTATATTTTTATAGTGGTTTACCCGCATTGCGCATTCCTGAACCAGTTCACAAGGTCGATTTAAAAGATTATTATGAGTCGGATGCTAATTATATTGTATGGTTTACCAACGATTTTTCTAATCCTGCCATAATGCCCATTAAGGAACTAAGGAAGCATCGGCAGATTGATACACTTACAAAGTTTAATGATGCCATCATTTTTTGGAGTAAACCTATCAGTCAGTAAAAACGCAATCATCTTTCTTAATGTTCCTTCATTTTAGCTACTATATACATTTACTTTTTTATGACTATTCAGGGGATATTTAACCACTATGTTCACTAAGGCTTCCACAAAAAACACAAGGATTGTGTTGTATTATTACATCAGAACTACCATTGGAGGACTCTTAACCTTAGTGTACTTGTTTTTTTCCTAGTGTACTTCGTGGTAAATACAGGGGCAAACGCACTAAAATTAATTGGATAAAATATACCACATAGTCTGTTCAGTAAGGAAACGCTTCGCTTTAAGGCCACATAGACGGGGATATACAGGCTTACAACGCTATGTGACCTTAAAGCGAAGCGTTTTATCTGCCTGAAGTAATAAAATCTATATGCCTACTGTGGCTATGTGGTATAAAAAAAATTAAATGCGTTTGCCCTGTTCTCAACCACTCTCCATTATCCAAAACAAAATAGGTCTGGCTAAGAACATTAATGATTAAAATTACATCGGTTGGTATCTGGCTGCAATCATTAATGATTGAATTTACATACCCTTGATATCTAGCGGAGATCATTAATGATTAAAATTACATCGGTTGGTATCTGGCGAAGAACATTAATGATTGAATTTAGATACCCTTGGTATCTAGCGAAGATCATTAATGATTAAAATTACATCGGTTGGTATCTGGCGAAGAACATTAATGATTGAATTTAGATACCCTTGGTATCTAGCGGAGATCATTAATGATTAAAATTACATCGGTTGGTATCTGGCGTAGATCATTAATGATTGAATTTACATACCCTTGATATCTAGCCAAGATCATTAATGATTAAAATTACATCGGTTGGTATCTGGCTGCAATCATTAATGATTGAATTTAGATACCCTTGGTATCTAGCGGAGAACCAGTTTTAGTGAATAAGTCGCAGGTCTTTAAAAAGTTGCAATTGTTATTCTGAAAGAATCCCTTTGGTGCATGTAATTCTGAATGTGTTATCTGCCACACTAGAAAAAAATGGGAATGACGTGACTTTAATTTCAGGTAACTCTTCAGGGGTTATTTACCACCAAGTACACAATGAAAAAACTACATACACTAAGGTTTAGATTCCTCCAATGGTAGTTCTGAAGTAATAATACAACACAATCCTTGTGTTCTTGGTGAAAGCCTTAGTGACCCTAGTGGTTAAATATCCCCTGAATAGTTACAATTTCAGTTACTCAAAACCTGGTGAGCGTCATATCGAATGTCTCATCTGGCACACCAGAAAAAAATGGGAATGACGTGTGGGGCTATGATTTGGTAACTTTTTGTAAGTTGCCAAATCTAACGGACAGAGACTTGCCACATTTAGATTTACCAACTTCTGAAAAGTTGGCAAATCAGGGACGTATAAACCCACGTCATTGTAACGACAGGAGATATCTAACCGCAAATAGTCCACGTCATTCTCATTTTATTCTGGTGCGCCAGATAAGACATTCTGAATGATGCAAAGACTATGGAAAAGATGTAAGCGAATTACCAAATGGCTGGTAGTCATTAAATTTCTGCAACATGGCAATGGAGAATGTTTACACAGCGTAAGTGCCTAACTTTAATATATTGTGCTAGAATTTCATATCCGATAAATAAACATTTTTGCAAAGCCAAATTAAATGAATATTTAGTTTTTTTGGTAATATTTAATTAACTTATCCACAAATACTATATTTATCGGTAAATAAAATAAAAATAATGCAGTAATTGGTAACAATTAATTAATATTGTGCTTCGGAAATATAAAAAGATACATATATTTTTGCGGCTAATAAGTAGAGGACATTAATTAACCTCTACCCCACACACTCGATTGCGAACATAAATGAATGAAGAAAGGAAGGCTTAGTAAGGTTTAGAGATTAATTATTGGTTTTAATTATATAGATAACAAAGGCTTTTATTCAACAAAGTATACACATTTATGAAACAACAGTACAATTACCCCTCAAATGCGTACAAAAGCAACTATTCCGTTGCCTCGCCTCACTCAAAAACAACATTTATGAAAAGATTACTGATGCCACTGATGGTGGTGTTTGCGTTTGCAGTTGGGCTATCATCCAAAGCTAATGCCCAGCTGTTAACTGAAGATTTTAGTTATACGGCTACACAGGCTATTACTGCGAATGGGTGGACTGCTATTAGTGGTGCAGGTACAAATGCTATTTCAGTTGCCGCTACAGGACTTAGTTATGCTAGTTCTCCCAGGTCGAGTGTAGGTAAGTCAGTAACCATGACAACAAGTGGGGAAGATGATTCTAAAGGATTTACTGCACAAAATTCAGGAAACGTCTATGCATCATTTTTAATAAACCTTTCAGCAGCTCAGGCTACTGGTGATTATTTTTTAGCGATAGGTACTGGTACAACAACTTTTAATGTTAGAGTTTACGCTAAGAGTACGACTGGTGGTTATTTTATGGGTATTGGTAAAACTGGAGGCACTGCAACTTATGATAATGTGGTAAGAAGTTTGTCAACAACATACCTAATAGTTGTTAAGTATGCATACAACGCAAGCACGGCAGATGATGTGGTTAGTCTTTGGGTTAACCCTCCATTAGGAAGCACTGAAGGCACAGCTACAATTCCCGCAACAACAAGTGGTGGGATAGCAGATGCTGGAACAATCGATAAAATTTTTCTACGTCAAGGTACTGCAGCTAATGCCCCTACTCTCACAATTGATGGTATAATGGTTGGTACAACATGGGCTTCTGTTACACCAAACAATATTACGCCATCAGCTACTGCCCTTACAGGATTAACTTATTTACAAGGTACAGGCCCATCTACCCCAGCAACTAATTTTACAGTAACTAGTGTAAACCTTTCACCCGCTTCTGGCAACCTTACAGTTACATCACCAACAGATTATGAGGTTTCTACCACTTCTGCATCAACTGGTTTTGGTTCTACCGCAACTATTGCGTATACAGGAAGCGCAACTTCTGCAGCTAACGTTTGGGTTAGGCTGAAAGCTGGATTAAGTGTTGCTACCTATAATAACGAGACTATTACAATAGCTGATGCTGGTACAAACTCAGTTAGTTTATCGGTAAGTGGTTCTGTTACCGCTTTGCCACCAACTATAGGTACACAGCCTTCTACTGTTACACAATCCCTTTGCCAAAATGCTACTGTAACCAATTTATCTATTTCAGCTACTGCTGGAACTGCCTCTATTACAAATTATCAGTGGTATAGTAATACCACTGCTTCCAATACAGGTGGAACTTCAGTGGGTTCTGGCTCTGGTGGACAAACAGACACTTATACTCCACCTACTTCAAGTTCTGGTACAACTTATTATTACTGTGTAGTTACAGACGGTAATAGCCTTACTGCAACTAGTAGTGTTTCTGGTGCTGTAACTATAACAGCCAATGTTACTCCTTCTGTTACCGTTTCACCTAATGGAACTTATAATATTTGTTCTGGAACATTAGTAACATTTACTCCTACCCCAGTAAATGGTGGTTCACCAACATACAAATGGTTTTTAAATGGTAGCCAAGTATCTACAGGTTCTACTTATGCGTCTTCGTCATTTGCAAATACTGATCAGGTATATGTAATAATGACAAGCAATGCGGCTTGTGCTACAGCTTCAACTGCTCAGTCTGCCACTACTACTCTTTCTGTAACTGGTACTGTTACGCCTTCTGTAACTATCGCTGCAAGCCCTAGCTTATCTGTTTGCGCAGGTACATCAGTTACCTTTACGCCAACACCGTCTAACGGAGGAGGCTCACCTACCTATCAATGGTATTTGAATGGTAGTCCAGTTAGTACTGCCTCTACTTATTCCTCCTCCTCTTTTGCCAATGGCGATCAGGTTTATGTAGTAATGACAAGTAGTTCTGGTTGCGCCTCTCCAGTTACAGCTACATCTGCTACCTCAACACTAACTGTAACTGCTTATATTACCCCAACAGTTACAATTGGCTCTTCGGCGTCAGCTACTAACTGTATAACATCGGGTACTACTGTAGCTTCTACATTCACTGCAACACCAGCAGTTGGGTTAACCTCTGTTGTTTATGCTTGGTATAAAAACAGTGTTGTTGTAAGTGGACAAACAACTAGCACATACACTTCAACTTTTGCCAACAACGATGTTGTTTATGCAGCTGTAACTTCAAGTTCGTATGCGTGTATTTCTACTGCATTGCCAGTAAGTTCATCAACGTTTACTTTCTCAGTAAATAATGCACCTGTTGTTACGGTTACAGCTAACCACATTGTTCACTATACACCACAGAAAGATACTTTCACAGTGGCAGTTTCTGGTACTGGTGTAGTAGTTTCTACCTATCAATGGACTAAAAATGGTACGCCAATAGCTTCTACAGGTTCAAATAACCCTACTACTGCTACCTATTCTGAGAATTTGATTACATGGACAAACAATGACAAGATAAACTGTACTGTTACTGCAACCAATGGTTGTTCTGCGGCTGCTACAAGTCCAGACACATTGTTAGTGCCTACTGCTACTGCCTTTACTCCAGGTAATATAACTACTATGCGCATTGGTTTTGGTAATGGTTTTTCAAGTGCTGCTACCAGGGTTTTTGTAGATGAATTTAATGCAAGCACTGGTGCTTTAGTTCGTAGTGTTCCATTGCCATACTCTAAGGGTGTTTATGCACAAGAGGGTGATTATAGCCTTACTGCTAGTGGCACTGCTACATCAGAAGGGTATATGACACTCTCTTCTGATGGTAAATACTTGACTATGGGTGGATATAATGCTTATGAAGGTTTATCTAGTGTATCGTCCAGTGCTACAAATACTACCAACAAGAATAATTACCGGGTTTTTGGTAAGGTAGATTATACGGGTACTGCATCTGTACCAGTTGCTGCTAATTTCCTAAGCGGTACTGCACTACGAGCTGTAGCATCTGATGGAACTAGAATTTGGTCAATAGGTTCATCGGGATTCTTCTATTTCAATGACTATACAGATAATTCTGGTACCCAATATGCGGGTATAAATGGTCGTTCATTACAAATATTCAATGGTAGGTTATGGGGGGCAACTGCTTCTGCACCTTATATTGGTATCAATTACTTTGGCAACATCTCTTCATTGCGTGATAATGGCACTTTAGGTACAACTCTAGTTGCAGATACCACAGGTTACCGTAATGCAATGAGTTATCCTTCAGGTTCTACTCCTGCTACTGCTACTAGTGCTTATGGTTACACATTCAATCCAACAGGTGACACCCTATATGTTGTTGATGATGAAAACAATAACTGGGTATCAGGTTCCGATGTATATGGTGGTGGTATATTGAAATACTATTTCAATAATACCACAGGCAAATACACATTATTGGGTCGTATGACAGTGCCAGGAGTAAATGGCACAAGTCGTCCATTGATGGGTAGGAGTATCATTGGGGATTTCTCTGGTACTAAACCTGTTCTATATCTTACAACAACTGGTGGAAATGCAACAGCAGGTGCTGGTAGTTTCAACCTAGACCAAGATAGTTTAGTTAAGTTTACAGACAATGGTGCTTTGAGTGGTACTATCAATTGGGTTACCAAAGCTGCTGCTGCAACAAACTTTAGAGGTGTTGCTTTTGCACCATCTACTTCGCAAACGCCTTATTTGTTTATAAGCACTAGTCCAAAGTTTGCCAATGCGCAATACTCTGGAGATTTTAAAAGCAACTTCGGTACAACCATTGCAAACACAGCAGCCAATAATACTGGATTCAATTCATTCGCTTTGGCTGGTAAATTCATTGGTACAGGTGGTGTAACAGTAACGCCTCCAGTTGGTTTTGAAATTTCTCCTTCAAGTTCATTCTCTAGTGTTTACACAAACAGTTCTCCTTACACAATTACTCAAGCAGATATGTTTGACACCTCTACAAGGTCAATACCTGTGATATATGTACGTTTCAAACCAACAACTGGTGGTTCTTTCAATGGAAACATCACTGTTTCGTCTGCTGGTGCTGTATCTAAAACTGTCGCTGTATCAGGCTTCTGCTCTACACCAGTTGCTTATTATTACAAAGCAGGAAATTCTAATTCATCAGTTCTTACGCCATCAAACTGGACTACAAGTTCTACTCTAGTAGGTGGTACATCTCCAACTACCATGAGTGACCCAGATATTATCTGGAATTTTGTAGGAGCTAGTGGCTCTGTTACTTTCAGTGGCACTTGGACTTTGGGTAATGGTTCTTCAATCGTTGTAGGAGGTGGAAGCTCTGCAACTAGTTTAACAGTTGCTTCTGGTGCAGTTTTAGATTTCACCACAAATACTGCTTTGGGAATTGGTGTAGCATCTAATGGTACATTAAATTGGCAGCTATCAACAACGCCAACTATTACCAGTTTAGTTACGGGTAGTACTGTAAACTATACTGGTTCTGTAGCTCAAACACCTGCTCAAGCTACCTATTCAAATATTGGTTTAAGCGGAACTGGTGCAAAGACAATTACAGGAACAATTACCATTGACAATGTTTTCACTGTTTCTACTGGCACAAGTGTTTCTGCTGCAATAGGATCTACAGTTTCTTTCAATGGATCGGGCGTTGCGCAAACAATTCCTCCTTTCGATTATTATAATCTAACCCTTTCTAATTCCGCAGGTTGCGTTGCAGGAGGTGTAGATACAGTTTTAGGTAATACATACATAGAAGAAGGTGCTTTTACAGTACCTGTGGGAACCACCCTGTATTTAAGTGGTGCTTCTAGTGCTTTGTCAATGTATTCTTCTTCACAACAATTGTTGGTGAACGGAAGCTTTAAGAATGGTTCTTCATTGGGTACTGCGTTTACAAGCTTTAATGGAGGTAAGGTTACTTTTGGAGCAGGTGGTGCTTATTATCACTTGGTAAACGGCGGATCTATACCAACCGCTACTTGGAATGCTAGTTCTACTTGTTACATTACTGGTATTACAAGTACTGCATTGTCAGGTGGTTATACAACTACTTTCGGAAACTTTAACTGGAATTGCCCTAGTCAGACAGTACAACAAGTGATAAACTCTTCAAGTTTTAATACAACAGGAACATTAACTATTGCGGGTACAAATACGAGTTCAGTTGCTTTAGTAAGTACTATAGGAAGTGTGATATCAAACTCATTTGGTAACATTCTTATTAGTTCTGGAGGTAAATTGATTTCATCAGTACCAAGTTCTACTTATACATCTCAACAATCTAAGATTACTGTTGCAGGAAATGTTACCGTTACAGGAACAGGTATTTTTGATTTGGCTAGTGCAAACAATAGTCTTTCAACTCTTACTTACAATACCATCATTTACTTAGGCGGTAATTTGAGTGTAGGTGCAAGTGCTAAATTCTATGCTAGTATCTATGCAACTAGTTCCAAGATGCACGGTCAAGTTGTATTCCAAGGTACAGGAACACAGTATATTTATGATAGTGCAACAACTGCCAATAAAACTGCTGTTGACTATGTGATTAATAGTGGTTCTACTGTGAAATTGGGTTACAACGAAACAATGACTTATCGTGCTAGCTCTTCGACTGCTGCAAGCGATAGTATTGCAAACAACGGAACATTAGATTTGAATGGATATACTTTATCATTATGTTCTATAACGGGTACTGGTAAAATAAAAACAAGCAGTACTTCAAGTTTAACTTTTACGGGTGCTACAAGCAACACACTTAGCTTCGATCAAACTACTCCTGGTACCACTAACACAATTGGTAATTTGACAGTTGGTTCAACAGGTACTACTACAATTGGTAATGCTTTGAATATTACGGGAGTACTTACACCAACTTCTGGTACGTTTGCAATAGGTACAGGATTACTTACTCTTAAATCTACTTCAATTGCTAACACGGCTATTGTAGGTTCTGTTGGTGGTAAGATCACGGGAACAGTTAATGTTGAACGTTTCATTCCTGCTGGCTACCGTGGTTATCGTGATATTGCTCCAGAAGTTTATGGCGCAAGCAACACCATCTATAACACATGGCAAGAAAGTGGTTCTATGACAAGTGGAAAAGGTATATTCATAACTGGCCCAAGTGCTACTCATGCTGATGATGGTTTTTATGGTGCTAATGCTTCTGCGGCTCAACCAGCTCCTGCTAGTTCAGGTTTAGATTACAGTATAAATGGTAATGCTTCTGCTTTCACTTATAATAACACTAATGGTATCTTTAACTGGAACTACGGTGGAACAGGAACAAACACCTACACTACTGGTGCTGTTCCTTATGGCATCACAAACACTACCACTACTGCCCTTGATCCATTAACTGGTTTCAGAGTATTAG